>JBQGCL010000098.1:0-13901 GCA_052038485.1 Thermoleophilaceae bacterium | reverse complement strand
GCGTTCATGTGAGAGGTCTCGGGCAGCTGGAGCAGGTGGAACTGGTCGCCGTCGCGCTCCAGCCAGGTGACGAAGCTCGCGAGCGCCTCGGGCGTGGTCACGCGGCGAAAGCCGAGCAGCTCGTAGAACCCGACGCAGGCCTCGACCTGCTCCGGCTTGACCTCGAACGAGACGTGCTGGATCACGCCCGCACGCTATCGGCTCGCGAGCACCTCGTTGCCGTGCCGTTGCACGATCTCGGCGACGTTCTCGGGCGGGACGACGCTCGCCGGTGGGACGGTCGGCGTCTGGGCGGGCACGCTGGCCTCCTCGATCAGGTCCTCGAAGCCACCGGGGGTCAGCACCCAGATCATCCGGGCGCCGTCGGGACCGACGGTGAACCTGTGCGGGACGTCGCGGGGGCCGAACGCGTGCCGGCCGGGAATGAGCTCGACGGTCTCCTCGCCGACGACGATCGTCACGCTGCCGTCCAGCAGGTAGAAGCCCTCGTCCTCGGTGTAGTGGACGTGCAGAGGCGCCTCGAGTCCCGGAGGCGCGGTGACCTCGACCATCGCCGCGACCGGCTGGGACGACATCGCCGCACGCGCGGGGGTCGGCGTGGGCACGGTCTACCGCCACTTCCCGTCGCTCGAGGAGCTCATCCCAGCGTGCGGCGAGCTGACCATGCGCGCGATCGCGCTTCCCGAGCCGGCCGCGGTCCCGGCGCTCTTCGAGCACACCGCCGAGCCGGCCGAGCGCATCGAGCGGCTCGTTCGCGAGACGTTTGCGATCTACGAGCGCGGCGCCGCGGCACTGCGCGCGATCCGCAGCGAGGCCGACGTCCACCCACGCGTCGCCCACGATCGCGACCAGATCGAGGCGGCGCTGAGCGCGCTGGTCGACGCCGCGCTCGGGCCGCTGGACGCCACGCCACGCGACCGCTCGGTCGCGCGCGCCCTGGTCGACCTGAACACCTGGGAAGCGCTACGCGACCAAGGGCTCGGACCCGAGGAGTCCGTGGCCACCGTCACCGAGCTGCTTGGGACGTACCTGTCGCCGCCTCCATGAACCGCTCGAGCTCGCGCCGGATGTCCGGCCCCGCCGGCTGGTAGACGATCTCCGTGACGCCCTGCTCGGCGAGCGCGGCGAGCCGCTCGTTGACCTCGTCGCGGCTGCCGCTGACCGTTACGGCGGCGAGCAGCGAGTGCGCGCCCCCCTCCCACGCCGCGGTGTCCGCGTCGCTCAGGCCGACGCAGTGCTGCTCGTGCACAGCGAGATGCCGATCCGCCTCCGGCACGCGCTCGATCTCCGCCAGCCAGGCCGCGCCGCCCGGCATCTCGGCGACGGGACCGTTGTACTCGTAGACGCCGTGGAGTGCGACCACCGTTCCGGGGCCACCTGCCTCGCGTACCCGGTCCGAGGTCGGCTCCTCCCCGTCCTCGAACACCGTCCCCCAGACCAGGTGCGGCACCCAGGCGAACTCCTTGGCGAAGTCCGGCACCGCCGCCACCGTGAACAGACCGTCGGCGAGCTCCTTCGCCACGGCCTGGCCCTTCGGCCCCTGGGCTCCGATCAGCACGGGCACGTCGACCGGCCGAGGCGCGGCATGACCGTCCGGGTGCAGCATTCGCATCCGCGCTCCCTCCCACTCCACGGTCTCGCCCCTCAGGAGCCCGCGGTAGGCCCGGATGTAGTCGGCCACGTACGCCCACTTGATCGGGCGCGGGATGCCCATCGCCCGCCGGCCGGTGAACCCGGTCCCGAACGACACCACCACGCGACCGGGCGCAAGGGCCTCCAGCGCGGCCGTCCCGGCGGCGTTGACCATCGGATGGCGAAGCGACGGCACGAGGACGCCCGGGCCGAGCCCGATCCGCTCGGTCCGCTCCGCGGCCAGCGCCAGCGCCATCCAGATGTCCGGACTCTGCTGGGGCGTGTCGTAGAACCACGCACGCTTGTAGCCCAACTCCTCGGCGATGAGCGCGTGCTCGGGCGAGTCGAGAGTCGTGGGCGTGGCGTACGAGATATCCATACGCGAACTTCTAACGCCTAGAGGAGGCGCGATGTTCATCGCCGTGCTGATACGCCGGCTCCGAGATGGCAAGACCTACGAGGACTTCATCGACGCCTGGTATCCGGACAAGGGCTTCGGCTTCGGCGGCCGCGGGCCGATCACCGCGCGGAGCGTCAGCGACGAGCGCGAGATCCTCACGATCGGGTTCGTCGACCTGCCGAGCCGCGAGGCACTCGACGAGGCGATGGTCCGGCTGGCCGACCAGGAGGCGCTCCGCCACGACCGCATCGACGAGGTGATCGAGTCGACGACCGTGCGGGCGATCTACGAGCAGCTCGACGAGTTCGACTTCTCGACCGACGACACGGTGGCACGCGGGCGGCGTTAGCCGCTCGGCTCGCCGCCGAACCCGACCTCGTTGCCGTCGGGGTCGCGGTAGGTCACCTTGCGGACGCCGTTGGAGTAGGTCTCCCAGTCGTCGGGCTCCAGCCCGCGAGCGGCGATCTCGGTCACGCGCGCGTCGAGGTCGTCGACGAACAGCGTCACGACCGAGCTGCCGGCACCGTCGGGGTGCTCGACGATGTAGACGGAACGACCCTCGCCGAGCGTCCAGACCGCCTCGGCGTCATGTGGCAGAAAGGCCGGCTCGCCCAGCAGCCGCTCGTACCACGCCCGGGCCGCCTCGAAGTCCCGCACGCGCAGCCCGGCGAAGAGGTGAACCGGCATCGCCGCGAGTCTATGGTCCTCTGACATGAGCGACCGAGACCCGGCCCTCGAACCGTTCGACGCGCTGATCGGCACCTGGGACACCGAGGCGAAGCACCGGCTGGTCGACGAGGTCGTGCAGGGCGACGTCACATTCGAGTGGCTCGAGGGCGGCCACTACCTGATCATGCGCTCGCACGCCCAGCACGAGCTGTTCCCCGACGGCTTGTGCGTCATCGGCGCGCCCGAGCAGGGCGACGGGCTGGCGATGGAGTACTTCGACTCGCGCGGCGTGCGCCGGACGTACGGCATCTCGCTCGAGGACGGCGTGTTGCGCATGTGGCGCGACGCCCCCGGATTCGACCAGCGCTACGAGGCCAAGATCGGGCCCGACGCCTTCGAGGGCGTCTTCCAGCTCGCCGAGGCGCCCGGCGAGTGGCAGGACGACCTGAAGGTGACCTACCGCCGCCGCGGCTAGGCGTCGAGCTCCGCCGGTCGGGAGACGCCGGAGCGCTGCTCGACCGACACGGAGTAGGCCTGCGAGCGGAAGCGCGGGATCGGATCGTCCGAGAGCTCGATGCCGTCGGTCAGGCGCGTCGGATCGAAGACGGGGATGTCGCCGCCGGTGTCGCGTCCGGTCTCGAGCTCGGTGAGCTCGATCGTGCCGACCACCACGGTCTCGCGCCGCTCGGGCCACACCGCGGTCGGGTCGGCGGTTGGATCGCCCTCTTCGGCGAGCTGGACCTGGAGGCGGAACCGGACGGGCTCGCGTCCGAGGCGCTCGACGATCTCCTCCTGGAGGTAGTCCGCACCCGCCGCTTTCGCCTCGGCGCCGGAGATCGTGGCCTCGCCGGCTTCGGGCAGCCAGCTGTAGCGCACGTAGCGCTCGGCGCCATCGGCGTTGAGCCACTGGTACGCGTGGAGGGCGTTGTAGCGCAGACGTGCGTAGCTGGCGGGTGGCTTGAGAGCCAGGAAGGCGCGCACCGCCGGCAGCGCCTCGCGGTGCCTCACGAGGTACAGCCCGAAGCGCGGGCCCGGCTGGTTGATGACCGGTAGTCGCTTGCTCGCGCGCGTGAACGAGATGAAGTCCTCGGGGGTGCGCACGAAGAACCGCGGCAGGTTGAGGGCCACGATGTCCGTGCGGGAGCTGTCGGCGAGATAGAACTTCACAGCCATCCCGCGCCCGTCTTGGACGAAGTCCCGGCTGCTCGGGTTGCCGGAGCCGTTCGAGAAGCGTGTGGTGACCTCTACCGGCTCACCCTGCAGATGCGCGGCGCGGGTGAGCCGGGCGGCTTCGGGTGTCGCCGTGAACGTTCCGCGGCAGACGACGCCCTTGGCATGCACCGCGCGGTGACCGCGGTGAGCCCCGTAGGTCTCGTGGAGGAGTTCGACCGCTTCGCGTGCCGAGGCCACGGCTAGGCGGTGGGCATGTCGTCGGCGGCGTGCCGCGGCCGCCGGAAGACCTCTTCCACGATCGGCCGGAAGAACTCGAGCGGCAGCGCGTCGTAATCGGGGTCGAAGCAGTTCTGGTCGAAGTGCTCGCAGAACTCGACGCAGTCGTCGTAGAAGGGGTGGTCGAGGTACTTGTCGCGGGCGTTGCGGTCGCCTCCGTCGAGGTGGGCGTAGTAGTAGCTCTGGAAGAGCGCGTGCTTCTGGACGATCCAGCAGACGCGCTCGCTCACGAACGGGCGCAGCACCCCGGCGACCATCTCGCCGTGCGAGTAGGGCGCGAGCGCGTCGCCGATGTCATGGAGCAGCGCCGCAGCCACGTACTCCTTGTCCTTCCCGGCCCGGTAGGCGCGCGTGGCCGACTGCAGCGAGTGCTCGAGCCGGCTGACCTTGAGCGGCCCCTGGAACCGCTCCAGTTCGGCGACCGCCCGCATCAACCGGTCCGGCAGCTCACGGGCCTCCTCGTCCTGGTCGGCGTTGACGAGCTCGAGGTCGGCCGCGGTCATGTCGGCCATGCGGGTGTACGAGACGCTCGCCACCAGGCAGGTATACACCCTCTTCGAGGGACGGTCAGCCGCGAGCGCGGGCCGCCGCCTGCTCGAGGCTGATGCCGTGGAGGAGCGGATCGGCTAGCGCTCGACCTCGTACAGGAGGTGGGTGACGCCCTTGCCCTCGACCACCCGTTGCTGCGCGAGCTTCACCGGGCCGCTCTCCAGGCGGGCGAAGTAGGGAACCCCCTCGCCCAGCAGGTACGGCGCGAGGCTGACCCGGACCGCGTCGAGGATGCCGGCATTCAGGCACTGCATCGCCACGTCCGGACCGGCGACCCCCACGACCCCGTCGCCCGCGTGCTCGCTCGCCTGCCGGACCGCCTCCTCCACGCCCTCGGTGACGAACGTGAACGGGGCGTCGTCCCAGCCGTCCGGGGGGTTGTGGGTGGGGATCCAGACGGGGACTCCGACCGGATGCGTGCCGCCCCAGCCGTCGGCGAGATCGAACGTCCGCCGGCCGATGACGAGCGCCTTGATGTTCGACCAGTTCTCGATCTCTTTCGCGCTGGCCTCATCGGTCTTGATCCCGAGCTCGGGGTTCTCGGTTTCGACCGTGACGTCGCCGGCCATCATCCACGCGAAGACCTCGTCGATCCTGTCGTTCGGACCCGCGACGAATCCGTCCAGCGACATCGACATGTCCGCGACCACCTTTGCCATCTCGTCCTCCCGAAGCGGTAGGGTTGATAACCAAACAGTTATCAAAGATCGATGGCAACCGACCAGCTCAGCTTGATCTTCGGGGCGCTCGCCGACCCCACCCGGCGCGAGATCATCGCCCGTCTCGCCGAGGGTGAGGCGACGGCCAAGGAGCTCGGCGAGCCGTTTGCGATCAGCCAGCCGGCGATCTCCAAGCACCTGAAGGTGCTGGAGCGAGCCGGGCTGATCTCGCGCCGCCGCGTGGCGCAGGCCCGCCCGACCGCGCTGCGACTCGAGCCGCTCGAAGAAGCGGACGCGTGGATCGAGTGGTCGCGCGCCGTCTGGCGCGGGCGGATGGAACGTCTCGGCACACACTTGAAGGAGCGCGATGGCTGACCTCGAGATCTCCCACCTCTACGACGCCTCGCCGGAAGCGGTCTTCGAAGCCTGGACCGACCCCGAGCAGGTCGCGCGCTGGTGGGCGCCCGAGGGGCTGTCGATCCCGCGCGAGTCGGTCCTGGTCGACCCGCGGGTGGGTGGCCGCTTCGAGCTGACGATGGTCGATCCGAGCGGGACGAGCTATGACCTGCGCGCCACCTACGTCGAGCTCGTCGTGCCCGAGCTGATCGTGCTTCGCAGCGAGCCGATCCCCGAGGCCGGGATCGTCGAGGCGACGATCACCCGGGCGACCTTCGAGGCCGAGGCCGGCGGCTGCCGGATGACGATCACCGACGGCCCGTACTCGGACGAGATACGCGGCAACGCCGAGTCCGGCTGGCGGAGCCTCGTGGTCAACCTCGAGCGGCTGCTCGCGGAGGGGGCCGGCGAGCCGTAGGGTTGACACCCGTGGGCGACCTGGCTGCGCCTCGGCGGGTGTTCATCACAGGCGCGCTCGGCTTCATCGGCCGGCGGGTGGCCGAGCGCTACCGGGCCGCGGGAGCCGAGGTCGCCGGCGTTGACCAGCGCGAGGACGCGTCGCTCGGGGTCGTGGCGGGCGACCTGCGACAAGCCGGTGGCTGGCAGGAGGCGGCGAGCGGCGCCGAGCTCGTCGTCCACACCGCGGCGATGGTCGGGATGGGCGACGACGCGGACGCCTTCTGGCAGGCGAACGTGCTCGGGACCCGCAACGCGCTCGACGCCGCCGCCCGCGCGGGCGCGGAGCGCTTCGTTCACTTCTCGTCGATCGTCACTTTCGGGTTCGACTTCCAGGGCACGGTGGACGAGCGCCATCCCGTTCGCCCGAACGGCGTGCCGTACGTGGACACGAAGGTCGCCAGCGAGCAGGTCGTGCTCGCGGCCCACGCCGCCGGCGAGGTCGCCTGCACGGTGGTGCGGCCCGGCGACGTGTACGGCCCCGGGTCCTACTTCTGGACGGTGACGCCGGTGCGCGAGATCGCGGCGCGCCGGATAGTGCTTCCCGCGATGGGCAAGGGCCTGCTCAGCCCGGTGTACGTCGACGACCTCGTCGACGGGGTGCTGCTCGCGGCCTCGCGCCCGGAGGCGGCCGGGCAGATCTTCACGCTGACGGGCGACCGTCCGGCCGAGACGCGCGAGTTCTTCGGCCACTACGCCCGCATGCTCGGCCGCAGAGGCGTCCCCAGTGGGCCCACCCCGCTCGTGGTCCCGCTGGGGGCCGTGGTCGCGCGGCTGCGGCGCGACAGCGAGGTGACGCCCGCGGCCATCCGCTACTTCACGCGCAGCGGCACATACTCGATCGAGAAGGCGCGCTCACAGCTCGGCTACCGGCCGGCGGTCGGGCTCGACGAGGGAATGCGTCGAAGCGAGCAGTGGCTGCGATCCGAGGGGCTGCTGCCCGGCCCGCTCAGCCCGCGAGGATGAGGTCGGCGATCTCGCCGAGGTCGGCGCCGACGAGGTGCGGGTCCGGATCGATCGGGTTGCGAGGCATGCCCGGCCGGCCGACGAAGGCCGTGCGGCATCCGGCCGCGTGCGCCCCTGCGATATCCCAGGCGTGCGCTGCGACCAGCGTCACGTCCGCGGTGGTGAGTCCGAACGTGCGGGCGGCGAGCTCGTAGGGCTCGCGCCGCGGCTTCAACGCCCGGACCGTGTCGGCCGAGAGGATCGCATCGAAGCGATCGGTCAGTCCGGCGTGGGCGAGTTGCGCCTGTTCGACGTGAGGCGGGGAATTCGACAGCGCGGCGAGCTGGTGTCCGCCTGCCCTCAGCCGCGCCAGGGCATCGGGCACGTCGGGGTGAGCGTGCAGGGCGCGCATGGTCGCGGCCACGCGGTCGGCGTCGCCCGAGGAGAGCTCGACGCCGCGCCGCTGCGCCAGCATGTCGAGCCCCGCGCGCTGCGCGGTGGTGAAGTCGACGTAGCGGTCGGTGATCGCCCCGACGAAGCCGACCTGGAGCATCTGCGCGAACCACTGCGCGCGTACCGAGGCGTCCCCGAACAGCTCTTCGAACACGCTGTCGAGCGGACTCAGGTCGAGGAGCGTCTCGTTGACGTCGAAAGCGATCACCTGCGTGCTCACATGACTTGCTTACCCCGGGCGGGCTCGTCGGTGGACTTTGGCGCGCCGGTTTGGGAGGCTCGCGCACCGATGCTCTCGACCGTGGCTGTGGGAACAGACGGATCGGCGACCGCGGCGGTGGCCGTCGAAGCCGCCGTGGAGATCGCACGACGCTTCGACGCCAAGCTCGTCCTGCTGAGCGCCTTTCAGGGGCCGGATCGCCAGAGGGAACCGACGAGCGGCTCCGAGGAGCTCCAGTGGGTGTTCGACAACGACGCCCGGGTGCGGGAGATGCTGACCAGAACCGAGCAGGAGCTCCGGAATCAGAAGGTCGACTGCACCACGATGGCCGAGGAGGGCGATCCCGCCGACGTGCTGATCCGGCTGGCCGAGGACTGTGGCGCGGACCTGCTGGTGATCGGCAACCGCGGGATGCAGCGCCGCGTGCTCGGCAGCGTCCCGAACACGGTGACCCACAAGGCGCCGTGCTCGGTCTACGTGGTCAAGACGACGTAGCGCCGCCCTGAGTCAGCTGCCCGGCCGGCCGAGCAACAGCTCGCGTACCACGGCGAGTCCGGCCGCATGACCGCTGCCGAGCGCGATGGCCACCTGCTGCGGAGCGACCGCCAGGTCACCCGCGGCGTACACGCCGGGCACGCTCGTATAGCCGAGAGCGTTGGCCGCGACCAGGCCCTGCTCGTTCAGCTCGAGACCGAGGCTCTCCGCCAAGTTGCCGCGACGGCGCAGCGGAGCGTGCACGAGGACCGCGTCGCAAGCGACTTCGGATCCGTCGTGCCGGACCACCGCACGGACCGTCCCATCGTCGATGCGCAGGCCGGACACCTCGGCGGGATCGACGACAGCCACGTCGCTGCTCCACCCGCGCGCCAGCGCAGCCAAGCGCTCGGCCATCTCGGCCTCCGCGTACACGACCAGGCGGCGGTCGCGGACCTCCCAGCCGTGGCAGAACGGGCAGTGGAAGACGGCGCCGCCCCAATGCTCGCGAAAGCCCGGCACGTCGGGGACCTCGTAGTCCATCCCGGTGGCCAGGACCAGCGACCGCGTCCGGACTTCCTCGTCGGCATCTCCGAGGGCCATGACGAACCCGTCGCCGTCGACGCGCGCGTCGACAACCTCGGCGTCGCGGGTGACGACGGAGTCGTAGGCAGCCAACTGGTCCCGCGCGCGGGCGTAGAGCTCGTCCGGCGGCGTGCCGTCCAGGGCGAGCAGCCCTCCGACGTGGGCGGCGGCAAGATTGCTTTGGCCCCCGCGGTCGAACAGCAGCGTCCGCCGGCGAGCCCGGCCGAGGACCATCGCGGCGCTGAGGCCGGCCACCCCGCCGCCGACGATCACGCACTCCCAGTCCTCGCGTGTGGTCATCCCTCTGGCCGTTCGATCTCGTAGTGAAGGGTGAGGAACCGCTGGCCGGCGAGGTAGAAGCTGTGCTCCGTCTTCAGCTCGCCGTCGACGACGTGCACGTAGATGCGTTCCTGAAAATAGAGCAGCTTGAGAACGGTCAACGCGTCTCTCTCGCTGTCGACCGAGCTCAGGTAGTGGCCGGGGAATGGAAGCTCGGTCCGCGAGGTGAGCACGAAGTCGTGCTCCCCGACGTTCTCGGGGAGGAGCGTGGCGGTGAAGTTGGCGCTCGGTATCGGGAACCCGACGCTCACGTAGCCGCGGTCCTCGTGCCTGAAGCTCGTGTAGATGCCGACGTAGATCGGCTTGCCTGAGTCCGCGAACGTCCGGATCCAGCCCCTGATGTCGATCTCGTCGCCGCCGTCGAGGGAGATCGTGTCGATCGTGCTGACCATCCCCCGCTGGGCCTCTTCGATGTTGGACGGGATCGTCGCCTGCCCGAGCGGCCGCGCGACCACCAGCTTGAAGAGCTCGTAGCCGGGCTTCATCCAGCGCCGCCACTCGGGGACGATCGACAGCTTGAAGCGGCTCGTGTGCTCGTAGAACTCGCGGATCAGCGGGTGGACACGCCCGGCTTCGAACGTCGGCCCGTTCAGGCTGTCGAGCGAGGCGAGGATTCCGACGTCGGGCGGATTGCGGCGGAAGGTGCCGCCGCGGACCTTGGCGAGCTGCTCGACGTAGTCGGCGCCGACGTACCGCGAGCGCGCCTCGAAGGGCACCACGTAGCGCAGCTCCGCGGCGGGCACCTCCTCCGCCATCACGCGGACGAGCGGCCTGTCGCGATAGGCGATCGCGGCGACCGTCCGGTAGACGACCGCCACCGCGGCCGCCACCAGCGCGGAATCGGGAACGGGGTCGAGGGCCTCGAAGAGCAGGCCCAGCGCGACGCCGATGGCGAGCCCGATGGCCACCTTCCACGGGCGCAGCCCGAATAGACCGAGCAGCCCACCGGAGATGATCGCGGTGAGCAGGGCCTCGTCTTCGCCGTAGATCAGACCGAGCAGCCAGCCGAGCAGGGCCATCAGCAGGGCGGTGGCGAAGATGCGCTGCCAGATCGGCTTGATCTGGGCCTCGCCCCTGCTGATCGTGGTGAGCACCTCGGCAGGCGTGAAGACAGCCGCGCCGACCACCGCACCGACGGCAGGCCCGACCCCGTCGATCGCGTCGCCCAGCACCGCGCCGCCGGCAGCACCCAGGGCGATCCCCCAGACCAGCGCGTCCCGGAGCTGGCCGGAACGGCTCCGCCGGCGTCGGTCCGGGTCGCTCACGGCGGGCAGTATCGCCGCATCGTGGGCGCCGATGTCGATCTCGTAGGATCGCGCGATGCCCGAACGGGTCCTGGCGATCACGCTGGCGCAGGCAAGGATCGGCTTCGGCGTCGTGTCGCTGCTTGCGCCGGGGGTAATGGCGCGCACGATCACCGGCAGCGACGAGGGCGGGATGCGCCTGTTCGTGCGCATGATCGGCGCCCGCGACCTCGCACTCGGGCTAGGGCTCCAGGCCGCCCTCAACCGCGAGGCGCCGACGCGCGGCTGGCTCGAGGCGTCGGCCGTGGTCGACGGCGTCGACGCGGCCGCGGCCCTGCTCGCCCGCACTCATCTGCGCCCGGTTGTCTTCCCGGGTGTTCTCGGGGCGGCGACCAGCGGCGCGCTGCTCAGCGCGTGGCTGGCACGGGATTCAGCCGGACGGGAGCGGGACGTCTAGGACGACCTCGATGGTGTCGCGCACCTTGAGCGCGCCCATCATGCCCCGGTAGGGCTTGATCCCCCACTCGCTCTGGGTCAGCGAAAGCGTGCCGCTGATGCGGCCGTCCGCAGCGGCGCTGAGGGCGAAGGTCGCGGGGCGGGTGGTCCCCGCGAGCTCGAGATCGCCGTGGACGGTCAGGGCACCGTCGCCGGACTCAACCGCGGTCGAGCGAAAGGCGATCGGCCGTCCCCCGAGGATCTGATCGTCGATGGTGCCGCGGATGCCGGCACGGTCCTTGTCGGATAGCGGCTTGACACCGCGCAAGCCCTCGCGCACCTGGAGGGAGCGAGGGTCGGCGGCGAGCTGGACGGCCGAGAGCGCGCCGTCCTCGCCGACCTCGGCGACAGCGTCCCACTTCCCTACGTCGATGATGAGGTCGTGGCCGACCTTCTGCGCCAAGCCCTCCCTGTAGGTGCGCACCTGCAGCGAACCGTCGTCAGGACCGACGCGATGGGTGCCAGGCCGAAACACCACGAGGGCGATCGTATCCTTCGGCCATGCGACCGCCCGTACCGCCGTTCACGGAGGAGACCGCCCGCCAGAAGGTCCAGGCGGCGGAGGACGCGTGGAACACGCGGGACCCGGAGCGGGTCGCGGGTGCGTACACGGAGGACTCGCAGTGGCGCAACCGAGACCAGTTCTTCGCCGGCCGCGCGGCGATCGTGGAGTTCCTGACGCGCAAGTGGGAGCGCGAGCTGGACTACGCGCTGCGCAAGGACCTGTGGGCGTTCGAGGGCAACCGGATCGCCGTGAGGTTCCAGTACGAGAGCCGGGACTCGTCGGGGCAGTGGTGGCGCAGCTACGGCAACGAGCAGTGGGAGTTCGACGACGAGGGATACATGCGCCGCCGCGAGGCGAGCATCAACGACGTACCGATCGAGGAGAGCGAGCGCCGCATCTTCGGGCCACGCCCGGAGTCGGAGCACGGCGCACCGCTGCCGCTTGGCTGAGTGCGGCCATCGCGCCGAAGGGAAGATCCACTCGGTGCGACCGGTGCGCTCCTCGAGCAGCCGGTCGGCATGAGTGGACGATGTCGCCCGTGGCGACGAGCTGAGAGGAGTCGGGATGACCGAACGCTGGTTTAGCGACGAGGAGCTGACCGAGATGTCGCGTCCGACGATGGACCGCGCGATCGAGGCGATCGAGGCCGGCGACCTCGATGGAGCCAAGGCTCTGTGCGAGGCGATGAAGAACGAGTGGCGCTTCCTGCACGACATGATGGTCGACGGCATCGCGGCGCAGCTGTCGTGGATCAAGGAGCAGTGCGGCGAGGAGGCGGTCGGGGAGTCGCAGCGATGGGCGATGGAGCGCTACTGGAAGCGCAGCGTGGAGGCGATCGACAAGCGCCCGCGGCGGGAGATCGTCGAGCTGCTGGCCGCCACGTGGAGGGCGCACTCGTGCAGCGGAACCGGGCCCCACCCGGGCGCCTTCACGGTCGAGGAAGACGACGAGAAGGTGACCTTCCGGATGAACCCGTGCGGTTCGGGGCAGCGGCTCTGGCGGATGGGCCGCTACGAGGGCGAGCACGGGCACGCGCTGATGGAGGGAGAGCACGACTGGGCCTACGGCCGCAAGGGCTTCCCGATCTACTGCACGCACTGCACGTTCATGAACGAGACGCTCCCGATGCGGTGGATCGGCTACCCGGTCTACCCGAGCGACCCGCCCGGCGACTTCGACCACGATCCCTGCACCTGGTACTGGTACAAGGACCCCGCCGACATCCCCGACCGCCACTGGGAGCGCTATGGGCTCGAGCGGAGCTAGCGCGCTCACACCGGCCGGCCGGCGAGTGATCGTCACGGGGGCGCGGGGCGGCATCGGCGAAGCGACGGTGGAGCTGCTTGAGACCCTGGGGTGCACGGTCGCGGGGTGCGACGTGGACGACTTCGACGTGCGTGACCGCCAGGCGGTCAACACGGGCGTGGCGACGCTGGTCGAGCAGCTGGGCGGCTGCGACGCCGTCGTGGCAAACGCCGGCGTGGTGGACACGATCCACCGAGCCGAACGCTTCCCAGAGGCGGATTGGCAGAAGGACGTGGAGACGAACCTGACGGGGGCGTTCAACGTCGTGCAGGCCGCCTTCGAGCCGCTGCGCGAATCGGGCGACGGCCGAGTCGTGATCGTCTCGTCGGCCTCCGCCGAGACGGGCCTCCCCGGCCAGGTCGCCTACACGGCGGCGAAGGCGGGATTGGTGGGCATGGCCCGGACGCTCGCCGCCGAGTGGGGACGCCATGGCATCCGCTGCAACGTGGTGATGCCGGGGCTGATCGCCACACCCAAGGTGCGGGCCCTACCCGAGGCGGCCAAGCAAGCGCTGAGCGGGACGCTGCCGCTCGGCCGAATCGGCGAGCCCGCGGAACTCGCGGGGACGGTCGCCTTCCTGCTCTCGCCGGTGGCCGCCTACATCACCGGCACGGTGATCCGAGTCGACGGCGGCCACGGACTCAACACGGCGAGCCTGGCCGGGCCGTAAGCGACTCGCGCAACCCAACGCGATGGGCGCTCGGGGTGCGATGAGTTCGGCTGGCGATCCGGGTCAGAAGGCTGGATGGGTTCGAGAAAGGAGATCGACAGTGGGCAAGCTGCTCTGGCACACGATGATGAGCCTCGACGGCTTCATCGCGGGCCCGAACGACGACATGAGTTGGGCCCTCGGGATGGACGCCGGATCGGGTGAGACCGTCGACGAGGTCGTCTCCTCGACCGGGGCCCTCCTGGTCGGCAGGCGAACGCAGGACGTGGAGGATCGCCTGCAACCGGGGTTCTACGGCGGCGCCTTCCAGGGACCGTTCTTCGTCTTGCGCCACGATCCACCGGCCAGCCCGCCAGTCGTCAAGGGCGTCACCGGGCGCTTCGTGGACGTCGGCATCGAGGAGGCCGTGACCATCGCGAAGGAGGCTGCCGATGGCGGCGACGTTGTCGTCCTCGG
>JBQGCL010000097.1:0-8658 GCA_052038485.1 Thermoleophilaceae bacterium | reverse complement strand
CAGCCCGAGACCGAGCTCGACCTGCTCACGCCGCGCGAGCGCGAGGTGCTCCAGCACATCGCCCGCGGCTACATGTACAAGGAGATCGCGCTGCGGCTGGAGATCTCACCCAAGACCGTGGAGGCGCACGTCTCGTCGGTGCTGCGCAAGCTCCAGCTGTCGAGCCGTCACGAGCTGACGCGCTGGGCCGCCGACCGCGGCCTCGGCTAGCGCTCCGACAGCGCGCGGTCGATCTCGCGCCGCACGTCGCGCTCCTTGATCGCTCGCCGTTTGTCGTGGACCTGCTTGCCCGAGGCAACGGCCAGCTCGACCTTCGCGCGCGGGCCGCTGAAGTAGACGCGCGTCGGCACGATCGTCAGGCCCTTCTCGGCGGTCTTGCCGATTAGGCGATCGATCTCGCGCTTGTGCAGCAGCAGCTTGCGCGGGCGCTCGGGGTCGTGGTTGTCGCGCGCCGGCTCGTAGGGGGCGATGTGCATGTTGCGCAGCCAGACCTCGCCGTCGCTGACCTCGGCGTAGGCGTCCTTGAGCTGGACGGAGCCGTTGCGCAGCGACTTCACCTCCGAGCCCTGGAGCACGATGCCCGCCTCGAGCCGCTCGAGCAGGTTGTAGCGGAAGGCGGCCTGGCGGTTGGTCGCCACGTCGCCGGCCGCGGCCTTGCGTTTGCGCTTCTTCGCCATCAGGACCTACGAGTATGCATCGGCGGGCGACAGGTCGACCCGCCCGCGCGCCGTCTCGACCCGGTCGACCGCTACCTCGACGCGGTCGCCGAGGCGCAGCCGGCGCCTCGATCCCTCGTGCTCGAGCGCCGTGCCGAGCTCGTTCAGGGTCCACCAGCCTTTGAGTCGGCGGCTCGGCAGCAGCCCCTCGAAGCCCTCCTCGCCGAAGCGCACGAACGCGCCCTTCTCGATCAGCCCGACGACCTCGCCCTCGAAGCTGGCGTCGCGCTGCTCGGCCAAGCGCCGCTCGAGCAGGAACGCCAGACAGACGTCGTCGGCCGAGCGCTCGACCTTCATCGCCGCGCGCTCGGTCTCCGAGGACTCAACCCCGACCTCGTCGAGCTCATGCGCCGGCGCGGCGGTGTGGTCGATGCCGAGCCCCTGGAGCAGCGCGCGGTGGGCGACCACATCGGGGAAGCGCCGGATCGGCGAGGTGAAGTGGCAGTAGCGCGCGCTGCCGAGGCCGGCGTGGCCGAGGTTGCGGGGCGAGTAGTAGGCCTGCTTGAGCGCACGCAGCACGAGCGTGCCGAACGCGATCCGCCCGCCCGACTCGCGCGCCACGATCCGCGACACCTCGGCGGCCAGCTCAGCCGCCTGCTGAGGCGTCATGTGCTTCGGCACGGGCGGCGTCGGGATCTCGAGGTCGGCCAGCTGCTCGCACAGGAACGCGACCGACGGCGGGTCAGGCCGCTCGTGCACGCGGTAGAGGGTCGGCAGCCGCTGGTCGGCCAGGTAGCCGGCCACCTGCTCGTTGGCCAGCACCATCAGCTGCTCGATCATCCGGTGTGACTCGGTCTGCTCCTCGTAGCGCACGGCGGTCACGTGCCCCTCCGAGTCGAACTCGAAGACCGGCTCGCCGGCGCCGATCTCGACCGACTCGCGCCGCGCGGCCAGCGCGAGTGCGACCTCCCGGGCGGTGGCAAGGCCATCTGTCTGTTCGCCGGCGCGCTCGCGGCCCGCGAAGATCGCGTCGACCTCGCCGTAGGTGAAGCGCCGGTCGCTGCGAACGCGCGAGCGGTGGAAGGACACCTTGCGGACGTCCGTGCCGTGCACCTCCATCTCGACGGTGACGGCGAGCTTCTCCTCCCCCGGCCTCAGCGAGCAGGCCCGGTTCGAGAGCGCCTCGGGCAGCATCGGCTCGACGGCGCCCGGTACGTACACGCTGGTGCCGCGCCGCAGCGCCTCGCGCTCGAGTGGCCCGCCCGGCCGCAGGTAGGCCGTCACGTCGGCGATGTGCACCCACAGGCGCACATGGCCGTCCTCGCGGCGGGCCGAGATCGCGTCGTCGAAGTCCTTTGCGTCGTCGGGGTCGACCGTGAAGGTCGGCAGCTCGGTCAGGTCGACGCGGGCATCGGCCGCGTAGGGGTCGTCGGCGGCGCCCTCGGCCTCGGCCGTGGCTGCGCGGGCGTAGCTGCGCCGCAGGCCGCGGTCGAGCATCAGTCCCTCGAGCACGTCGCGCGCGACGTCGGGCCGGCCGAGCCGGCGGAGCACACGCGCCCCGCGCTTGCCGGAGCCGACCAGCACGAGGTCGCCCGCTCCCGCGCCACCGCGCTCGACAGCGGTGCGCGGCCCGTGCCCGAACAGCGGCTCGGCGACGAGGAATCGGCCCTGCTTCTCGAGCACGGCGACGAGGGGCTGGTCGAGACGCCGGACCGGACGGCCCCGGACGGCTGCGCTCACAGCTTGGCGGCTAGGACGTCGAGCGCCACCGGGAGCGCTTCGTCGCGCTTCGTCTTGGGGTTGTCGACGGCCTTGACCTGGGGCTTCAGGCCGCCCTTCGAGATCGTCTTGCCGCCGGGCAGGTAGTAGTTGGCGACGGTCAGGTCGAGGTAGCCGCCGTTGGAGAGCGTCTCGACCTCCTGGACCAGGCCCTTGCCGA
Organism: Thermoleophilaceae bacterium; assembly: GCA_052038485.1. Lineage (GTDB taxonomy): Bacteria > Actinomycetota > Thermoleophilia > Solirubrobacterales > Thermoleophilaceae > JACVRW01. The sequence continues at coordinate 6,063 of JBQGCL010000097.1, read as the reverse complement.
ACGTGTGGGTGCCGACCACGGTCGCGCGATCGCGGTCGCGCAGCGCGCCGGTGACGATCTCGGAGGCGCTCGCGCTGCCGCCGTCGACCAGCACGACGACCGGGATGTCCGCGTCGATCGCGTCGCCCTGGGCGTTCTCGACTCGCTCGGGCCGGGCGCGCCCGCGCACCGACACGATTCGGCCGTCCTCGATGAAGATGCTCGCGACCAGCACGCCCTCGTTGAGCAGCCCGCCGCCGTTGCCGCGCAGGTCGAGCACTATCGCCTGAGCACCCTGGCCGAGCACCTTGTCGACCTGGCGGCGCAGCACGCCGTGGGCGCCCTCGCTGAAGCTGAGCAGCTTCACGACGCCGATCTTGCGGCCGTCGCGCTCCACGACGCGGCCGGTCGCCACCGGCACGTGGATGCGCTCGCGCTCGACGTGAACGGTGCGACTGTCGGAGCTCCCCGGCGTGAACACCTCGAGCTCGACCTTCGTCCCCGCCGGACCCTTGATCCGGCTCGTGGCGAGGTCGCTGCTGAGCCCGGCGATCGAGCGTCCGTTGACGGCGAGGATCAGGTCCTGCTTGCGGATGCCGGCGTCGGACGCGGGCGAGCCGTCGAACACGTTCAGCACGCGCAGACCGCGGCTGTCCTTCTCGACGCTCATCCCGACGCCCTCGAACTGGCCCGAGACGGACTCCTGGAACGCGTCCGCCTGCTTCGGGGTCAGGTAGTGGGAGTAGGGGTCGTCGAGCGAGTCGACGATGCCGTTGAGCGACCCGTCGTCGAGCTTCGACTCGCTGACGGGCTTGTAGAAGTTGTCCTTGATCGTCTCGACGATCTCGGAGCGCAGCGCGCGATCGTCCTGGACGAGGGCGTCGCGAACCGGCCCGGGCAGGCTGCCCGGGTGTCCGCCCAGGTAGATGCCGGCCGCCAGGGCCAGGACGGCGGCAAAGACGACGGGGACCGCGGTTCGCACGGTAAGTGAGGGTAGTGAGAGGGCCCTAAGCGGCCGCTAAACGCGGAGGAAGCGGCGCAGCGTGATGCCGCTCCCGATCGCCGAAACGGCGACGCACGCGAGCAGCAGCAAGACGACCAGCAGCGGGAAGTCGATCGTGTCGGGCGCGGCCAGCAGGGCGAAGCGGTCGGACAGCGGGTCGACGACCGTCGTCTTGGCGATCGCCAGCAGCACCACCGAGAGGACGCCGCCGAGGAAGCCGACGATCACCCCCTCGATCACGAACGGCCAGCGGATGAACCAGTTGGTCGCTCCGACCAGCTTCATCACCTCGACCTCACGCCGCCGCGCGAACACCGACAGGCGAATCGTGTTCGCGATCAGCGCGATCGAGGCCAGGACGAGCAGCCCGGCCATGACCGCTCCCAGCCCCTTCACCAGACCGGTCGCCGAGAGGATCTTGCCGGTGTCGCTTTCGCGGTTCTGGACGTCGTCGATCGCGTCGAGCCGCGGCGTCCCGCCGGGGGCGATCTCGGCGACGATCGCGTTGAGCTCGTCGGGGTCGTCGGGCGTGACCCGGAACAGGCTGGGCAGCGGGTTGCTGCCGAGCAGCTCGATCTTCTCGTTGGCGTCGCGGACCTTGTGGCCGAGCTCGCGCAGCGCCTCGTCCTTGGAGATGTACTCGACCGACTTGACGCCCGGAGTGGACTCCAGCGCGCGCTGGACCTCGACGCGATCGGCCTCGGTCGCCGAGTCCTTCAGGTAGGCGTCGACGACCACGCGGTTGCGCACCTCGTTGGCGGTGCCCGTGGTGGCCTGCACGATCGGGATGAACACGCCCAGCACGAGCGCGGTGATGATCACGGTCAGCAGCGCCGCCAGGGCGGGCGCCGAGCTGCGCCGCAGGCCACGCAGGGCCTCTCGCACGAAGAACCCGAAGGTCACAGCCCCGCGGGGCATCCAGCCCCTCGTCTGATGTCAACTCTCGGCGTCACGCCTCGCGACCTAATTGGGGTGCCCCTCGTCGCCTACGCCCAGCTCGCCGCGCAGGCGGATCGCGAACTCGCTGGTCGACTCGTCGGGCCGGTAGAGGCCGGACTGCTCGTCGCGCACGATGCGGCCCTCGCGCAGCTCGACCACGCGCCGGCGCATCTTGTCGACCATCTCCTTGTCGTGGGTCGCCACGATCACGGTCGTGCCGGTGCGGTTGATCCGGTAGATCAGCTGCATGATCCCGATCGACGTCTCGGGGTCGAGGTTGCCGGTCGGCTCGTCGGCCAGCAGCAGCGGCGGGTGGTTGACGAACGCGCGCGCGATCGAGACGCGCTGCTGCTCGCCGCCGGACAGCTCGTCGGGGAAGTTGTGGAGCTTGGTCGAGAGGCCGACCATGCGCAGGATGTCGGGCACCTTGCGGCGGATCTCCTTGCGCGACTCGCCGACCACCAGCAGCGAGTAGGCGACGTTGTCGTAGACGGTCCGGTTCGGCAGCAGCTTGAAATCCTGGAAGATCGTGCCGATGTTGCGGCGCAGGTAGGGCACGCGCGAGCGCGGCATGTCGTTGAGCGTCTTGCCCGCGATGTCGATCTCGCCCTTGGTCGGCTCGAGCTCCTTCATCAGCAGGCGGATGCAGGTCGACTTGCCGCAGCCGGTCGCGCCGACCAGGAAGACGAACTCGCCGCGGCCGATCTTCATCGAGGCGCGCTCGAGTCCGACCGAGCCGCCGTCGTAGACCTTGGTGACGTCGCGAAACTCGACTACGGGCACGTCGCGCCCGGCCGCGCGCGAGCGTGCTCGGTCCGCTCGCGGTTGCGTAGGAACGGAAGCCATCAGGCGGACCATTGATAGCAGGCGCTCCCCCGCGCAGCGCCAATTGCAGGGGTTTTCTCAGCGTTTGACGCGCCAGCGGGTGAACAGGTCGCCGTCGCCCTCGGCGACGGAGATCGGCTCGAGCTCCGCGGGTTCGACCAGCTCCTTGCCCGCGACGATCGTCAGCGCGGCGGCGCCACCGGCGACCTTCGGGTTGAGTGTGAGCCAGAGCTCGTCGACGAGGCCGGCGGCGAACAGGTGGGAGTTGAGCGTCGGCCCACCCTCGCAGACGACCGAACGCACGCCGTGGCGCTCGCGCAGGCGGGCCATCAGCAGCTGCAGGTCGTCCCCCGTGCGCTCGTAGAGGACCTCGGCGGGCGAATCCGGCAGCGTCGCATCGGAGTGCGTGGCGATCACGACGGTCTGCTCGGGCTCGGCGAGCAGTGGCAGATCCGAGGGGAGGTCGAGCCGCGCGCTGACCACGACCGCGAGCGGATCGGCCGCCAGACCCTCGGCGGTACGGGCGGCGCGCAGCTCGTCCGACTTGGCCATGCGGCCGTAGCGCTCCGCCCGTACGGTGCCCGCGCCGACCATGATCGCGTCGGCCTGGGTCCGCAGGCGGTGGAAGAGCTGACGGTCGAGCTCGGTCGACAGGCCGCGGGTGCGCCAGTCGATCGTGGCCCTCCCGTCGAGCGAGGAGACCATGTTCAGGACGAGGTAGGGCCGGTCCGGCGGCGCCTTGTCAGCGAGCCGCAGCCCCCCGGCGAGCTCCTCCGGCGAGGTGGGCCGTGAATCGGGATAGATCAGGCGCATCGGCGCGGAGCGTATCGCGATGTCAAGGTTGCTTGACATGCACATGATGTCAAGCTAACTTGACATCGGAATGGAAAACGACGTCCGCGAGCGGCGCGCCGCCCGGGGTCTCTCACAGGGAGATCTCGGGAAGGTCTTAGGGGTGTCGCGCCAGACGATCAACGCGATCGAGACGGGCCGCTATCTCCCCTCGCTTCCCCTCGCCATCGCGCTCGCTCGCTACTTCGACACGACCGTCGAGGAGATATTCAGGACATGACCGACCTAGCCAACAAGTGGAGCGTGCAGCTGGCCGGGATGACCGCCGTCGCCGCCGCCGGGACCGCGATCTTCTGGGCCGCGGAGGGCTTCGGGGCGGCGTGGCCCTTCGCGCTCGTGATGACGGCCTTCACAGCGTTGGTCCACTTCGGCCGGCGCCGCTCGAACACCCTCGAGCTGATGAGCGGGACCGGCGACGAGCGGGTGCGCTCGCTCTACCAGCGCGCGATCGCCTACGCCGGCGCGGTGATGGCCTGGCTCTTGCCCGGCTGGTGGCTCGTCAGCGGCGCCCAGGGCAACCAGAACGAGACCGTGGCCCTGCTGAGCGCCATCTTCGGCGCGTCCTTCCTGGTGGCGATCGTCCTCATCGCGCGGCGCAACTAGTCAGCTGAGCTGCTCGGCCAGTCCGATGATGATGCCCTCGGGGCCACGCAGGAAGCAGAGCCGGTAGCTGTCCTCGTACTGCGCGATCTCGCCGACGAGCTCGCCACCGTGGCTGCGCAGGCGGGCAACGACGTCGTCGACGTCGTCGACAGCGAACATGATGCGGCGTATGCCGAGCGTGTTCGCCGGCGCGCTTTCCGGCTCTGCCCTGACCGCCGGCGGCGAGTGGAACTTCGCCAGCTCAACGCGGCCGTGGCCGTCCGGGGTCCGCATCATGGCGATGTCGGAACGGACGTCGTCGAGCCCGACGATGCGGTCCACCCAACGCCCCTCGTTCGTCGTCTCGCCTTCGAGCTCCATACCGAGTTCGGCGAAGAACGCCTTGGCAGCCTCGAGGTCGTCGACAACAATGAGAACGTTGTCCATCCGCTGAAGCGTCATGTCCCCGCAGCATAGGTCGGAACAGACATCTAGTTCGTGCGCAGGATGCAGTACCCCGGGAACTCGAAGTTGCTCGAGTTCAGTCCCCGGCCGGCACGGTAGAGGCCGCCGTCGCTGGGGCGCTCCATGATGAACGCGTTCTCGGGCCCGCAGCACTCGCGCGACTGATCCACGCGCAGCCGGCGCGCCACGACCTGGAGGAACCCGCTCCCCGCACGCCGGCCGTAGGCGTCGGTGCGGAAGCGCGAGCGGCCCCGGTTGCGGACCACCCAGCGCGGGTGGAAGAGCGTGCGCTTGTCGCCCTTGCAGTACGAGTCCCAGCCGGCCGGGTCGTGCGGGCCGCAGGCGAACGGCTTGTTGAACACGATGCGCTCCGGGTCGCCCGCGTCGAATTGCGTGATCGCGTTGTCGATCGCGAAGCCGGGCCTGGCGCGCAGCACGCCGCCGACGTCGAGCGCGGTGTCCCACTCCTCGTAGACCGACTTGCAGGCCGGGGTCGGAAGCAGCCGCATGCTGGGCGCCGGCTTCGCGTCCGGGCAGTTCGGCACAGCCGCGCCGAAGTCGGCCATCACGCGCGTGTGCGCGAGCAGGCGGCGCCCCTTGTTGCGGAACAGCCACAGCTCGAGCGAGTGGAAGCGCACCGTGCCGCGCCGCGGCGACCCCGAGCCCTGGTGCAGCACGACCATCCAGGCGAGCCCCTTGCGGTCGTCGTTGCTGACGAACACCTTGAAGCCGGGGTGCGGCTCGTCGCTGCTCGCGTACGAGCCGATCGGTCCGAAGGCCGGCATGCCGGTCCGCTTGAAGTAGCGGAAGGCGCGCGGGTTCGAGCCGTGCTCGTGCCCGAACGCGCAGCCGTACTCGGGGTCGCGCGGCGGGTGCCAGGTCGGCCACTCGCGCCCACCGACCTCGACCGTATAGCGGTCGTGCACCCACTTGGGGCAGAGCGCGGTGCCGTCAGGTGCGGCCGCCTGACCGGGGACGGCCAAGGCCGCGAGCGCTGCGAGCGTGACCAGCATGCGCGGGAAGGGTGGCAGGCGGTCAGGCGGGCAGCGCCGCGACGTACTCGCGTACCGCCTCGGCGGTGCTCGCGTCGGCCGGGAAGAACGACTCGATCGACAGCTCGCTGGCGGTCACCTCGACCGCGGTTCCGAACGTCGCGACCGTGCTGATGAAGGACAGCTCGCCCAGCTCGGTGCTCAGCCTCAGGGGCACCGCGATCTCGGGCTCGCCCGGCTCGTGCGCGGGCGCCGGGTAGCCGGCCAGCTCCTCGAGCAGCGTTTCGAGCGCGGGATCGCCGGTGAGCGCGATCTGGCGCTCGAGCCGGTCGAGCAGGTGCCCGCGCCACTCGGCCAGGTTCACGATCCTGGGGGCCACGCCGTCGGGGTGCAGGCTGACGCGCAGCACGTTGACGGGCGGCTCGA
>JBQGCL010000096.1:0-5681 GCA_052038485.1 Thermoleophilaceae bacterium | reverse complement strand
ATCCCCGCCAGTGGGCCGACCAGGCACGCTGGAACGGCGGCTGGGAGCTGGACAGGAAGGGCCGGCTGCGCCTCAAGGCCGGCGGCCAGCTCAAGAAGCTGTTGACGATCTTCTCCAACCCCGACCTGCCGGCGATCGACGACTACTACGAGCCGTTCACCTACGACTACGAGACGTTGGTGAACGCCCCGCTGTCCGACCTCGATCCGGTCGCGCGCCCGCATTCGCAGCTCACGGGCCAGCCGATGGAGGTCAAGTGGGGGCCGAACTGGGACGAGGGCTTGGCCGGCGGCCCGGAGCTTGCTCCCAATGACCCGCACCTGCGCGACATCCAGGAGGAGGTCCGGCTCACCTACGAGCAGGCCTTCATGTTCTTCCTCCCGCGCATCTGCGAGCACTGCCTCAACCCCTCGTGCGTGGCGAGCTGTCCGTCGGGCGCCATGTACAAGCGCGAGGAGGACGGCATCGTGCTCGTCGACCAGGACAAGTGTCGTGGCTGGCGCTACTGCGTCTCGGGCTGCCCCTACAAGAAGGTGTACTTCAACCACAACACCGGCAAGGCCGAGAAGTGCACGCTCTGTTACCCGCGCATCGAGGTCGGCCAGCCGACGATCTGCTCCGAAACCTGCGTCGGCCGGATTCGCTACCTCGGGCTCGTCCTCTACGACGCCGACCGGGTGCAGGACGCCGCCTCGGTGCCGGACGAGCGTGACCTGCTCCCCGCGCAGCGCGACGTGTTCCTGGATCCGGAGGACGCCGAGGTGCGGGCAACCGCGAGCCGCGACGGGATTCCCGACGACTGGATCGAGGCGGCGCGCCGCTCGCCGATCTACGACCTGGCGATGCGCTGGGGCGTGGCGCTGCCGCTTCACCCGGAGTTCAGGACGCTGCCGATGGTCTGGTCCGTGCCACCGCTGTCGCCAGTCGTGTCGACGCTGGAGACCGACGGCTACGAGGCCGACCCGGACGACGTCTTCGGCGCGATCGACAACCTCCGGATACCGCTGGAGTACATCGCCAACCTGCTCGCGGCCGGGGACGTCGAGGTTGTGCGCGGAGTCCTGCACCGCCTCGCCGCGATGCGCTCCTACATGCGCAAACGCGAGGTGCTCGGCGAGACCGACGAGCAACTCCCGACGCAGGTCGGGCTCACCGGCCCCGAGCTGGAGCGCATGTACCGGCTCCTCGCGATCGCAAACTACGAGGACCGCTATGTCATCCCGCAGGCCCACGCCGAGCTCGGCGAGCGGCTGATGCAGGAGCAGGGCGGCTGCGGGCTGGACTTCGAAGGCGGCCCTGGAAATTGCGGGGCGGTGGACCCTCGCCCCGACACCTCCTCGCCGGTGGTGCCGAGCGACGGTGAGAGCTTCCACCTGATCGACATCCTCGAGCGCCGGGAGGGCGAGTGAGGCCGCCCTGGGCGCTGCTTTCGTTCCTGCTGCGCTACCCCGACGCCGCTGTGGTGAGCGCACGGGACGAGCTCGCTGCCGAGGTTGCCGGCTTGCCGAGCGGGCCCGTCCGCAGCGCGCTCGGCGCCTTCTTGGCGAGCTGGACGGGTGACACGACGACGCTCTCCGCTCGCTACGTCGAGACCTTCGACCTGCGCCGCCGCGCGAGCCTCTACCTCACCTACTACGCCCACGGCGACACCCGCGAACGCGGCATGGCGCTGGTGCGGCTCAAGAAGCTCTATCGCGTCGCGGGGCTCCCGATGGAATCGGACGAGCTGCCCGACCACCTGGCGGTCATGCTCGCCTTCGCCGCGCTCGCGCCCGAAGGCCGGGGCGAGGCGCTGCTGGCAGAGCATCGCCCCGCCATCGAGCTGCTGCGGCTGTCGCTGCACGACCTCGACAGCCCTTACGCGCACGTCCTCGACGCGGTCGCGGTCTGCCTGCCCGAGCTGACGGTCAGCGAGCGCAGCGAGGTCGCGCGGCTGGCGCGCGAGGGGCCGCCGGAGGAGGCGGTGGGACTCGAGCCCTACGGCCCGCCGGAGGCGATGCCCGAGGGGGCGCACGCGTGAGCGCCGGCGAGATCCTGCTCTGGATCATCTTCCCCTACGTGGCGTTCGCGACCTTCGCGGTGGGCACCTGGTGGCGCTACCGCGCCGACCAGTTCGGGTGGACGAGCGGGTCGACGCAGCTGTTCGAGCAGAAGATCCTCGGCTGGGCCGGGCCGGCCTTCCACTACGGCGCGCTGGCCGCGATCGGCGGACACGTGATCGGGTTGATGATCCCGAAATCGTTCACCGAGGCGATCGGCATGTCCGAGAGCACCTACCGCTGGTTCTCCGCGATTGCCGGGGCGGTCGCGGGCGCGATCACCGTGATCGGCTTCGTCGGCCTGGTCTACCGCCGCGCGACGAACGCCCGTGTGCGGCGCACCACGTCGCGAACCGACCTACTTGTCTATTTCCTGCTCGTGGTGTTGATCGGGCTGGGCTGCTGGATGACCTTCGCCCACAACCTGCTGACCGCGTCGCCGTACGACTACCGCGACTCGATCTCGGAGTGGTGGCGCTCGCTCTTCATCTTCCAGCCCGATGTCGACGCCGTGCAGGGCGCCAACACGGTCTACCAGGTCCACGCGATCGTCGCCTGGGCCTTCTGGGCGCTGTTCCCGTTCAGCCGGCTCGTCCACGCGTGGAGCATCCCGCTCCAGTACCTCGGACGTCCGGGCATCCTGTATCGGCGGCGCTACGCAGCCCCGTCCGGCCGCTCGCGATGAACCCCAGCAGGCAGCTGGCGCTCGCGACGGTCGCGTTCACGATCTGCTTCTACGCCTGGAGCCTCCTGGGACCGCTCGGGCCCGACCTCCAAGACGCCCTGGGCCTCTCGGACTTCGAGACCTCGGCGATGGTGGCCGTTCCCGTGCTGCTCGGTTCGCTGATGCGGATCCCGCTTGGATGGTTGACCGACCGCCACGGCGGCCGCAAGGTCTTCTCCGCACTGCTGGCTTACACCCCGCTGCCGCTGATCGCGCTCGCGATCTGGCACGACTCGCTTACGGCGGTACTCGCCTTCGGCCTGCTGCTCGGCTTCGCCGGCGCCTCGTTCGCCGTCGGCGTGCCCTTCGTCAACGGCTGGTACCAGCCCGAGCGACGCGGCTTCGCCCTCGGCATCTACGGCATGGGAATGGGCGGCACGGTCCTCGCGGGGTTGACGGCCCCCCGCATCGTCGACCAGTGGGGGCTCGCGGCTCCGTTCTGGGTCGCGACCGGCCTGGTGCTCGCCATCTGCGTGGTCTTCGTCGCGACCGCGCGCGATGCATCCCGTCCCCGCCAGGGGGACTCGCAGCCCGGCATCTTCGCGGCGCTGTCGGTCTTTCGCACGAGTGGCCGTGCGTGGGCGCTCACGCTGTTCTACTTCCTGGCCTTCGGCGGCTTCGTCGCGATGTTCCTCTACCTGCCCAAGCTGCTGACGGGCGTGCACGACCTCTCGAAGTCCGACGCCGGTGCGCGCGCCGCCGGCTTCGCGCTGCTCGCCGTGATCGGGCGGCCGCTGGGCGGATGGCTGGCGGACCGCGTGGGGGCCGCAGCCGTACTGACCGTGTCGTTCGTCGGGGTGGGCGCGCTTGCCCTCGCGCTGGCTGCGGCGTACACGGCAATGGTCCCGCTCACGATCGCCTGCCTCACGTTGGCGGTCGCGCTCGGCCTGGGCACGGGCGCCGTCTTCAAGCTGGTCGCCGACTGGTTTCCCGACCGCGTCGGCGCCGTCACCGGCGTGGTTGGCGCTGCCGGCGGGCTCGGGGGATTCTTCCCTCCGCTGGTCATGGCCATCGTCAAATCGGCGACCGGCGGGTACGCGGTCGGCTTCGTGCTGATGGCCCTGGTGGCCGCCGTCTGCCTGGTCGTCCTGCGGGCCGTCCGGGCGGTCCCGGTGACTGCGCCCAGCTGAACCTGCGATGTGCTGGAGGGCTAGAGGCCCTCGATCTGCACGCCGGGCCGCAGCAGGTGAACGGACAGGTAGCGAACCCCGTCCGCGCCGGCTCGGATGGCGCGCAAGCTGCCCTTTGGGATCAGCAGCGCCTGCCCGCGTGACACCTCATGCTCGAGCCCGTCGACCCGCACCTGTCCGGTCCCCTCGATGACGACCAGCAGCACGTCGCGTTCGGTGTTCTCGTGCTGCGGCAGCTCGTGACCGGGAGGCCAAGCCAGCAACGTCGCGTTCAGGTCGTTGCTGGCCATGCCCCAGAGTGGCCCGCTTCCCCGGGGCCCAACCAGGTCCGCGACCTCGATCGCAGCGGCGGGTCGCGGGCCAGACGCGTCAGCGCGTTGTAGCGCTCGTGCGAGCTCCGCGCGCTCGGGCTCCGGCACGGCCGCCTCAATCGCGGGGAACAGCACGCGCTCCTCGTAGCGAATGTGCTGCTCCAGCAGCTCGCCCAACTCGTGTACCTCGCTCGATGAGGGCGACTCGTCCGCTCCGAGCTCGGCGGCGCGCCGCCTGAGTTCAACGTGCTCGACGAGAACCCGGACGACCGCCGGCTCGTCGGCCGGTCGGTGGCGAGCGTACGCGGGGAGCAGCACCTCCTCCTCGACACGGAAATGATTGCTCCCCTCCGTCCGCCAGAAGCGGAGAAAGGATCGTCGTGCGTCGCCGACAGAGTCGGGGGTAGCGCGCCTCAGCGCCAACGCGACGGACAGGCCCTGATGGTGGTCACGTGAGAGGGCCTGGAGAAACTCGCTGCGCTTCATCGGGACGCTCGTACCCGGTGCACCGCGCTCACCCTCAGGAAGTCCCTGCTACCGCTCGGCAGGTAAGGTCGCCGCCGCTGCGGACGCTAAGCAGGCGTGCGGTCGAGAGAGAGCAAGCCGGACCGGAGCGGAGACAGAAGAGGCGGCGTCGCGGCGACTGTCCTTGCGTCGGGGCTCGCCGTGAGCGCCGGCGTTCACGCGGGGCTCGTCCCTGAACACCTGCGCGAGGGGCCCCAGATCGGGGTTTCGTTCGTGCTTGCCACCGGGTTGCTGCTTGCAGCGGCGGGTGCGATTGCCATCCGTCCCGCCGACCGGCAGGCCGTTCGAGCTGCCCAGGTTCTGATCGCGGGCTTGCTCGTTGCCTATCTGGCGAGCCGCACCGTAGGGATTCCCGTTTTCCAGCCGGAGGTCGAACGCGTGGATGCGCTGGGTGTCTCGACGAAGGTCGTCGAGATGCTTGCGCTCCTCTGTGCGCTTCGACTCGGCCGAACGCCGGGCGACCCTCGGTCGCCCCTGATTCAGGAGGTAGCACGATGAACGATGTCCATGCGGGTCGCCGCCCGACGTTGACCCTCGCGGGGCTGGTCGCCCTGGCGAGCGCGGTCGCCGTCTTTGTCGTGTCGGGACCGGCCGCCGGGCACGCCGCGGGCGAGCACACCCACTCGGCCCAGCACGCCCACGCCGCGACCGTGCACGCGCACGGCGTGGTCCCGGTCCAGACAAAGAAGGCGATCCGGTTCCACGACGGCATGCGCAAGCTGTGGGAGGACCACATCACCTGGACGCGACTTGCGATCGTGAGCTTTGCCGGCGGGCTGCCCGACTTCGAGCAGACAGCCGCCCGGCTGCTGCGCAACCAGACCGACCTCGGGAACGCGATCAAGCCGTACTACGGCCGCAAGGCGGGCGAACGCCTGACGGCGCTGCTGAAGGAGCACATCGCAGGTGCGGTCGAGCTGCTCAAGGCGGCCAAGGCCGGCGACGACACCGC
>JBQGCL010000095.1:0-1655 GCA_052038485.1 Thermoleophilaceae bacterium | reverse complement strand
CTGCCCTGGCGCGAACGCCGGGTGATCGAGCTGCGCTACGGCCTGGGCGACAAGGGCCCGATGACCCTGGAGGACATCGGCCACGAGGTCGGAGTAACCCGCGAGCGAGTGCGCCAGATCGAATCCAAGACGCTGGCGATGCTGAAGGCATCGGGCGGAGCGGACCGCCTGGCCGGAACGGCCGACGAGGCCTGATTACCGCCGAATCCGTCCACCATACGAACTAGTGTTCGTGCCGTGGAGGGGCCGTTGCCGAAGTTCGCGATGCGCGTGTGCAAGACGCACGGGCGGACAGAGTTCGTTCTCGAGGGGCGCGGCTACTACCGGTGCAAGGCGTGTCGGATGCAGCGGGTCATGGACTGGCGCCGGCGCGCGAAGCAGCGGCTGATCGCCGAGGCGGGCGGCTGCTGCCAGATCTGCGGATACGACCGCTACACCGGCGCGCTTCACTTCCATCACATCGATCCGGCCGAGAAGGAGTTCGGCCTGGCGAGGAAGGGCTTCACGCGCTCCTACGAGAAGATGCGCGCCGAGGCTGCGAAGTGCGTGCTGCTGTGCTCAAATTGTCATGCCGAGGTGGAGGCGGGAATCGCTAGGCTTCCGGCGGCAGCTTGACGGTGATGTACCCCAAATAGACAGTCCGGGGTAGCTCAATTGGCGGAGCAGCGCCCTGTTAAGGCGATGGCTGTGGGTTCGAGTCCCACCCCCGGAGCTCTCTTCGAAGCCCTGTAGGGCCCGACCGCGACAACAGCTCGCTCGCGCGAATGTACGCTCAGCCATTCCACGGAACTGCGGCTGCCAGCCGTAGAGGAGGAGTGCCTGCGCCAGCCGGGTGTGCGGCGCGCCTAGGGCAGGCGGGCGGTCGTGCGCAGCCCGAACGCCGCCGCCGCAGCCAGCAGCAGGCCGCCGCCGGCTGCGAAGGCGACTGTGATCTCGCGTTGCTCCTTCTTGGTTGCGACTCGGGAGCCGAGGGTCTCGTAGATGTGGGAGACGTCGTCGGAGTTCTCGGCCTCGAAGGCGCGGCCGCCGGAGGCGTTCGCGATCTCCCGCATCGTCTCGGGGTCGGGCTCGACCGGGAGGACGCTCCCGTCCGGGGTCGTGATGGTTCCCTCGTCGGTCCCGAGTGCGACGGTGTGGATCGGGATGTGGAGCCGGCGCGCCTCGCGGGCCACCGTGACCGGGTCGCGCCCGGTTGTGGTCTCCCCGTCCGAGAGCAGCACGATCGCGGCCGGCGGTCGCTTCGACCGCGGCCCCTTGTCCACGAGGTCGAGCGCGGTGGCAAGCGCGTCGCCGGTCGCCGTCCCGCCGTCCGCGTTGAGGCTGTCGAGCACGTCCTCGACCTTGCCTCGGTCGTCGGTCGGCGGCTCCACGGTATGGGGCTCCGTCGAGAACGCCACTGCGCCCACCCGGGCCTCCTGGGGGACCGCCCCGAGGAAGCGTCGCGCCGCCTCGCGCGCCGCGTCGAGCCGGCTCGGCTCGACGTCCTCGGCCATCATCGAACGCGACACGTCGGGGACCAGCACCACCGAAGCCTGCTCGCGGGGCACCGCGACCGTCGCGTGCGGACGGGCGAGCGCGAGGCTGAGCGCGGCCAGCGATGCGAGGAAAAGAGCCACGGGCAGCCGCCGGCGCCAGGTCGAGACGCGCGGGAGGAG
>JBQGCL010000094.1:0-1694 GCA_052038485.1 Thermoleophilaceae bacterium | reverse complement strand
TGGTGGTACGGCAGCGTCACCGCCTCGGGGTCCCAGTCGAGCATCCGCGGGGCGAACGTGCAGATCACGAAGTTCGGCCCCTGGAACGTCTGGTGGGCCGGCGGCGGCAGGTGGAAGCGGCCCGCCCGCGGCTCGAAGTCGTCCGCGTTGAACGTGTACGGCCAGACGTAACCGTCCCAGCCGACGACGTCGAACGGATGCCGGTCCAGCACGTAGTCCTGGAAGCCGTCGCGCACCCGCACCGTGATCGGGTAGGTGCCGTGCTCGTCGTAGGTCTCCAGCTCCGCGGGCGGGTGGAAGTCGCGCTGCGAGAACGGCGCGTGCTCGAGCAGCTGTCCGTAGCGGTTGCGGTAGCGGTTGGGGGTCTCGATCTCGCCCGGGGTGTGGAAGCAGACCCAGAACTGCTCCTCGCCGGCGGGCAGCTCGAACGTGTGCGTCGTCCCGCGCGGAATCACCACGTAGTCGCGCTCGCGGAACTCCACGCGCCCGAACACGGTGCGCAGCACGCCGCGGCCGCGGTGGACGTAGATCACCTCGTCGCCCTCGCCGTTGCGGTAGAAGCGCTCGAGCTCCTCGGTCGGCTTGCAGACCGACACCTCGATGTCGCCGTTCCACATCAGCAGGCGCCGGCCGGAGACCGGGTCGCCGCCGGGGGCCACGCCGTTGGCGTCGGCCAGCCGGTGCACGTGGGCGCCGGGCACCCACTCCTCGCGCTCGATCGGGCGGAACTCGCCGACGTCGTCGAGCCGGCAGGGCGACTGGAGGTGCAGCAGGATCGACTCGTTGCCCGAGAAGCCCTCGTAGCCCATCACCTCCTCGACGAGCAGCGGCGACCCGTCGCCGTTGCGGCGGACCTGCGTGTGGCGCTTGGCGGGAAGACGGCCGAGGCTGGCGTAACGCATCTAGAGGTTTCCTCTCCGGTCCTGCTCGCGCTCAATCGCCTCGAACAGGGCCTTGAAGTTGCCCTCGCCGAAGCCGCGCGCGCCGTGTCGCTCGATGATCTCGAAGAAGACGGTCGGGCGGTCTCCGATCGGCTTGGTGAAGATCTGGAGCAGGTAGCCCTCGTCGTCGCGGTCGACCAGGATGCCGAGCCGGCGCAGGTCCTCGATCTGCTCGTCGATCTCGCCGACGCGCTCGGGCACCTCGTCGTAGTACTCGTCGGGGATCGTGAGGAACTCGACGCCGCGCTCGCGCAGCTTCGCCACGCAGCCCACGATGTCGCGCGTGGCCATCGCGATGTGCTGCGCGCCGGCGCCGCGGTAGTACTCGATGTACTCCTCGATCTGCGACTTGCGCTTGCCCTCGGCCGGCTCGTTGATCGGGAACTTCAGCCGGCCGCTGCCGTCGGTGACGACCTTCGACATCAGCGCCGAGTACTCGGTCGAGATCGCCTCGTCGGAGAAGTGGATCATCTCGGTCATCCCGAAGACGCGCTCGTAGTAGCCGACCCACTCCTCCATGTGGCCGAGCTCCACGTTGCCGACGATGTGGTCGATCCCCATCAGGAGCATGTCGTCGGGGTCCTTTGGCGCCTCGTCGCGCTTGGAGAAGCCCGGCAGGAACGCGCCCGTGTAGCCGTCGCGCTGCACGAACAGGTGGAGCGTGTCGCCGTATGTCTCGACCGATGCGAGCTGGACGCGCCCGTGCTCGTCCTCGGACCAGTGCGGCGTCATCACGCCGCGCGCGCCGTGCGC
>JBQGCL010000093.1:0-23711 GCA_052038485.1 Thermoleophilaceae bacterium | reverse complement strand
CGCCCGGGCCAACGACACGGAGTACGGCCTGGTCGCCTACGTCTTCACCCGCGACATCAAGCGCGCCATCCGCGTCTGCGAAGGGCTCGACACCGGAATGGTCGGCCTCAACCAGGGCATGGTCTCCAACGCCGGAGCCCCCTTCGGCGGCGTCAAGCAGTCCGGCATCGGCCGCGAGGGTGGCCACGAGGGCCTCGAGGAGTTCCTGGAGACCAAGTACGTGGCGGTGAACCTGTAGGGGCGATCAGAGTGGCTCGGTCCAGACGAGGGCCGAGCCGTCCAGGACGACGGTGTCCTCCTGGTTGGTGATCGTGGTGCGCAGGCGGGTCAACGGCTTGTCCTCGCGTGCCTCGAGCACCTCGACCTCGGCGGTGATCTCGTCGCCGGGCCGGACCGGGGACTTGAAGTGCCAGTCGACGTGGAGGAAGACGCTGCCGGGGCCGGGCAGCTCCTCGGCGACCACGGCGTTGAGCAGCCCAGAGGTCACGCCGCCCTGCACGATGATGCCGCCGAAGCGGCTTTCCCCCGCCGCCTCTTGGTCGTAGTGGAGCGGGTTGCGGTCGCCGGTCAGCTCGGTGAACAGCTCGATGTCGCGCTCCTGGACCGTCCGGGTCCGAGTGGCTGTCGCGCCCACCTGTGGCGAAGCCATCGATACAGCCTAGTCCCGGCCGCCAAATGAGGTTGATTGCACTGCCTCATTGGGAAAAACTACGAAAATTGGGGTATGCGGCCGCCGCACGGACGCGGCGACCTCGCCTCGAAACCAGCCGGCGCCTCCGGTGCCCGCCCCGCACACCGCCGTGAGCGCCGGCTCCGTCACCAGGAGGTGATCGGATGCGCCGAATCGTGGTTCTGCCGGCGTTGGTCGGCGCGGCGCTGTTCCTCGTGGGCACCGGTACGGCGAGTGCCCACGTGCCGTTCTGCACCGAGTCGGTCAACCCGCACGGGCAGACCACCCCGCCGGCCGGCAGCACGACGCTGCCAGGCCCCAACGGCGGGCAGAACGAGGACGGCTTCTACAAGATCGGCTCCGACGCCGGCACGGCCGTCACGGTCGTGACCGGTGGCGTGACCTTCGGGCCGTTCGCGTCGGGCAGCGTGATCAAGTACACGCAGGCCCCGGGCTCGACGCCGAGCTCGAAGACGATCGGCTCGGCCAACGGCCAGGCCGGTGCCGTGATCGTGCACATCACCGGCCCGGACGAGCTGGTCGTCGTGTCGGTCGACGGGAACCGCACGACCTGCCTCGTGCCACCCCCGCCGAAGTAGCCGTCTTCCGCGGAGAGCGGGGCGCTCGGCCCCGCTCGCCCGCTTAGAGCGGGCTTAGGCGGCGAGCAGGGCGGGCTGCTGGGCCTCGGCGACCCGTGCGATGCGGCCGGCCGCGCCCTCGAGCGCGCCCGCCGACAACAGCGCGGCGGTGGCGTTGGCGACGAGGCGGCCGGTCAGGCCGCCGCCGCTGCGCATCGAGACGCGCGCGCTGAGCTCGGCGCCGGTGGCGTCGCCGGTGAGGTCGTAGCGGACGTCGAAGCCGATCGGGCCGTCGGCGGAGAGCTCGAGCCGGCCCTCGTCGGCGGCGTGCACCTCGAGGTCGAACCCGACGGTCACGCCCGCCAGCCGCCCGGTGACACGCCCGCGCGTTCCCGCGGCGAGGCGGCGGCCGTCGAGGTCCTCGAGGTCGAAGTCGACCGGTGACCAGCGGCGGATCTCCTCAGGGTGCGTCAACGCCTGGAGCAGCTGCTCCGGTGTCGCGTTCGCCCGAGTGGTGGCGGTCCATTCCCTCACGCCGGGCAGCGTCGCATCGCACGCTGCCCTTGTGTGAGGGGTCGGTCACACTACTTCACGACCTTCAGGGTCATCCGCATGCCGGGTGCGTGGAAGGTGCAGACGATCTTGTAGGTGCCGACCTTGCGCAGCTTCTTCTCGAAGCTGCCCGAGGTCTTGTCCTTGGAATGGAACTTCACCGGGCCCTTCTTGACGGTGACGTTGTGGAGGCCCTTGCCCTCCCACTCCCACTCGACCTTGTCGCCCTTGTGCACGGTGACCGTGCTCGGTTTGCCCTCGTGGACGAAGTAGTTGTCGTCGAGCTCGACCGACTTCGTCTTCGACAGCGCGGGGACAGCTACGGCGAGCGTTCCGATCAAGCCGGCGAGCAGTCCCAGGAAGAGCACCTTGCGCATGAGAACCTCCAGATCGGGTTCCGAGGGAGCTACGCGGATACCCGGGATCCGGTTCGGTCGTTGGCGCGTAGGGTTCAGAGCACCATGCGCTACATGGTCATCGAGACCTTCAAGCAGGGCGCCCCGCCGGTCTACGCGCGCGCCACCGAGCGCGGGCGGATGCTGCCGCCGGGGCTCGAGTACGTGGACAGCTGGATCGATGAGCGCCGGCTCGACCGCTGCTTCCAGCTGATGGAGACCGACGACCCGAAGCTGTTCGACGAGTGGATCGGCGCCTGGAGCGACCTCGCCGACTTCGAGGTCGTGCCGGTGCTCGACTCCGCCGCGGCGGCCGAGCGCGCCGCCGGCGGCTAGCGCGGCGGCCCGGTCGAGCCGCGCACCAGCAGCTCGGCTGGGAGTACGACGCGCCGCCGGGTGCGTCGGCCCGCCATGCGCGCCTCGAGCAGCTCGAAACCGCTCGCGCCGAGCTGCTCGGCGTCGAGGGCGACCGTGGTGAGTGCGGGCTCGAGCACGCGCGCGAAGTCCATGTCGTCGAACCCGATCACGGACACGTCGCGCGGGATGCGCAGGCCGCGCTCGCGGGCGGCGAGGTAGAGGCCGGCGGCGATGATGTCGTCGTCGCACATGACCGCCGTCGGTTGCTCGTCGAGCAGTCCCCCGGCGGCCTCGCGGGCGTCCTCGATCGTGATCGGCGTGAGCGCGCGCGGCTGCCCGTCGGGGTCTATGCCGGCGGTGGTCAGCACCTTGCGACGGGCCGCCTCGCGCAGGTGGAACGTGGGGGCGTCGAACGCGGCCGCGAGGTGACCGATACGCCGGTGGCCGAGCTCGACCAGGTGCTCGAATGCGGCCGCGGCGCCGCCCTCGGCGTCGAAGCGGACCGACGGACGGCGGGGCGCTTCGGCTTCCATCAGGACGACGGCCTGGTCCGCGCCGAGCGCCTCCGGGGCCGAGACCTCGAACAGCAGGTAGCCGTCGACGGGGCCCGCGCGCCGGGCCTCGAACGACTGCTCCTCCCAGCGGCGGTCGTTGGCGGTGTCGACGAGGGCGACTGTGTAGCCGGCGGCCTGCGCGGCGCGCTGGGCACCGCGGAGCACTCGGCTGAAGAAAGGATTGGTCACGTCGGGGACGAGCAGGGCGACGGCCCCCGAGTGACCGAGCCGAAGCGCCTGCGCGGCGATGTTCGGCCGGTAGCCGAGCTCGCGGGCGCAGCGGCGCACGCGCTCCTGCGTTGCCTCCGAAACCCGCCCGGCGCCCTTGCCGGAGAAGACGAGCGAGACCGTGGACTGCGACACGCCGGCACGCCGAGCCACGTCCACGCTCGTCACGTGGTGACTGCGAGACCCCTCGATCCCCGGAATGCAACCACGAGCGGGGCGCGAAGGGGACGCGGGGGGTCGCGCCGCGCGGCGCCCGAGCCGGGAAGGCCCGCTGCCCCGGCCCTTGACAACCATTCTCGTCATACGTACCATGCTTATACGTATGACGGGATTCGGATCGACAATTGCCGCGTTCCTAGCGGGAGCGGCCGTGGCGCTTGGCGGCGTGCTCGCCGGCGGCTCGGAAGATCCGGCCGGCCGCACGGCGCTGGTAATCGACGCGTCGGCGGGCCGCGATGGCCGCGACCTGGTCGACGGGCGGCTGCGAGCGGCGAACGCCGAGATCCGCCTGCCGCGCAGCTCGGCCGAGGCGACCAGCGACGTGCGCTACCTCGCCGCCCAGGGCTATCGCGTGATCGTCGCCGGGCCGCTGGCGAGCGAGGCCGCTCGCACGACCGGCGTGGACGCGTTGCGGGCCGCCGATCTGAGCGGCGCGCTTCGCGCGGCCCGCTAGCCGCGGGCGAACTGCAGCACTAAGGGGTGGCTCGCACGGGTCGCACGGCCACGAAGTTGCAGTTAACCCCGCTATACGCGGTTAAAGTCAACCTCGTCAGGGCGGCAGCGATTCGGCCGCCCTCGTTGCCGCAGTTCAGCGCCCGAGAAACTCCGCGTGGCCCGGGCCGCGCTCCAGCAGCGTTCGGGCGCCGTCCTGTAGATCGGAGCTCGCCATCACCCGGGCGCCGACCTCGGGTAGGGCCGCGTCGGCGGCCTCCACGCCCGAGTCGACGGTCAGCTGGACCATCCGCTTCGTCGCCGCGTGCGCCAGCGTCGGTCCGGCCGCCAGCCGCTCCGCGAACGCCCGCGCCTTGTCCAGCAGCTCGGCATCCGGCACGACGCGGTTGACCACGCCCCAATCGAGCATCGTCTCAGCCGGGTAGGGCCGCCCGGTCAGCACCGCCTCCGTCGCCCGGCCCGCCCCGGCGCGGGCCACCCGCCGCTGCGTCCCGCCTCCGAACGGAGTCGCCCCGATGACCGCCTCGACCAGCCCCAGCTGGCAGCCCTCGGCCGCCCAGATCAGGTCACACGACAGGGCCACCTCGAGCCCGGCCGCCAGGCACAGTCCGTGGACCGCCGCCACCGTCGGCACCTCGATTTCGGCAAACCGCCTGATCGCCGGCAGGAACTCGTCGATCAGCTCGCGCGCCGCCGCCTCGTCGCGCCCGAGGAAGATCTCGACGTTCGCGCCGGCCGAGAAGTTGTCGCCCTCCGCGCGCACCAGCACGGCTCGGGCGCCGCTGTCGCGCGCCTCGGCCGTGGCCGCGGCCATGTCGCGCGCCAACTCGGTCCCGAACAGGTTCAGGGGCGGGTCGTCGAGCACGATCTCGCCGACATCGCCCTCCAACACGAAGCGAGCCTTTGCCATCGCCGGACCCTATCTCCAAAAAGCTTTAGCTCCAGCGCATTCCGTGCAGGATGCCTTGCGAGCTTTGCCGGTCCGCGAGGACGCCCCGACACCAGAGGTATGCGTTACGTCCGGCAAATCGCCGGCGTGGTGTTGCTCGCAGGCACGCTGTCGTTGGGTCTCGCTCAGCAGGCATCGGCGAGCAGCGCCGACGTCGCCGCCCTTCAGGTCGCGCTCAAGGCGCTCGGTCTCTATCCCGTCGCCGTCGACGGCGTAAAGGGACCGTTCACCGAGAAGGGCATCCGCCAGTTCCAGCAGAGCAGGCGCCTGCTGGTCGACGGCGTGGCCGGGGCACAGACCCGCCACGCGCTAGGCCGCCGCGGCCGTCCGCGGCTTGGCTCGCGCGTCATGCACAAGGGCCAGCGCGGCTGGGACGTCGCCGCCCTCCAGTTCCTGCTCCAGCGCCGCGGGTACTCCCCCGGCAGCGTGGACGGCGGCTTCGGGCCCGCTACGCGCACCGCTCTACTGAACTTCCAACGAGCCGCCGGGCTGACGGTCGACGGGCTCGCCGGATCGGCGACGCTGTCCGCATTGCGTCGTCGGTCCGGCGGTCCTACCCGCGCCCCGGCCGGCCCGGTCCGCTTCTACCGGCCCGTGCCCGGCCCGATCGGCGACCGCTTCGGCGCCCCGCGCGAGAACGGCCGCAAGCACTCGGGGCTCGACTTCCCGGTCTCCTACGGCACGATGATCGAGGCGGCCGGCGTCGGCACGACCGTGTTCGCCGGCTACAACACCGGCGGCTACGGCAACCTCGTCGTGATCCAGCACCGGCTCGGCTACACGACCTGGTACGCCCACATGTCCCGGATCACGTCGTGGGCGGGCGAGCACGTGGAGGGCGGCACCCGGATCGGCTACGTCGGCTCGACCGGCCATTCGACCGGGCCCCACCTCCACTTCGAGGTGCGCCTCAACAACGTGCCGATCGATCCGTTCCCGTACCTGCTGGCCGGCACGGCAGCGCGCGCGGGGTCCCAGCCGGTCACGGTGAAGGCGCGCTGCAAGGACCCGGCGGCCTACGCGACCGCGACCATCGACGACTGCCGGTAGGCAACCGGCCGACGCTCCACGGGGGGCCCGGGGGCGCGAGCCCCGGATCGTCTCTCTTAGGTCTTCGACCCGCGCGCCATCGCGCGGAGGTCGAGCGCCTTGTCGAGCGTCTCCTCGTCCACGCCCTTCTCGAGCGCCACCTCGCGGATCGTCCGGCGTGACGCGACCGCCTCGTTGACGATCTCCGTCCCGCGGTCGTAGCCGATGTGCGGGTTGAGCGCCGTCGCGATCGCCGGCGTCGACTCGGCGTTGCGCCGCAGCGTCTCCTCGTTGGGCTCCACGCCGTCCACGCACTTCTCCGCCAGCAGCTTGCTCGCGGAGGTGAGGATGCGAATCGACTCGAACAGGTTGCGCGCGATCACCGGCACGCGCACGTTCAGCTCGAACGCGCCCTGCGTTCCCGCGACCGTCACGGCGGTGTCGTTGCCGATCACCTGCGCCGCCACCTGCAGCACGACCTCGGGGATCACCGGGTTGACCTTGCCCGGCATGATCGAGGAGCCCTTCTGGAGCTCGGGCAGCTGGAGCTCGACCAAACCGGTGCGCGGGCCCGAGCCCATCAGCACCAGGTCGTTGGCGATCTTGGTGAGCGACACGGCAACCACCTTGAGCGCGCCGTGCAGCTCGACAAGGGCGTCGCGGTTGGCCTGCGCCTCGAAACGGTCGCGCGGCGCCTCGCCCAGGCCCAGCTTCTCGCGCACGCGCTCGGCGAACTCGGGGTGTGTGTTGAGCCCGGTGCCGGTAGCGGTGCCGCCGAGCGGGATCTCCGCCGTGCGGCCGAGCGCGGAGCGCACGCGGTCGCGCCCGAGCGTGATCTGCGCCGCGTAGCCG
Source organism: Thermoleophilaceae bacterium (assembly GCA_052038485.1). Taxonomy (GTDB): domain Bacteria; phylum Actinomycetota; class Thermoleophilia; order Solirubrobacterales; family Thermoleophilaceae; genus JACVRW01. Next base: position 16,875 of record JBQGCL010000093.1, on the reverse strand, counting down.
CCGAACTCCTGGCCCAGCGTCACCGGCACCGCGTCCATCATGTGGGTGCGGCCGGCCTTGACGATGTCGGCGAACTCGTCGGCCTTGCGCTGGAGCGAGCCGGCCAGCCGCTCGAGCGCGGGCAGCAGCTCCGCCTCGACCGCGTCGACCGCCGCCAGGTGTACCGCCGAGGGGAAGACGTCGTTCGACGACTGGCCCATGTTGACGTGGTCGTTGGCGTGGGTGCCGTCGCCGGCGAGGTTGGCGATCACCTCGTTGGCGTTCATGTTGGACGAGGTGCCCGAGCCGGTCTGGAAGACGTCGATCGGGAACTGATCGTCGTGCTCGCCGGCCGCGACCTCGTCGCCGGCGCGAGCGATCCGCTCGGCCACGTCCGCGTCGAGCAGGCCAAGCTCCGCGTTCACGCGCGCGGCGGCCGCCTTGATCCGGCCGAGCCAGTGCACGACAGGCGCCGGCACGCGCTCGCCCGACACGGGGAAGTTCTCGACCGCCTTGCTCGTCTCCGAGCCCCACAACTCCTGCCGAATCGCCATGTCCATGGAGGCTATCGGGCGCAAGTCGTGCAGTGCCCGGCAGGCCCGGGCGCGGCGCGGCTTTCCATGTTCTGATCGGCTGATGTCCGCCCTTCCGCACCTCGAGCCCTCAACCCGCTTCTGCTCACGCTGTGGGACCCCCGCCGCCGCGCCCGGCCGGCGCGTCTGCGGCGAGTGCGAGGAGGGCGTGCTGCTCGGCTGCCGCGAGGACGCGTTCCCCGGCGAGGCCTTCCTGATCTGCACCTACGACCTCGCCGTCACCGCGGTCAGCGCGGGTGGGGAGGCGGTCTTCGGCCCCCAGGAGGGGCTGGTTGGGGAGCACCTGCTGGACGTCGTGACCTGCCCGCTCGGCGACGAGCAGGTGGCCCGCTACGCCGCGCTGGCCGCGCAGAGCCCGCGCGAGCCGGTCGACCTGCCGCTGCGCGTGCGCTCGGGCGAGGGTGAGAAGCTCGGCATGCTGGCGGCGCGCGTGATGACGTGCGAACCGCCGCGCGCGGCGCTCGTGTCGGTGCAGCCGTCGCGCTTCGGCCGCCGCTGACGGCCGGCGCATCCGACCAGATCGGTGCAAGAACCACTGCACCGGTTGCGCAACAAACGTCCAGACGGCAGAAAAAACCACTCAAGATGCTGGGGCTCCGGCCGAAAACCCGTGCAAGAACGCATTCCGCCCTCAACTCGAGGGCGTCAGGTGCGACTAAGCACGAGACGGAGGCGATGTGAGCGGAATCAGGACAAATGCTGCGGCGGAACTTCTCGGCGTGAGCCCCAACACGCTGCGTAGCTGGGAGCGCCGGTTCAGCTACCCGAAGCCGCGTCGCACCCAGGGCGGCCACCGCCAGTACGACCTGGCCGAGCTCGAGTCGCTGCGGCGGGCGCTGCTGGAGACCCACAACATCTCCTCCGCGATCGAGCTGGCGCGCCAGCGCGGCGAGGGGCCGAGCACGCCCAGCCGCCTGCTGGACGCCTGGGACCACTTCGACGAGGGTCTGGCCGACCGCGTCATGGAGGAGAGCCTCGCCGTGCGCTCGATCGAGCGCAGCGTCGAGGAGGTGCTGCTCCCGGCGCTCGAGCTGGCCAGCGACCGCGAGAACCGCGAGGCCGAGCGCGAGCTCGCCTTCCGCTGGAGCACCGGCTGGCTGTACGCATCGCGCCGCGTGGCGCCGCCGGCGAGCCGCTCTCAGGGCGTGCTGCTGTTCGACTCGAGCCCGCGGCTCGACCTGGAGTCGCTGCACGTGCAGGCGCTCGAGCTGGGCCTGCGCCGGGCCGGCTTCCGGACGCTGCTGCTCGCCTTCAACCTTCCCCCCGAGCGCGTCGTGCGCGCGATCCGCGCCCTCGACCCGACGGCCTTCGTGTTCTGCGGCGGCGAGGCCACCCTCGAGGTGGTCGGCCGGCTCGTCTACACGGTGCGCCAGGTCGGCTCGGCCGCGCCGGTGTTCGAGTACCGCGAGGCGATGCCCGTCACCGGCGACCACGGCATCCCGTCGCTCGGCGGGTCGCCGATCGAGGCGGTCGAGCGGCTCAAGGGCTACGTGGACAGCGGCCGCATCGAGCAGGCCCCGGCCCTCGGCGAGGCGGCCGAGGAGGCGGCGCCGCGCCGCCCGGCCGTGGCAAGCGTCCGCAAGGCGGGCTAAAAGGCCCCCAGACCGTCCGGCACCCGGCCTATCGTGCCGCCGGGATGTCGCTGGAGCTCGGCGATCCGCTTGCGCACCGTGCGCTTCAGGCGCTGCTGCGCGCTGAGGCGGCCGTGCGCCGCCGCATTGCCGCTGAGCTGATCCGGGAGGGCGTCACCGCCGCCGGGTTCTCGGTGCTCGTGGTGCTCACCACGGCCGGCGGCTCACTCGAGCTGCGCACGCTGCGCCGGCGCCTCGGGTGGTCGAAGGCGAACGCCACCGAGGTCACGCTCACGCTCGAGGAGCGGCTGCTGGTGCGCCGCCGCCGCGACCCGGCCGACCGGCGCATCGTCGTCGTCGAGCTGACCGCGCCCGGCCGCGAGCTGGTCGAGCGGCTGTTCCCCGAGCACTCGGACCGCGTCACGCGCGCGTTCGGCGCCCTCGACGAGGGCGAGAAGCGCTCGCTGGCGGAGCTGTGCCGGAAGCTGGCGGCCTAGGGCGCTAGCGCCGCGCCCCCACGTGGGCGACCCAGACCGTCACGAGCCGCGAGCCGATCTTCCCGCGCGCGATGCCCATGCCCACCCAGCGGTAGGCGCGCGACATCAGCACGGCCCGGTGGCCGGGTGAGTTCATCCACTCGGTGATCGTCTCGGACGGGTTGGGCCTCCAGCCGGAGTGCATCTCGAGCGTCTCGCCGACGCGCCCGAAGGCGCTGCTCGCGGCGATCCGCGACGCGTGCCCGAAGTAGTCCGTGTCGATCATCTTCCGCGCGTACCTGGTCGACGAGCGGTAGAGCGACTCGGATGCCCGCAGCGCGGGCAGCCCGTTCGAGGCACGTATCTGGTTGAGCTGGCTGATCGCGTCCGACTGTGGACTGGCGGCGGCCGGGAGCGCGACAACGACGGCTGTGAGGAGACCGGTCAGGAGGGCGACCGGGAGGCGGCTCAAAGCTAAATCCCCTTTTCCAACGGCCTACGGGGTTAGCTGTCGGGCTCGCACAGGAAAGGTTGCGCGCCGGCTCTGTGGCCGGTTAGCCCCAAACTACTTGGGTCCCCCGCTCGCCTCCGGCCGGGTGCCGGCGGCGATTCGGCGATTCATCCGGAGTGTTAGCAGGTCGCGCCTAGAATCGACGCCACCTGTGGCTCGGTATACCCCCGTTGACTCCGGACAGAACTTCCCCGAGCTCGAGCGAACCGTGCTCGAGCGCTGGCGCGAGCGCGATGTCTTCCACGAATCGGTGCGCCGCCGCGAGGGGTCGCCGCGCTTCGTCTTCTACGAGGGACCGCCCACGGCCAACGGGCCGCCCGGCAGCCACCACGTCCTGGCGCGCGTGTTCAAGGACGTCTTTCCGCGCTTCAAGACGATGCGCGGCCACCAGGTCACGCGCAAGGGTGGCTGGGACTGCCACGGCCTGCCGGTCGAGCTGGAGGTCGAGAAGGAGCTGGGCTTCACCTCGAAGGCCGACATCGAGCGCTACGGCGTGGCCGAGTTCAACGCCAAGTGCCGTGAGTCGGTGCTTCGCTACGTCGACGAGTTCGGGCGCCTGACCGAGCGGATCGGCTTCTGGATCGACACGGAGGACGCCTACTTCACGCTCGACAACAGCTACGTCGAATCGGTCTGGTGGTCGCTCAAGCAGGTCTTCGACAAGGGCCTGCTCGTCGAGGGCTACCGGGTCGTGCCGTACTGCACCCGCGACGGCACGGCGCTGTCCTCGCACGAGGTCTCGCTCGGGTACCGCGACACGATCGACCCGAGCGTCTACGTGCGCTTTCCGCTGCTGGACGAGCCGAACGTGTCGCTGCTCGCCTGGACGACGATGCCGTGGACGCTGGTCCCGCACGCGGCCATCGCGGTCGACCCCGACGTGACCTACGTCAGGGCGCGGGTCGGCGACGAGGTCCTGATCCTGGCCGAGGCCCTGGTCGAGCGGGTGCTCGGAGAGGAGGCGACGGTCGAGGAGCGCTTCCCCGGGTCGAAGCTGCTCGGCCTGCGCTACGAGCCTCCCTTTCCCTACCTGTCCGACTACGGCGAGAAGGGCCACACGGTGCTGCCCGGTGACTTCGTCTCGATCGCCGACGGCACCGGGGTCGTGCACACCGGCGCCGCCTTCGGCGAGGACGACTTCCGGCTCGCCACCGAGAACGGCCTGACGATCCACAACCCGGTCCGAGCCGACGGGACCTTCGACGAGCGCACCGGCCCGTTCGCCGGCATGTACGTGCGCGACGCCGACGCGCCGATCGTCGAGGCGTTGCGCGAGTCCGGCCGCCTCTTCCACGCAGGCGAGTACGAGCACGCCTACCCGCACTGCTGGCGCTGCGACACGCCGCTGATCTACTACGCCAAGACCAACTGGTACGTCCGCACGACGGCGATGAAGGACGAGTTGCTCGCCGCCAACGAGACGATCGACTGGCACCCGCCGCACATCAAGCACGGCCGCTTCGGCAAGTGGCTCGAGAACAACGTCGACTGGGCGCTCTCGCGCGAGCGCTACTGGGGCACGCCGCTGCCGATCTGGCGCTGCGTGGACGACGCCGACCACATCGTCTGCGTCGGCTCGCTGGAGGAGATCCGCGAGCGCGGCGGCACGCCGCCCGACGACGTCCACCGGCCGTTCGTGGACGACGTCGTCCTGAAGTGCGAGCAGTGCGGCGGCGAGATGCGCCGCGTGCCCGACCTGATCGACGTCTGGTGGGACTCGGGCTGCATGCCGTTCGCCCAGTGGCACGCCCCGTTCGAGAACGAGCGCGAGTTCGAGGACAACTTCCCGGCCGACTACATCTGCGAGGCGCTCGACCAGACGCGCGGCTGGTTCTACTCCCTGCTCGCCGTGTCGGTGCTGCTGTTCGGCCGCTCTTCCTACGAGACCTGCCTCTGCCTCGGCCTGATCCTCGACACCGAGGGCCAGAAGATGTCCAAGTCGAAGGGCAACGTGGTGTCGCCCTGGGCGGTGCTCGACACCCACGGCGCGGACGCCTTCCGCTGGTACTACTTCACCTCGAAGCAGCCCTGGGACGGCTACCGCTTCTCGGTGGAGACCGTCGGCGAGTCCGTGCGCCTGTTCCTCAAGCCGCTCTGGAACACGTATGCGTTCTACGTGCTGTACGCGAACGTGAACGGGATCGAGGAGCCGGCCGCGGACGCCGAGCGCAACGAGCTCGACGGCTGGATCGAGTCGCGCCTGGCCGCCACCACCGAGCGCGTGACCGAGCGCATGGAGGACTACGACACGACGTTCGCCGGCCGGGCGATCGCCGAGTTCGTGGACGACCTGTCGAACTGGTACGTGCGGCTGTCGCGCCGGCGCTTCTGGGACGGCGACCCGGCGGCGTTCGCGGTGCTGCACAACTGCCTCGTCACGGTCGCCAAGCTGCTCGCCCCGCTGACGCCGTTCGTGGCCGACGCGATCTATGAGAACCTCGACGGCTCCGAGCCGTCGGTCCACCTGTGCGACTTCCCCGAGCCGGGCGAGCGCGACGAGCAGCTCGAGTGGGCGATGCAGGTCGTGCGCGACGCCGTCGAGCTGGGCCGTGCCGCGCGCGCCCACGCCAAGCTGAAGGTGCGCCAGCCGCTGCGCGAGGCCGTCGTCGTCGCGGCCGAGCGCGAGCGCGAGGCGATCGAGGGGCTCCAGCGGCTCGTGACCGAGGAGCTCAACGTGAAGGCGATCCGCTACGTCGCCGAGGCCGACGAGCTGGGCCACTTCGAGGTCAAGCCGAACTACCGCGCGCTCGGGCCGCGCTTCGGCAAGCAGATGCCCCAGGTCGCGGCGGCGGTCGCCGCGCTCGACCCGGCCCGCCTGCGCGACGGCGCCCGGGCCGGGATCAACGTCGACGGCAAGGAGCACGAGATCGGCCCGGACGACGTCCAGATCGCCCTCCAGCCGCTCGAGGGCTACCAGGTCGAGCGCTCCGGCACGCACGCCGTGGCGCTCAACCTGGAGCTCAACGACGAGCTGCGGCGCGAGGGGCTTGCGCGCGAGGTCGTGCACGCCGTCCAGACCGCCCGCAAGACGGCCGGGCTGAACGTGGAGGACCGGATCACCCTCACGCTCGGCGGCGACGAGGAGCTGCTCGCCGCCACGCGGGCGCACGAGGACTACGTGGCGGGCGAGACGCTCGCCACCTCGGTCAGCTACGACGGCGCCAACGGCGACGCCGCCCGCGCCGAGATCGAAGGCAGGCCCTTGCTGATCGCCGTAAGTCGCCAGTAGTCTGGCCCGACGATGCCGCTGCCGCCAGCGTTCGAGGATCGCAGCCCGGTGGAGCAGATCATCGGCGCCGTCGTCGTGACGATGGTGTTCGGGATCCTGACCGGCTTCGCGCTGGCCTGGAACGAGATCGTCTACTACGTCATGGTCGGCCCGATCGCCATCGCCGGCGGCTTCGTCGGCGGGATGGAGCACCGTACGACCGACGAGGGGCTCGTCCGCGGCGCCCTCGGCGGGCTCGTGTACGGCAGCTTCATCCTGCTCGGGCTGGAGATCCTCGACGACGAGCCGGTGGCCTACCTCGGCGACCCGCAGGCGGGACTGGTCTTCGTGACGACGATCGGCGGCGCGATCCTGGGGGCAGCCGGGGCCGCCTACCGCGCGCGCCGCGAGCGCGAGCTGGCGGGCGACAAGCCCGCACCCGGCTACTGAGCCGGCGTCAGCCGGTCTCCCCGCAGGCGTAGCCCGAGGATCGGGAAGATCGCCGTGGAGATGATCGCCGCGGTTACGAGGCTGGCGGCGGTCGACGAGTGCATATGGCCCTCCTCGACCGCGATCGTCGTGATCGCCACCACCAGCGGCAGCTCGGTCGAGACCAGCAGCGCCAGCGACTGACGCTCGCGCAGGTCCATCACACCGCGGTAGAGGAGCAGCACCGGTCCGCCGCGAACGATCAGGAACAGGCAGACGAACAGCGGGACCTTGAGGAACTGAATCGGGTCCTCGGTTAGCGCGTCGAGGTCGAGCTTGACGCCGCTGACCACGAAGAAGAACGGGATCAGGAAGCCGTAGCCGACCGCGGTCAGCTTCGACTCGAGCGTCGTCACCTCGCGCCCGCGCAGCGCGAGCCGCAGGATGATCCCCGCGACGAAGCCGCCGAGCAGCAGGTCGAGGCCCAGCGACGAGGCGAGCGCGGCCAGCGCGAAGACGATCACCACGGTCATCCGGATCGCCAGCTGGCCGCTGGTCTCGAGCGTCCGCTCGAACAGATCCCAGCCGCGCACCGTCGACCGCACGGCGACGATGCCGCCGATCACCGCGATCAGGATGAAGGCGATCAGGATGGCCGCCTCCGAGGCCGGGTTCTTCGTCGAGAACACGAGCGTGATCAGCAGGATCGGGCCGAACTCGCCCATCGCCCCGGCCGCGAGCAGATATGTCCCGAAGCGCGTGCGCAGCTCGCCCGCGTCGCGCAGGATCGGGATCAGCGTCCCGATGGCGGTGGTGGCCATCGCCGAGCCGACGAACACGAGCGACAGGACGACTCCGGCGAGCGCCAGCAGCCCGCCGAGCGTGTACGCGATCGCCAGCGACAGGAGCCATCCGATCGCCCCCAGCTTGAGCGGCTCGCCCCGGATCCGGTCGAACTCGATCTCGTAGCCGGCGAAGAAGAAGAGCATCCCGAGCCCGAGGTTCGAGAAGAAGTCGATGAAGTCGTCGGGCTGCGCAAGGTCGAGCAGCTCGGGCCCGACGACGATCCCGAGCAGGATCTCGAGCACCACGACCGGGATGACGATCCAGCGCGCGAGCAGCCCCGCCGCCAGGGCGGCGAGCGCGGCTACTACGACGATCGTTAGGAACGACCCGCTGTCGACGTCGACCATCGGCGGCGCATCGTAAGCCCCCGCCGCCGGGGGTGACCAGCTGCGGCGCTAGGCCGCGAGCGCCGGCTCGATCTCCTGCACGAGCCGGCTCTTCGGCAGCGCGCCGATGATCTGGTGCGCGACCTGGCCGTGCTTGAAGAGCAGCAGCGTCGGGATCGACATGACGCCGTACTGAGCCGAGACCTGCGGGTTCTCGTCGACGTTCAGCTTGACGATGCGCAGATCCTCGCGCTCACCGGCGAGCTCCTCGAGATGCGGGGCGACGATCCGGCACGGACCACACCAGGGAGCCCAGAAGTCCACGAGCACCGGCTTGTCGGCCTCGAGCACCTCTGCCTGGAAATTGCTGTCCGTCACCTCGTTGATCGCTCCCGCCATTTCGGCTCCCTTTCGCTCGTCCAAAGCTATACAAAGTATAGCGTCACCCGCGGAGTCTCAGGGCGGGCACCTTCCAGACCGCCTCGAGCGTGATCCACGCCGTCATCTTGGATTGCCCCTCCCGCCGTTCGCGAAACACGATCGGCACCTCGGTCACCGTCAGACCGGCCTTGATCGCGCGGTAGGTCATCTCGATCTGGAAACCGTACCCGTGGGCGTCGACGCCGTCGAAGTCGATCGCCTCCAGCGCCCCGCGGCGCCAGCACTTGAACCCGCCGGTCAGGTCGCGCACGGGCACGCCGAGGATCAGGCGCGCGTAGGCGCAGCCGCCGCGGCTCTGGATGCGCCGCCGCAGCGCCCAGTTCTCGACGCCGCCGCCGGGCACGTAGCGCGAGCCCAGAACCACGTCGGCCGAGCCGCTGGCGGCGATCAGGCGCGGCACGTCGGCCGGGTCGTGCGAGAAGTCGCAGTCCATCTGGAGGACCAGGTCCGCGCCGCCGTCGAGCGCGGCCCGGAAGCCGGCCAGGTAGGCGCGCCCGAGCCCGTCCTTGGAGACCCGGTGCAGGACGCTCACCTCGGCGTTCTCGGACGCCAGGCGGTCGGCGATCTCCCCGGTGCCGTCGGGCGAGGCGTCGTCCACGATCAGGATCCGCGGGTCACCGCCGCGCTCGGCGAGGCGCGGCAGGACCGCCTGCACCATCGGCTCGAGGTTGTCCGCCTCGTTGTAGGTGGGGAGGATCAGCCAGGTGCTGAGCACAAGCCGCGTACCCTAGCTTCGGTGCGCAACGGCGAGATAGCGGAGGCGTTCGAGGAGCTTGCCAGCCTGTACGAGCTCGACGGCGCGGTCGTGTACCGCGTCGGGGCGTACCGGAACGCTGCCAAGGCGATCCGCGAGGCGGGCGTGTCGGTCGAGGAGATGGCCCGCCAGGGCCGCGTCGAGGAGCTGCCCGGCGTGGGGAAGACGATCGCCGAGAAGATCGACGCGCTGCTCGAGACGGGCGCGATCCCGTCGGCGGTCAAGCTCAAGGCGCGCATCCCCTCAGGCCTGGTCGCGATCACGCGCATCCCGGGGCTCGGCCCGAAGCGCGCGCGGCTGCTCTACGACACGCTCGGGGTCGAGTCGATCGAGGACCTGCGCGTGGCGACCGAGCAGGGACGGCTGAAGGACGTGCCGGGCTTCGGCGCCAAGGCCGAGGAGAACGTCAAGGCCGCGCTCGCCGCCGGCGAGGACGGCAAACCCAAGGTGCGCGTGCTGCTGTCGAAGGCGCTCACCGTGGGCGACGAGCTGGTCGCTCTGCTGCGCGACCACCCGACGGCGCTCGACGTGGAGCTGGCCGGCAGCGCGCGGCGCTGGGCCGACGACGTCAAGGATCTCGACATCGTCGCCGCGTCGAGCGACCCGGACGCCCTCGTGGCGGCGTTCTGCGGATCGGAGGCGATCGACGTCGTCCAGAACTCCGGCCCCGCCGGAGCGCGCGTGCTCACCCACTCCGGTCTGTCGGTCGACCTGCGCATCGTCCCGGCGGAGGCGTTCGGCAACCTGCTCCAGCACTTCACCGGGTCGGGGCGCCACAACGAGGCGCTGCGGACGGCGGCCGTCAAGCAGGGCCTGCACGTGAGCGAGTACGGCATCTCCGACGACGAGAGCGGCGAGTCGATCGCCTACCGCACCGAGGAGGAGGTCTACGAGCGGCTCGGCATGCAGTGGATCCCGCCGGAGCTCCGCGAGGACCGGGGCGAGCTGGCGGCGGCGCGCAAGGGCAAGCTGCCGGAGCTGATCGAGCTGGACGACATCCGCGGCGACCTGCACATGCATACGGTCGCCTCGGACGGCCGCGCGTCGATCGAGGAGATGGTCGAGGCGGCGCGCGAGCGCGGCTACGAGTACGTTGCGATCACCGACCACTCGGCCAGCCACGGGTTCGGCGACGACGTCCCACCCGACCAGCTGCTGCGCCAGGTCGAGCACATCCACGGCCTCGACGTGAAGGGGATCGAGGTACTGGCCGGCACCGAGACGAACGTCCTGCTCGACGGCTCGCTCGACTACGAGGACTCGGTGCTCGAGCAGCTCGACTGGATCGTGGCCAGCCTGCACACCTCCTTCCGGCTCTCGGAGGAGGAGCAGACCGAGCGCATGCTGCGCGCGATGGAGCACCCGCTCGTCGACGCGATCGGGCATCCGACCGGGCGGCTGATCGAGCGCCGCGCGCCCTACCCGATCGACATCGACCGCGTGATCGCCAAGGCCGTCGAGACCGGCACCTTCCTCGAGATCAACGCCAACCCCGACCGGCGCGACCTCAACGACGTCTACGCGAAGGCGGCCGGCGAGGCCGGCGTGACGCTGGTGATCGACTCGGACGCCCACTGGCCCGAGCGGCTGGGCAACATGCCCTACGGCGTGGCGACGGCGCGGCGCGCCTGGCTGACGGCGGAGCAGGTGGCGAACACGCGGCCGTGGAAGGAGCTCGACAAGTTGCGCAAGCGCTCGCGCCGCTAAGCCGGCTCCTCGGGCGCGACGCGGCGCAGGCCGGGAAGGCGCAGCAGCTGGGGGCGGCCCAGCGGCGAGCTGCGGTCGAGCCAGAACTCAACGCCGTCGCGCCCCTCGATCGCCTCGACGGCGCGCGACTGGTGGCGCCAGAGCAGCGCCACGAGCAGGCAGTAGCCGGTCGCGATGGCCGGGACCTGCGGGACGAAGAAGCCGACCACGGCCGACACGATGCCGAGCACGATCAGCGGCCAGAGCCGGTTGAACAGCACGGTGCCGGGCTCCAGCTCGGGCAGCGAGTTGGTGGTGCGCGCGTCGGCCAGCAGCGTGGCGATCCCGGGTGTGGTGTCCGGGCGCCGGCCGAGCCACAGCCCGATCAGCGTGGCGACGCACCACCAGACCGCGGCCACGTACACGAGCGTGTTCGTGTCCTCCTGGGCGGCGCCGACGACCGACACGACGGCCAGCGCCGTCGCCGTGCCGCCGAACAGCAGCACGGACACCCGCAGCAGGTCGCGGAACCTCACGGCTCGGCGAGGATGGCCAGCACGCGGGCGAAGCCCTCGACCCCGTCGACGACCACGTCGGCGCGCTCGACGATCGCGGGCGGCCCCTCGTCCGAGCGGACGCCCACGCGCACGCCGGCGTCCAGCGCGCCCTCATCGACCAGCTGCTCGAGGGCGTCGAAGGCGTCGAGGTCGGTCGAGTCGTCGCCGCCGAACATCGCGGTTCGCACGGAGACAGGCTCGATCAGGTCGCGCACGGCCCGGCCCTTGTCGAACGGCACCGGCGGACGCAGCTCGAGCACCTTGCGCCCCCGGTGGGTCGCCAGCCCGGCCGCCTCGGCCTCGGCGGCCAGCTCCTCCACCCGCGCCAGCGCAGCGTCCTCGTCGGGCGCGCCGCGCCAGTGCAGCGCCACGATCGGACCCTTGTCCTCGATGCGCACGCGCAGGCGCCGCAGATCGGGATTGTCGCGCTCGGCGACGAACGACTTCACGCGCCCCTCCCAGCTCTTGAAGGCCGGGTTCACGCGCGGCCTGGCCGACCCGGGCTCGAGCAGCTCGGCTCCGTGCGAGCCGGCGTAGACGATCCCGCCCACACCGACGAGCCGCCGTGCCTCGGTCGCCGAGCGGCCGGATACGCACGCCACGCGCGCGTAACGGCGCGCCAGCCGGCCCAGCAGCAGCGACGTCTCCTGCCGCACCGATGCGTCCTCGGCTCGCCCGACGATCGGGGCCAGGACGCCGTCGATGTCGCAGAAGACGGCCGCCCGCGACGGGTCGGCCGTCAGCGGCGCGAGCGCCTCCGGTAGCGCCTCCGATGCGAAAGCGGACACCGGCCGTAGTATGCCCCGCGATGTCGTCACGATTGCTGCGCCTCGGCGCGATCGCCACGGCCGCGGGGGCGTTCAGCGGGTTGTTCGGCGTAGGTGGCGGCACGATCATCGTCCCGCTGCTGGTGCTCTGGATGGGCTACGAGCAGAAGGAGGCGACGGGCACCTCGCTGACCGCGATCATCGTGATCGGCACGCTCGCGGCCGCGACCCAGGCGATCTACGGCAACGTCGACCTCTGGCTCGGGATCGCGATCGGCGTGCCCGGCGTGGCGGGCGTCGTGCTCGGCACGGCGCTCCAGCAGCGGCTGTCCGAGCGCGCGGTCGCGGGGGCGTTCGTGGTGTTGCTGGTCGGTTCGGCCGCGGTCCTGATCTTCTGACGATGGAGGCTCTCGACTGGACCGGGCTGGTCGCGCTGGGCATCGCCGCCGGGATGGCGGGCGGACTGGTCGGTGTGGGCGGCGGCGTGCTGTTCGTGCCGGCGCTCGTCGTGTTCGCCGATCAGTCCCAGCTCGGTGCGGAGGCGACCTCGCTGGTGGCCATCGTGCTCGTCTCCACGGTGGGCACCTGGCGCCAGCGCGGCTACGGCAACGTCAGGCTGCGCGACGGACTCGTGATCGGCGTCCTGTCACCGCTGGGCGTGCTCGCCGGCGTGGGCCTCGCCAACGCGGTGCCGGAACGGGCGTTGGAGCTGTCGTTCGCGGGCGTGCAGCTCGCGTTTGCCTGGCAACTCGCTAAGAAGGCGGGACTCCGCTAGGTTGCACCCAGGTGGAGATCCTCGACGTAAGGACCGAGGACCGGAACGGGCTCGTGCACCTCGCTCTCGTGGGCGAGCTCGACCTGTCGACGGTGGCGAAGGTGCAGGAGGAGCTGCGCCGGATCGAGGCATCCTCGCCGGCCACGGTCGTGGTCGACCTCTCGAAGCTGACCTTCCTCGACTCGACGGGTTTGCGGTGCATCGTCACGGCCGACGAGCGGGCGCGCCAGGAGGGCCGCCGGATGGTGGTCGTCCGCGGACCCGACGCCGTGCAGCGCGTGTTCACGATCACGCGCCTCGAGGAGCGGCTCGAGATGGTCGACGACGCCGCTTCGATCACCTGACCGGCGTGTAACCGGTCAGGTTTTGCTGCCCGCCACAAGGGTGATACTCGGAATGTGGCAGTTGCTGTTGCGGCACCCTCCGACGAGCAGCTGCTGGGGCGCTATCACCTCGAGGGCGACCTCGACGCCCGCGAGGAGCTCGCGGTTCGGTTCATGCCGGTCGCGCGCCAGCTCGCGCTGCGCTACCGCCACTCCGGCGAGCTGATCGACGACCTCACCCAGGTGGCCTGCCTCGGGTTGCTGAAGGCGATCGACCGCTACGACCCCGAGGTCGGCAACGGCTTCGCGCGCTACGCGCTGCCAACGATGGTCGGCGAGCTCAAGCGTCACTTCCGCGACAAGGGCTGGGCCATGCGCGTGCCGCGCGCCACCCAGGAGCTGGCGCTGAAGGTGAACGAGGCGCTCGGCGCGCTCCCGGCCAAGCTCGGCCGCGCGCCGCGCCCGCGCGACGTGGCGGAGGCGATCGGGGTGTCGGTGGAGGAGGTGCTCGAGGCGATGGAGGCGGCGACCGCATACGAGGCGACCTCGCTGGACGCGCCACGGGCGGCGGGCGGCGATGACGAGGAGTGGACCCAGGCCGGCACCCTCGGCGACGAGGACCCCGGCTACGAGCTGGTCGAGCTCGGCGAGGCGCTGCGCGGGACGCTCGCCGCGCTACCGCCGCGCGACCGGCTGATTCTGCGGCTGCGCTTCGAGCGGGACTGGACGCAGGCCGAGATCGCCGCCGCCGTCGGAATCTCCCAGATGCACGTGTCGCGCCTGCTACGGCGCTCGCTCGACCGGCTGTCCGCCGCTGGCGCCGCGACGTAAGTGGGGGCCGACCGTCACCAGCGGCGTCCCGTTTGGTCCGCCTGCTGGTTCCGGGCGACCCTCTTCGGGTCGCTACCCGGCCCCTCATCCTGAAAACTCAACGGTTCGTCGGGGAGCGGGACGTCGGGGGTTCGGGCGAGCGCGGCGGCGACGATGATCAGGTGGATGCCGGGGGCGAACCGGGACGGCCGCCCGTCGCCGGTCGGGTCGTATTTCGCGCGCGCGTCGAGTAGCGCCAGGATCGCGTCGTACAGCGCGGCGCGCTCGTCGCGCTCGGCGACGTCGCAGGCGAGCGCCGCGAGCGCCAGCGTCTCCTTCGGGTCGACGCCCGCGAACATCTGCCCGATCGCGCTCAGCAGGAACGAGTAGACGCGCTCCAGCAGCGGGTCGCGCGAGAGCGACTCGATGCCTGGGGCGGGGCCGAGGTCGAGCGGGTCCTCACGCTCGGCCAGGCGGCGTGCCTGCGCGCCGAGCACGCCGCGGATGGCGTCCGGGGCGAGGCCGACCTGGAGCCCGTGGCGGATCGCCATCGTCGCGGAGAACGCGGGCGTGCCGTACGGCGCGTCGCTCGCCATCAGGATCTGGCCGGGCGGCACCAGCGCGAACAGGGCCTGGACGTCGCTGGGCGACCACCAGGCCGTGTCGAAGAACAGGTTGGGGTGGGCCGGCGCCTCGCGCCAGATCCAGGCGAGATCCGAGATCCCCGCGTGGGCCAGGATCAGGCGAAGGCCAGGGTGGCGCGAGCAGACCTCGATCGAGTGGCGTCCCAGTGCGGGAATGCCCCGGCCCGCGTGGCAGAGGATCGGCAGCCGGTGCTCGTCGGCGAGCGAGAAGACCGGCTGGAGCGCGGGGTGGTCGAGGTTGAAGCCCTCGGCGCGCGGATGCAGCTTGATCCCGCGCGCGCCGGCCTCGAGGCAGCGCTGCGCCTCCTCGAGCGGAGACGCGTTCGGGTCGAGCCGGCAGAAGGCGAACAGCCGCCCGTCGCTGGCGGCGGCCTCCGCGGCGACCATGTCGTTGGCGGCCGGGTAGCCGCCGGGCTCGTGCATGGGGAAGACGAACGCGCTGGCGTCGAGGTGCTTCAGGTACTCGACCAGCTCCTCGCGCGAGCAGCTGTAGCCATCCGGATCGTTGAAGCCGATGTGGGTGTGGACGTCGAATACGTCCGGGTCGGGCACCTCGGCCCGCAGGCGCTCATACCAGGGCAGAAGTCCGCTGTCCGACACCATCGCGCGGCCAGCCTAGCGGTAGGGTGTGCCGCGGACTCGCATCCGGCTGGAGGAGCGGTACTCAGATGGCTGCGCACGAGGTTCGCGACGAGCACGTCGCCGGCCTCGACGGAATCGTTCTCGTCGCGTGCGGACGCGACCTCAGCGTGGCGTTCGCCCCCGGCGCCGGCATGGTTGGCTACTCGCTGGCGCACCGCGGCGAGGAGCTGCTCGGCCAGCGCGGCGGTATGGAGGCGTACCTCGAAAAGGGCTCCAGCTTCGGCATCCCGCTGCTGCATCCATGGGCGAACCGGCTGGCCGGCACGAGCTATGCCATCGGCAGACGCAGGGTCGAGCTGGACGGGGCGAGCTCGCCCGTGCACCTCGACGGGAACGGGCTGCCGATCCACGGCGTCCTCGCCGCCTCGCCCTACTGGGAGGTCGTCGGGCGGACGCCGGGCAACGGACGGGCGGCGGTGGCTGCGCGGCTCGACTTCGGCGCGCACGAGGACCTGATGGCGGCGTTCCCGTTTCCGCACGAGCTGCACGTGCAGGCCGAGCTGATCGAGGACACGCTCACGGTCGCCACGATCCTGCTGCCGACCGGCGACGTGTCGGTGCCCGTCTCGTTCGGCTGGCATCCCTACGTTCGGCTCCCCGATGTGCCGCGCGAGGACTGGCGCGTGGAGTTGCCGGTGCGGGAGCGCGCCGTGCTGGACGATCGCGGCTTGCCGACCGGCGAGACCGAGCAGGTCGAGATCGAGCCGGGACCGCTCGGCTCGCGCACCTACGACGACCACTTCGTCGGACTCGACGGCTCGGCCACGTTCGCGGTCGAGGGCGGCGGCCGCAGGGTCGAGGTCGAGCTTGGCCAGGGCTACCCGTACGCGCAGGTGTACGCGCCGGTCGGCGTCGATCCGGAGCCGTACATCTGCTTCGAGCCGATGACCGCGCCCGTGAACGCGCTCGTCTCCGGCGACGGCCTGAACTCCGCTCCGCCGGGCGGGAGCTTCAGAGCCGAGTTCCGCGTGCGCGTGCTCAGCGCGTAACTTCGAGCAGGAAATGGTCGGGCTCGTCGTTCTCCCTGACGAGGGAGATCGTCCCGGCGACCGGCACGAGCAGGCCTTGCGCGTGCACGTAGCCGGTGTTGACGTCGGCCGAGTCGATCGCGCCGCCGATCATCTGTTCCATCTGCTCGCGGTGCTTGGTCAAGTTGGCGCGATCCATCACGGGGGGCCAGGTGGCCGCGGCGAACTCGGACTCGCCGTAGCCGACGAGGTCGGAGAAGGCCTGGTTGAGCTGGAGGAAGTGGCCGTCGAGCCCGATCGTCGCCATCGGGTTGGCGACGTCGTCGAAGCCGGGGCGCTGCTCGCGCTCGGGGGCCGACTCGGCGGGACGCTCGAACAGCGGCCGGTGCTTGCCGTTGGCGCCATCCGTGCCGAGCGGCTCGAGTAGCTCGTACGCGCCGCCGCGGTCGAGCGCGCCGCGGGCCGTGGCGGCGCCCATGCCGGCCTCGTCGGCGGCGCGGCGGGCCTGAGCGGCGGCCTCGGCGGCCGCGGCGGCGGCCTGCTCGGCCTGCTGCGCGCGGCGCTCCGCG
>JBQGCL010000092.1:0-2965 GCA_052038485.1 Thermoleophilaceae bacterium | reverse complement strand
TCGCGCACGAGGTCGAGCGCCCGGTCCGGATCGGTGAAGGTCACGTCCTCCGACAAGGCGGCGAGCGCCCGGGCGCGGAGCGCGCTGGGTTCGCGACCCAGTGCCAGGAGCGCCTCCTCGACGATGGCGACGAACTCGGGGTCGGCGCCAGGGGCCGGCACGCCGCCGTAGCGGATCATTGCCAGTGCAACCTTGGCCAGCGCTCCCGGATCGGCGGCGTTGCGAGCCATCGTGGCGGCGCGCCGCAACAGCTCGCGGGACTGCGGGTCACCGATGCCGTTGAGCACCTCGCCGAGCTGGATGGTGAGCGTGAGGACGAGGTCCGGTTGAGGTTGCTCGATGATGGCCGCGATCTGGAGCGCGCGGCGATAGTGCGTCGCGGCTTCGCCGAGCGCCAGCGAGCGTTCGGCTCGAGCTGCCGCCAGCGTCGCGTAGTCCACGGCCTCGGGCGCGTTGCCCAGTGGCGCGGCGATCGACGCGTGGCGGGCCAGCTCTGGCAGCACTGCCTCGTCGGCGGGCAACCGTGCCGCGAGGGTGGCGGCGACGGCGCGGTGGATCACCAGGCGTGTGTGGGGGGGAATGGCGTCGTAGCGGGCGCGCCGGAACAGCGCGTGGGTGAACGCGAACTGTCCCGGTCGATCGGGCACGGCGTGGCCGAGACCGGCTGCCGCGATGCGCTCGAGGCTCGCCAGCGTGGCCTCGAGACCGCAGCCCACGCTGCGAGCGACGACGTCAGCATCGAACTCGGTCCCGACGACCGAGGCGACGTCGAGGACGGTGAGGTCGGCGTCGGTCACGAGCGCATACCGGCGGGCGAGCATGGCGTGCAGCGACGCCGGCGTGCCGCCAGTGCTGCGGGCGACCTCGACGACGAGCAGGGCGTTGCCGCCGGTCTCGTTGGTGACGGTCGCGGCGTCGGCCCTGGATCCGAGCCGGGCGAGCAGGTCGGCGACATCGGCGGCCGGCAACCCGCCGAGATCGATGGTGTCGACGCCCGGCATTCGGGCGAGATCGCCGAGCAGCACACGCATCTGGTCATCGACGTCGGGTGCGGTGTCGCGGGTGGTGATCAGGATCAGCATGGGGGCGTGGATCGGCGAGCTGGCGATGTGGCGCACCGTTGCCCGGGTCGTCGCGGTGGCGAAGTGGAGGTCCTCGATGACGAGCAGCAGCGGAGCTTCCTCGGCAGCTCGCCGCAGGTAGCGACCGACAGCGGCCGCGATCGTCGCCTGCCCCGACACCGGGTCGGGATCGGCCGCCGCGACAACCCCGGCCCGTCGCCCGAGGCCGGGGATGATCCGGGCAAGGGCGGCGGCATCGGAGGCCACCCGGCGCCGAACGGAGACCTCCGAGAGCGCAGCCAGGTCGTCGGCGATCACCTGAACGAAGGGTTGGAACGGGGCCTCGGTGTCCTCGGAGCACGTCCCGAGCAGGACGCGGCCTCCGGACCGGTCGACCTCAGCGGCGAACTCGGCTGCCAGGCGGCTCTTGCCCATCCCTGCCTCACCGGCGAGCACCGCGATTCGGGACGGCCCGTCGACGCAACGGCCCCACAGCTCGTCCAACCGGCGGCGCTCGTCGACACGACCGACGAAGCCCGCCGGTTCGACGAGCAACTCGAGCAGGGCGGGAAGGTGCGACTCCCGATCGAGTGACTGCTCGCGCCTGGCGATGTCGGCGAGCTCGCGGCGGTTCGTCGCCTCGAGCTTGCGCAACAGGGCCGTGACGTGGGATTCGACGGTCCGCTCGGACACGAACAGACGCGCCGCGATCTCGGCGTTCGTGAGCCGTTCCGCGAGGGCCGCAAGCACGTCCACCTCACGTCGGGTCAGCCGCCGACCGGATCCGCGTCGCGCCGACTCGGAAGTTCCGTACTGAGCACGGATGTCTGATCTGACCGTGGTTCTGCATTGTAGACCGCACCCGTCGTGGCGACTCCAGCACTCGCACACGCAGCGAATCCGTCAGGCCGAGACCACGACGGGCATCCGACGGGCGGCACCTGTCCGGTCGACGCACGGTGCCCGCCTGCCGCATCGAACCCGCGCTCGAACGCTCGAGCAATCCACCAGCAACCCCGACCATCGAGGGAGACAGCTCCGTGTTGACTCACGACTACAGCTATGCCGCCTGCCTTCAGCCGGCGGAGACCAAGCCCTGGACCGTCGACGACTGCTTCGCCGGGCGCGACTTCGACTTCACGAAGCGGTTCCTGCCCGAACGGATCGCCGGCGTCGAACCGATCGGCTGCCTCGACGACGACGACCGGCGCATGCTCAACCAGATCCGCGGCAACAGCTACTGCCACCTGTTCGCGTTCGTCGAGGAGTACATCGTGCCGATGGTGATCGACCACGCCCGCGCCGATGTCCACGGCGACGAGACCCGGTTGTGGTCACTGCTGCACTTCGCCGGTGAGGAGGTCAAGCACCAAGAGATGATGCGCCGGGCTGTGGCACAGTTCCAGGCCGGCTTCGGTGTGCAGTGTGGGCTGATCCCTGGACGCGAGCAGGTCGCCGGGGCCGTGCTCGCCACCTCGCCCCTCACGGCGTTGCTGCTGACCAGCATGGTCGAGTGGTTCACCCAGCTGCACTACACCGAGCACGTCAGAGACGGGGCCGACCTCGACGAGCTGTTCCGAGACCTGCTGCGCTTCCACTGGATCGACGAGTCCCGCCACGCACGGATGGACAGCCTGCTCATCGACGAGGTCGCCGACGGGCTCAGCGCAGACGAGCGGGAGCAGGCGATCGACCAACTGCTCGAGCTCGGCGGCGCCGTCGACGGGCTCCTCGGCGACCAGATCGAGCTTGACATCGACGCACTGCAAGCCGCCACGGGGCGACGCTTCACCGAAGCCGAGCGCGACGAGATCCGCACCCACCAACGGCGCGCCTACCGCTGGACGTTCCTCGTCTCCGGGCTCGAGCACCCCAACTTCGTGCGCATCGTCGAACAGCTCACC
>JBQGCL010000091.1:0-18943 GCA_052038485.1 Thermoleophilaceae bacterium | reverse complement strand
GTGGATCGGAGCCGTCGTCATCGTCGCGGGGGCGGCGCTGGTGGTTTCGTTCGAGCTCGCCTTCAAGCGGGCCGGCACGGATGCGAACCCATATAGGCCATCGACGGCGCTGGCCACCGACGGGCCATACCGGTTCAGCCGCAACCCCGGCTACCTCGGGATGGCGATCACCTACATCGGGATCACGCTCGCGGCCGAGGCGCCGTGGGCGCTCGTGATGCTCGTCCCGGCGACCCTGGTGATCCAGTACGGCGTGATCGCGCGGGAAGAGCGCTACCTCGAGAAGCTGTTCGGCGACGAGTACCTGAGCTACAAGCGGACCACCCGGCGCTGGATCTGACGTGATCGCCCTCTGAGGGTCGTTCGGTGATGTGCGCCCAGTCAAGGGGATCGCGGGCCTCGCTTCGGCACGGCAGCAGGCGACCAAACGGCTGGCACGTAACAAGCCGGCTGCGGCCCGCGCCGCCAGCGCTGCTCCAACTCGTGTTGTGGGCGACCGCACAGCCGGCGAGCAGGCCTGGAGGAACAGCACGGACATGCCTGGGTTGGACGAAGGCGCGCACGGCTCCCCGGCGTGGCTGTCTATCGCAATCCGCGAGAAGCGATCGTGGGTGCTAGTCAACCGGTGTGGGCGCGGCGGCGAGCGCGAACGGGCTGCCCTCGGAGTCCCGGCACACGGCCCACCGATCGCCGGGGTGGATGATCGAGCCGCCGAGGTCTCGGACGCGTTCGAGGGTCGCGGCGAGGTCGGCGACGCTGAAGTAGGGCAGGGAGGCGGTGTCGCCGGGGCCCGGTCCGCGTTCGTGGACTCCGAGTCGCAGGCCGTCGGTGTCCGTCTGCCACCCGGATCCGGCCGCGGCGTGCCGTGGCGTGAGGGTGACGCCGAGCACTCCGTGCCAAAACCGGCGGGCGCGATCGGGATCGTCGGCCGGAAACTCGATCAGCGGGGTGGGCATGGACGGAGTATGGCCGCTGGCGCTGCCTTCTCCCCTGCGCGGCGTGCGACGATGTCCAACTTGGCGTCCCGTCCCAGCCGCTTGATCCGCGCCTCTTCACGCAGCGCGGTTGAGCGATCTGGAACGGGCATGACTGCCGCCACCTCGACGGGCAACCGGCTTCGCGTGTACCGGCTCGCCGTGCCGGCGCGGTGCGCCGCCAGCCGACGCTCGATGTCCGTCGTCCACCCGCAGTAGAGGCTGTCGTCTGCGCACCGAAGCAGGTAGACGTATGGCATCGCGAGGGCTTTCGTGGCGCGCGGCGGCTCACCTGCCGCGCTCGTTAGGGTCGCGCTGTGCGCCTTCTCCTGAACATCATCTGGCTCGTCTTCGGTGGGCTCTTGATGGCCATCGGCTACGCCATCGCCGGGATCGTGATGTTCATCCTGATCATCACGATCCCCTTCGGCATCGCGTCGTTTCGGATCGCGGCGTTCTGCCTCTGGCCCTTCGGGCGGACGATCATTCGTCGTGGCGACGCCGGCGTTGCCTCCTTGATCGGCAACATCATCTGGTTCCTGCTCGCCGGCTGGTGGCTTGCGATTGGCCATCTCATCACCGGCGTGTTGATGTGCCTCACGATCATCGGCATCCCGCTGGGGCTCGCCAACTTCAAGCTCATTCCGGTCTCGCTCACCCCGTTCGGCCGCGAGATCGTCGACGTCAATGAGGCCGAACGGCTTGGCTACTCGGCGGACATCTCCGTGCCCTCTGGGCGTTCCTGACTCCCGCGAATCGGTTGTTTGACACCCAGAGGGTGCTCAACGTCGGATTCGCCCGGCATGGACGAGTCGAGCGCGACCGGCTAGCGCCCGAGCGTCCGCTCCAGCTCGCGCGCCCGCTGCCGTACGCCGTCCAGCAGTCCGCGTACGCCCGTCAGCGCCTCGCGCAGCTCCCGGTCGCCGACCTCCGCCGGGAGCCCCGAGTCCTGTAGCTCCGCCAGGGTGCCGTCGGCTTCGGCCACCGCCTGCACGGCTTCGTCGATGAACCCCTTCGCTCCCGTCGAGGGGAGGCCCGCGTCCGCTGCCTCGAACGCCCGGCCCGGCATGCCGTGGCGCTCGGCGAACCCGGCGTGCGTGCTCTTTGCCCGTCCGTAGGCGACCTGCACGGGGCCGAACAGCTCCTCCTCCAGCCGGTCCGCGTTTCGCTCGTCCAGCTGCTCGTACGCCGCTCCGAGTGCAGCCAGCGCGAAGCCCAGCCGGTCGACCGCCACGGCGAGCTCGTCGAGCAGCTCCTGGCGTCCTTCGGCGGTCGTGTAGGCCATGCCGCCGAGACTAGCCGCCAGCAGCGAAGTGCTGCCTCGCTCACGAGGTTGTCATTAGCCCCCTATAGCGCGGTTAACTGCAACTTCGTGGGATGGCCAGGCGGTCCAGCCAGCTAGCGGTGCAGCGTCACCGACAGCGTCTTCTTCGACGCCGGGTCGCCGAAGACGGTGATCCGGGCCGTGACCTTCCGTCCGCCGCCCCGGGCGGCGGCCGCCGCGCGGCGCGCTTTGCGGGACAGCTTCAGCCCGAGCGTTCGCTTCTTCTTCGCACGTAGCGCCTTGAAGCTCGTCTTCAGCCGGAAGCTGCGGCTGCCCGCCTTCAGCCGGCCGCTCGCTCGTGCCACGCAGGCGCGGCTGCACTTCACGCCGACCTCGACGGAAGAGTCGAGCGACTGCACGCGCGCCGCGGCGAGCGTGACCCGAGGCGCCAGCCCCGCCAGGTGCGCCTTCAGCGCCGTCCCGTTCGGCGCCAGCGGGTTCCCGCGGACGTCGGCCAGCACGGCGAGTGTCGCGCAGTTCACGTCCGGCAGCACCCACCACGCCCACATCAGGTAGCCCACGCCGTGCCGGTCGGCCCAGTCCATGAACGTCGCCGGTGACGTCGCGCAGTCGGTCTCCCCGAACTCGCCGGTCACCACCGGCGCCTCTGCCGCGATCGGCGCGATCACCTCGTCCCAGCACAGCGGGTTGTGGCACAGGTGGCCGCCGTAGTTGTGGAAGCTCGCGATCACCTGCTTGTCCGCGGGCCGGTTCGCCAGCCACTCGCGCAGGTCGCTCGCGTAGTCGACCCCGCCCAGCATGATCGGCTGCTTCGCCCCCGTCGCCCTGATCGCGTCGACCAGCGCCGGCAGCCCCACCGCCGTGAACGTCCGCCCGTCCACCGCCTGCCGGTCCCCGCTGGCCGGCGCCGCGCAGCCTCCGTCACGCCAGCAGTTCCACGTCAGCCCGAAGATCAGCGTCCCGTCGGTCAGGTAGCGCGAGTAAGGCTCGTTGAAGACGTCGAAGATCACCGCCCGGTCCTTCTTGAACGCCCGCGCCACCGAGGTCCAGAAATCATCGGAGCGGTCGTCCGGCAACGCCCGCTGCCCGTCCGACACCACGCCGGCAGGCCCCGACCAGTGCAGGTCGAGCACCACCGCCAGGTCCGCGTCGTGCAGCGTCGACACCCACCGCTTCACCGCCGCCCGGTAGCCCGACGCCTTCCCGAACCGCGGCAGCCCGTCGTCCCCGAGCCAGCAGTCCTGGTTGAGCGGGATCCGCACGGTGTTGATGTGCCAGCTCGCGATCAGCGCCGCGCCGGCCGCGTCCGGTCCGACCTTCTCGGCGCTGGCAACGTTCGAGTAGCCGTAGCCGTCGCTGCACGCGTACTCGAAGCTCGGCCAGTTCACGCCCCTCGGCACGAAGGTCTGACCGCCGCCGCGCGTGTCCACCAGGTGGTTGCCCTGGACCTTCAGCTGCGGCGCCGCGGCTGCCGTCGCCGGCACGCTCAACAGCGCGAGCGCGGCAAGCACGACGACGGTTCCCATGTTTCCTGTTCGTCTCAGCGGGGCAAGCCTCGCAGAGTTCGCAAGACCTCGCCCAGATCTTGGCGCCCTGCCAGGAGGCCCCCGATAGCAACCGTATGCGTCGCCGCCACGCCGCTGTTCTCACCGCCCTTGCCCTGCTGCTGACCTCGGGCTGCAGCTACCAGCTCTCTCGCGCCACCCACGTGACCCACCACGGGGCCACGGTGAGCGCGAAGATCCGCTGCGGCAAGCAGCCGCGCCTGCACGGTCGGGTCTGGTGGCAGCTGCGCCGGGCCGGCAACGACCACTGGCGCCGGATCAGCCGCAAGCGCCACTTCGCCTGCGGAAAGAAGCGTAAGCGGCTCGCGCTGTCGAGGCGCGTCAAGGGACTCCGGGCGGGGGTGGTCTACGAGTACCGCCTCGCCGTCGACCCGCGCCGGCGCGGCGGCAAGCGGCTCTTCTCCCCGCCGAAGCGCTTCAGGACCAAGCCGCGAATCGGCAGGCCCGCACCGAAGCCGCGGCAGCTCGTCCTGCCCTCGGTCAGGGGCTTCCGGCCCGGCATCGTCGGCACCGCCGACCACGGCCGCTCGGCCGTCGCCGCCGCCCGCCTCGGCGCCGACATCGTCCGCATCGAGTTCGACATCAACACGCCCGCCGCGGCGATCCGCGGCAGCGTCGCCGCCCTCGCCGGCCACGGCGCCCAGGCGCTCCTTCTCGCCGGCTTCGAGGGCCGCATGCCCACGGAGGCCGAGGCCCGCAACCTCGCCGGCTGGGCCGCCGAGTTCGGCCCCGGCGGCACGTTCTGGCGCGGACGCAAGGACGCCCACCTGGCCGTCCGCCAGATCGAGTTCGGCAACGAGACCTCCTACTCGCACCAGTACGGCGACAGCTGGGCCGACCAGTCCTACAAGGATCGCGCCCGCCTCTACGCGACCCGCTTCGCCCAGGCGCGCGCCGCCGTCGCCGCCACCGGCCGGCCCGTCGGCCTGCTCGCCCAGGCCGACGACGGGGGCACGGGCTCCTCCGCCTGGGTCGACAACATGTTCGACGCCGTCCCCAACCTCGGCCAGCTCGTCGACGGCTGGGCGGTCCACCCGTACGGCCCACAGGGCACCTGGGCGCCCAAGCTGCACCGGCTCGTCGCCCAGACCGCCGCCAACGGCGCCCCCGGCAACATCCCGATCGACATCACCGAGTGGGGGATCAGCACGAACAACGGGATCGCGCTGAACGACAACTACGGCTGGCCGGTCAACATGACCTTCCTCCAGGCGGCGCTGGGTCTGAAGGCGAGCGTGATCGGCATGCGCCTCGACCCCGCCGTCGGGTCCCGCGTGCGGTTGTTCATGCTCTACTCCGCCTACGACCTGAACGCGTCGCTCGGCCCGAACGCGCGTGAGCGCTTCTTCGGCGCCCTCAACGCCGGCCTCGGCGACAAGGGCGCCTACTCGGCCGAGGCGCGCGCCCTGTTCAGGCCCTAGCGCGCTTCCCGCCGAGCCAGCGCGGCAGCGGTACCGGCGAGAACGCGTCGGCTGTGCCGGCGGCGAACGCCCGCGGCTCGAGCTTGCCGATCAGGTGCCGCAGCTCGGTGCGCTCGCGCCCGTCCATGCGCGGGCCTCGCCGTACGAGCTGGCCCAGGCGGCGCCGGTCACGCGCGCTGAGCAGCCGGAGGTGGCGCCGAGCCAACAGGACCGCCTGACCGATCGCGAGCAGCTTGAAGAACGGCATGCGTCTGAGCATGCCGCCCGGATACCCGGTGAGCGTCAGGTGAAGCGCTTCACGAAGTCCAGCGCCGTCTGCGCCACCTCGCGCCAGCCGCTGTCGATCGTCAGCGAGTGCCCGCGGCCCGGCATCTGCACGATCTCCGTAACGGCCTGGTTGCGCCTCTGGCGCTTGTACGAGGCGTTCGCGATCGCCCACGGCACCGTGTGGTCCTTCTCGCCGTCGATGATCAGCAGCGGCCCGCGCTCGGGGTTCTTCGGGTCGAGCTTGGCCTCGGTGAACGGGTTGATGTTGGCGTTGGCCATCTGCGACAGGGCCAGCCCGGGCGCGGCCACGTGGTACGTGTCGTAGAGCTGCCTGGCCTCCTCGTCGCTGATCCCGGTCGCCCAGCCGTACTTGAACTGGTCGAACGTCAGCGTCACCGCCTTGCCGCGGTTGGCCGGGTTCTTCAGCACGGGCAGCGACGCCTTCAAGGTCGAGAACGGCAGCGGCAGCACGCCGCGGAACGGGCCGGGGTCGATCGCGACCGTGACGGCCGAGAGCCCGCGATCGGCGATCAGCTGTGCCAGCAGGCCACCGGTCGAGTGGCCGAGCACGGCGGGCTTCTTGTCGAGCTTGCCGATCACGTCGGCGGTGTGGTCGGCGACCAGCTTGAGGTTCTTCTTGGCGAGCACGTCCGGGTTTGCGCGCGCCTCCTCGACCGTCTCCGGGTCGTCCGGCCAGCTCGGCTGGACCGCCGCGTAGCCGGCCTCCTCGAATAGTCCGGCGAAGTTGTCCCAGCTGCTCGGCAGCAGCCAGAGCCCGTGGATGAACACCGCGGGGACTCGCCCGGAGGAGTTCGCGTCGTCGATCTGCCGGGTCTCGCGCTCTGTGATCTGGGCGGTCATAGCCCGCATCTTATGATTCGCGCCATGGCCGGCCGCTTCGAGGGCACCACCGTGATCGACCGTCCGATCGAGGAGGTTTTCGCCTTCCTCTCCGACGGCACCAACGACCCCAAGTTCAGCCCGCGCGTGCTCGAGATCGCCAAGACGACCGACGGCCCGGTCGGCGTCGGCACGATCTACAAGAGCACCGTCAAGGATGCGGGCGTCAAGACCCAGCGCGAGTTCAAGATCACCGAGTTCGAGGCGCCCACGAGGATCCGCTGGGCGGAGATCTCGACGAACCAGGTGATGGCGCCCGAGGGCGGCTACGACCTCGCCCCAGACGGCAACGGCACGCGCGTGACCGTCTACAACGTGCTCGAGGGGCGCGGCATCGGCAAGCTGTTCGCGCCGCTCGCGCTGCGGGCCGCCCGCAAGGGCGCTGACGACTTCGCCGCCTCGATCAAGGCGGCGGTCGAGGCGTCCTAGGGCCCGGCGGCCGCCAGCGCCCGCTCGGCCTCGTCCACCATCCGGCGAACGATCTCGGCCGCCGGCAGCAGCTCGTGGATGAGGCCGGCGATCTGGCCGGTGAACGGGGTGACCTCGTGCTGGCGACCCTGCTGGATCGACCCCATGATCTCGGCCCGGAGCTGCTCGGCCTGCTCGATCGCCTCGCCGGTCTGGCTCTCCCAGCGCGCGACGAAGTCCGTCCTGATCACGCGCGGCACCACCTCGTAGCCGCTCGCCGGCATGATCGAGCTCCAGGTGTCGAAGCGGACCGTGTCCTCGGACTCCGACTCGACGATCAGCTGCTTCCACGCCTCGCTCGCCCCGGCCTCGACCGTGGCGAGGAAGCGGGTGCCGACGTTGACGCCGGCCGCCCCGAGCGTCAGCGCCGCCGCCAAGCCGCGCCCGTCGCCCACGCCGCCGGCGAGCAGCACCGGGATCGGCGCGACGGCGTCCACGACCTGTGGCGTCAGCGCCAGCGAACCGGCGCCCGCCGCGTAGCCCTGGCCGCCGGCCTCGCTGCCCTGGGCGATCACGACGTCGACGCCCTGCCCGGCGGTCTCGCGCGCCTGAGCGACCGTGTGGACCTGATGGATGACCTTGGCGCCGGTCGCGCGGACGCGCTCGACCAAGTCGCCGGGGACGCCGAGCGCGAACGAGACGGCGGCGGGCCGGGCCTCGAGCGTGACCTCGAACGCCTCCTCGTCCAAGCGGGGGATGACGTGGTTGACGGCGAAGGGCCGGTCGGTCAGCTCGCGGACGCGCTCGATCCGGGCACGCAGGTTGGCGGCCGACTCGTTGACCGCGCCGATGCTGCCCAGCGCCCCGGCCTCCGAGACCGCCGCCACCAGCTCGGGTGACGTGGCCGGCCAGATCGGCGCCTGGACGATCGGCGCCTCGATCCCGAACAGGTCGCAAAACGGCGTGCGCAGCATGCTGAATTCATACTCCAGACCGATGTGGTCGTCGCCCTGATGGGCCACGATTCCGGCAATGCGTCGTCGTAGAGTCTTCGCGCGTGTCGCCGATGTCCTGATCCCGTGGGGCGTCGGGCTGTTCCTCGTGCTCGTCGTCCTGGACGAGGGGAAGCACGACTCGTCGGCGGTCACGCTGATCGGGATCGCCCTGGTCGTCGCGCAGTCCGTCGCCCTGCGCTGGCGCAACCGTTCGCCCGAGCGCGCCGCCGCCGTCGTGCTCGCCGCCGCCCTGCCGTTCCAGCTGCTCTTCCCGTCGGTCGTCATCTCGATCCCGGGCTGGTTCGCCGTCGGCGCGCTCGCCGCCAACCGGCCGCCGCGCGTGTCCCTGTTCGGCCTCGCCGCCCTGCTCGGCGTCTCCGCGCTCAACTTCTTCACCACCACCGTCGAGGACACGACCTTCACGATGGGCGTCTCGATCGGCGCCTGGGCCCTCGGTGAGGCCGCCCGCAACCGGCGTCTCGCCCTCGAGGAGGAGCACCAGCGCGAGCTGGGCGAGGAGCAGGCGCGCATCGCCCGCGAGCTGCACGACGTGATCGCCCACAGCGTCTCGATGATCGTCGTCCAGGCCGCCGCCGCCGACGACGTGTTCGACGAGCGCCCCGACCAGGCCCGCCAGGCCCTTCGGTCGATCGAGCAGGCCGGCCGGGAGGCGATGCTCGAGCTGCGCCGGCTGCTGAGCGCGGTGCGGCCCGGCATCGAGAGCAACTCGACCCAGCCCCAGCCCGGCCTAGACCGGCTCGACGAGCTCGCCGACTCCTTGAGCGCGGGTGGCCTGGCCGTGGCCGTTCGCCGCGTCGGCGAGCCGGCCGCGCTGCCCGCCGGCCTCGACCTGTCCGCCTACCGCATCGTCCAGGAGGCGCTCACGAACACCCTGCGCCACGCCCGCGCGACGCGCGCGGACGTGACGCTCAGCTACACGCCGGACGCGCTCGAGGTCGACATTCTCGACGACGGCCGCGCCTCGCCCGGCAACGGCGCCGGCGGCCACGGGCTGGTCGGAATGTGCGAGCGCGCGGCCCTGCTCGGCGGGACGCTCGAGGCCGGCCCCGACGCGGGTGGCGGCTACCGCGTCCACGCCCGCCTGCCGCTATGAGCATCAAGGTCGTGATCGCCGACGATCAGGCGCTCGTGCGCGGCGGCTTTCGCATGATCCTCGACGCCAAGGAGGACATGGAGGTCACCGGCGAGGCGGCCGACGGCGCCGAGGCGATCGCGCTCGTGGAGGAGCACAAGCCGGACGTCGTGCTGATGGACGTGCGCATGCCGAACACCGACGGCATCGAGGCCACACGCCGGATCGTCGCCTCGGGCAGCGCGGCGCGGATCATCATCCTCACGACCCACGACATCGACGAGTACGTCTTCGCCGCCCTGCGCGCGGGCGCCAGCGGCTTCCTGCTCAAGGACGTGCGCCCACCCGACCTGGTCGAGGGCATCCGCGTCGTGGCGCGCGGCGACGCGCTGCTGGCTGCAAGCGTGACCCGACGCCTGCTCGACAGCTTCGCCGCGGTCCTGCCCGACAACGAGCCCAAGCGGGGTCTCGGCGAGCTGACCGAGCGCGAGCGAGAGGTGCTGCGGCTGGTGGCGCTGGCGCTCTCGAACGCAGAGATCGCGCAGCGGCTCGTGCTGACGGAGGCAACCGTCAAGACGCACGTCTCCTCGGTGCTGCGCAAGCTCGAGCTGCGCGACCGCGTCCAGGCCGTCGTCTACGCCTACGACATCGGCCTCGTGCGCCCGCGCTCATCCTGAAGTAGGAGGCGAAATCCCATCCCCGCGCCCGATGTCCGGACGCCGCTGCTCGGGCTACCTTGACCGGGTGAGCGACGCGGCGATCGAGTTCAACGGCCTGAGCAAGCGCTTCGGCAACGTCCAGGCCGTGCACGACCTGTCCTTCTCGGTCGAGTTCGGCCGCGTCACCGGCTTCCTCGGCCCCAACGGCGCGGGCAAGAGCACGACCCTGCGCACGCTGCTCGGCCTGATTCACGCCAACGCCGGCACCGCCACCTTCGGCGGGCGCCGCTACGAGCAGCTGCCCCACCCGAGCTCCCACGTGGGGGCCGTGCTCGAGGAGGCGAGCTTCCATCCCGGCCGCAGCGGCCGCAACCACCTGCGCATCCTCGCCGCCGCCGGCGAGCATCCCGACTCGCGCGTGGCCGAGGTGCTCGACCAGGTCGGCCTCAGCGCCGCCGCCGACCGCCGCGTCAAGGGCTACTCGATGGGCATGCGCCAGCGGCTGGCGATCGCCGCCGCGCTGCTGGGCGACCCCGACGTGCTGATCCTCGACGAGCCCGCCAACGGCCTCGACCCGCCCGGCATCCGCTGGATGCGCGAGCTGCTGCGCCACCAGGCGGGGCAGGGGCGGGCCGTGCTGGTGTCGAGCCACCTGCTCAGCGAGGTCGCCCAGAGCGTGGACGACATCGTCGTGATCTCACACGGCGTGCTGCGCGGCAGCGGGCCGCTGGAGCAGGTGCTCGGCGGGGGCGACGGTCCCGTCACGCGCGTGCGCGCGCGCGAAGCCGACCGGCTGGCCGGGCTGCTGCGCGCTCAGGACCACGCGGTCGAGCCGGACGGCGACGGTGGCCTGCTTGTGCGGGGCGTGGCGCCCGAGGCCGTTGGCGAGGTGGCCGCGGAGCACCGCGTGGCGCTCGCCGAGCTGGTGGCCGTGTCGCGGTCCCTGGAG
Organism: Thermoleophilaceae bacterium; assembly: GCA_052038485.1. Classification (GTDB taxonomy): domain Bacteria; phylum Actinomycetota; class Thermoleophilia; order Solirubrobacterales; family Thermoleophilaceae; genus JACVRW01. The sequence goes on along the minus strand of JBQGCL010000091.1, from coordinate 8,427 downwards.
GACGCGTTCTTCGAGCTGACGGAGGGGACCGGATGAAGGCCCTGCTGCGCGCCGAGCTGATCAAGCTGCGCACCACGCGGACTTTCCTGGCGCTGACCGGCGTCGCGCTGGCGACCTCGCTGCTGATCACCTCGCTGGTCAGCTTCCTGTCGGAGCCGAGCGAGGAGTCGGTGCTGACCGACGTCTTCACCGCCGACACTAGCGGCCTGTTCATCGTGATCCTGGCGATCGTCGGGATCACGGGGGAGTGGCGCCATCGCACGATCACGAGCTCGCTGCTCGCGGCGCCGGACCGGCTGCGCTTCCTCGCCGCCAAGACACTCGCGTTCGCTGCCGGCGGGCTGCTGCTGTCGCTGGCGATCTCGATCGTGATCGCGATCGTCGGGATGATCATCCTGTCGTCGCGCGACCTGCCGACGCCCGAGCTGGGCGAGCTGGCCGGCCAGGTCATCCGCAACGCCGAGTCGGCGGCGCTGCTGGGCGCGCTCGGGCTGGCGCTCGGGACGCTGGTGCGCAACCAGCCGGTGGCGATCGTCGGAGTGCTGCTGCTGTCGCTCGCGATCGAGCCGACCGTGCTGGCGCTGGCGCCCGAGGTCGGCCGGTTCGCACCGTTCAGCGCGCTGACCGCGGCGATCCAGGAGATCCCGGCCGAGGACATCGGCGCCGAAGGCACGAAGCTGCTCTCACCCGGTCTCGCCGTGCTGGCGATGCTGGCCTGGATCGGCTCGATATTCGCGATCGGCGCGACCTTGCTGCTGCGTCGCGACCTGCACTAGGCTCCCACCGGTGTGAAGGCCTTCACCATCATCGCGGCGGCGGTCGCGGTCCTGTCGGCGCCGGCCGCGGCGAGGGCCGACCTCCCAATCGGCGAGACCGACGGCGTGCGGGTGGTGCGCGAGCACGGCGCGATCGTCGTGGTCTTCACCGCGGAGGCCGACAAGCTGTACAAGCGCATCGCGGGCAAGCGGGTGCTCGTCTCCTGCACGGAGATCCTCGACGACGGCGCCGCCACCGGCGAGGTCACCCTGCGTGCCCGGCGCCACCGCAGCAAGCTGAGGACGGGCGACCTCACGCGCGGCATGGACTACTGCCGGGTCTGGCTCGCGCCGCGCACGATCAAGCGCAAGAGGCACACCACCCACTACGGCAAGCGACTGGTCGTCTCCATCCCGCTCACGCAGAAGGGGGCCGTCTTCATCGACGAGGAGACGAAGGTGCGCGACATGCTGAAGGTCGGCGTGATCGCCGGGTTCCTCGAGGAGCAGGAGAAGCTTCCCGGGCATGCGACCTACGAGCAGCTGATCGGCAAGTTCCCCCGGCTCGCCAAGCTTGTCGTCAAGCTCGCCTCGCCGGGCGACACCCCGCCCACCGGCAAGGTCGGCTACTACAGCGACGGCGCCGAGCACGTGGCGCTGGTGACCGTGTCGGCCTCCGGGCGCCGGCTGTACATCGAGGCAGCCGCGGACGAAGTGCTCAACACGAACGTCGCCAAGTACATCTTCAACGAGCCGTACTGACCCGCTCGATCAGCTGCGCCGACCGGATCGCCGCCGCCACCTGGTTGGAGAGGATGCACAGCAGCTGCGAGTCCTCGTCGTCGAAGGCGTCCTCGACCAGCTCCTCGAGGTTGATCGCGCCCCAGACGTCGCCCTCCACGACCAGCGGCGCCACCAGCTCGGCACGCACGTCGATCGTCTCGGGCGTGACCTGGTAGTCCGGGTCGGAGCGCACGTCGTTGACCAGCAGCGGCGCTCGCTCGCGCAGGCAGCGGCCGATCATCCCGGCGCTCACCGGCTGGCTCCAGTCCCGCATGGCGAGTGCCACGAACGGCGAGCCGCGTACCGCCAGCGCGTCCACGCGGTCGTCCTCCCGCACCCGGATCACCGCGCACATGTGGTAGCCGAACGCGCGGTGCAGCTCCTCGACGGTCGCCTCGGCGATCTCGCGCAGATCGGTCATCCCGTGCAGCCGCGCCCCGAGCGCGTTGGCCAGCGCGAGCTGGCGTGAGCGCTTGGCGAGCTGCACGCCCATCTGCACCGCGGCACCCTCGCCCGGCACCGGCTCCTGCGAGTGCGCCAGCTGCCAGCGGTCGCGGCCGGCCGCCTTGGCCGCGTACATCGCGTCGTCGGCGTACTGGAGCGCGCGGTCCACGCTGGCCCCGGCCGCGCCCGAGAGCGGCACGACACCGATGCTCGCGCTCACCTGGCTCACCCCGCGGACCGTCGGCAGCGCCTCCTCACGCAGCCGGTCTGCCAGCACCTCGGCCACCCGCTCCGCCTGCTGCTCTGTGGCCCGGGGCAGCAGCACCGCGAACTCGTCGCCGGCCAGGCGGCCCAGGTAGTCGGTGGCGCGCAGGCGCTCCTCCATCGCCCGCGCGGCGTGCACGAGCACCCTGTCGCCGACGGCGTGGCCGAGCGTGTCGTTCAGCTCCTTGAAGCGGTCGAGGTCCAGCACCAGCAGCGCGCCGCGGGCGTCCTCTCGCCGCCGTGAGGCGAGGTGGTCGGCCAGCACAGCCAGGAACGCGCGCCGGTTGGGCAGCCCGGTCAGCTCGTCGACCTCGGCCAGGCGATGCAGCTCGGCCTCGTAGTCGCGCCGCTCGGTCACGTCGCGGAACGTGAGCACCGCCGCCGCCGGGCGCGCCTCCGCGCCCATCGGCGCCGCGCTCACCGACAGCCAGCGCAGCCGGCCGTCCGGGTGCTGGATCCCGATCATCTGCTCGCGCACGGGCGTGCCCGACCGCTTAGCCTTCGCCGAGGGGTATTTGTCGAGCGACAGGGGCGACCCGTTCTCGTCCACCGCGCCGAGGTCCAGCTCGAGCGGCGTGCGGCCGATCAGCTGGGCGGTCGAGCGTCCCAGGATCGCGATCGCGGCCTGGTTGGCGTGGATGATGCGGCCGTCCTCGTCGAGTACCCCGACGCCGTCCTGCAATGCGTCCACGATCGTTTGCCAGTCGACCGAGGACAACACGAATGCCCTCGACTGCTCAGCCACCTGTCATACATCGACAGGAGGGCCCCGGAGCTGTACAAAATGAGTGTGCCGTTCGTCGCCTACGTCCACGCTCGCGAGCCGGACGAACCGGAGGACGAAGGGCGCGCCGCGTGGGAGCCGGACTGGCGGCTGTGGCGCTGGGTCCTGGCGGCCGTCCCCTTCACGCTCGCGGCGACGCTCACGCACGGGATCGTCGAGCTGCTGCTCGTGCTCACCGTGTTCGTGCTCTGCTGCCGCGCCGCGTTGGAGCTGCTGCCAGGCGGCGACGGCCTCAACCAGTGGCGCCAGTAGGCGCTACTCGGGCCAGAAGTCCGGCACCGTCTCGTGGTCCCCTTCCGGGTCCTCGTTCTTGATCGAGCACATGATCAGGATCGCGTCCTCGGGCCCGTCGTTCCAGACCGAGCGCACGACGTGCGGCGCGATCCGGACGACCGTGCCGTCGTTCACCTCGAGCACCTCGTCCTCGAGCTTGAACAGCAGGGTGCCCGAGGCCACGAAGTAGATCTCCTCCTGGGTCTTGTGGCGGTGGCCGTAGCTGCCCTTGCCGCCGGTCTGGGCCGGCATGCGCCGCCAGGTGAAGGAGACCTGCTCGGTGCCGAGGTCGCTCGCGGCGGTCATGCGCATCTCGCCGGGGTAGTCGCCGAGCACATCAGGGATGTCCTCGAGTCGTTTGATGGCGTAGTCGGACATGGGTGCGCGCAGCCTAACGGGAGGGGCGCCGCAGAGCACGTCGAAATCGCGGGCATGGCCGAGCCCGACCGCCAGGCGCTCCTGACGATGCTCACGACCGAGCACTTCACGCTCCAGGGCTCGCGCTCCACGACCGTCAGCGAGAGCTCCTCGCGTGCGTCCCTCTACATGACCGCGGTGTCGAGCACGCTGATCGCGATCGGCTTCATCGCGCAGGTGTCGGAGCTCGGTGACGCGTTCGACGTGTTCGCGCTAGTCGTGCTGCCGACCGTCTACGCGCTCGGCCTGTTCACGTTCGTCCGCCTAGTCGAGAGCTCGGTCGAGGACATGCTCTACGGCCGGGCGATCAACCGCATCCGCGCCTACTACCTCGAGCACGCCGGACCAGAGGCGCGCTGGTTCGTGATGAAGGGCCACGACGACGCGTTCGGCGTGCTCGCCAACATGGGCGTGCGGCCGTCGCGCTGGCAGCTCTACTTCACGGTCTCGGCGATGATCGCGACCGTCAACAGCGTGATCGGCGGGAGCGCCTTCGCGATCTTGGTCGGGCGCGTGCTCGACTACTCACTCGGGGTCGCGGTCGCGGCGGGGCTGGCAACGGCGGCCGTCTCGTTCGCGCTGCACCGGCGCTGGGACCGCACCCTGCACCACCGCAGCGGCGGCTACGACGAGGTGCTGTTCCCCTCGCCCTAGGACCAGCCGTCCCAGGCCTGCAGCGATGGCAGCGGGTCGAACGGCTTGCCGCCGTCGTACCAGCCGGGTCCGCGCCACAGCTCGAAGTGCAGGTGGCAGCCGCGGGCGTTGCCGGTGTCCCCTACCGCGCCGATGCGCTGCCCGGTGTAGACGCGATCGCCGGGACGGAACGGGCTCGGCTCGGCGAGGTGCATGTAGACGTAGTCGACGCTGGTGCCGGCCGCGTCGATGACGAGGTAGTTGCCGGCCGCCGCGTGGTACTGCTTGAACTGCACGACGCCGCCGCGCGCCGCCACCAGCGGCGTGCCGCACTTGGCGAACACGTCCTGGCCCTGGTGGCTGTGGCCGGCCCGTCCGGCGCCGAAGCGAGTGCCGGGTCCCATGCCGTAGTCGTGCCGGCCGCGGATCGGGAACATGTTGTCGTACAGGTCGAAGGCGTCGCGCTCGCCGGTGCCCGCCTGGGCGGTGCGCACCTGGGAGCCCTGCGAGGTCGCCGCGGTCAGGCGGAACGAGTAGCGGCCCGGTTTGGCGGTGGCGCGGCCGACGCGGCCGTCCCAGGAGATGCTCTGGGTCTCGCCCGACGGGACCAGGTCCGGGGCCCAGGACTTCACGGTCTCGCCGTCGCTGGCGCGCACCAGGTCGACGGTCGGGGGAGCGGCGACCGCCCCCGTCAGGCGATACGAGAACGTGACCGCGCGGCGGGCGCCCACATACGCGCGCGTGCGACTGGTGCCGGTCTCGATCTTCAGCGACGAGCTCGAGCTCAGGCCGGGCACCTCGCTGAGGACGGGGTTCGGCGACGGCGGGGGCGGAGGAAGGATCGCGACCGGCGCGGTTGCCTTCGACTTGGCCTTCTCGGCGGTGACGACCGTGATCGGGCCGCTCACCGCGCCGACCGGGACGCGGACGGTCACCGTCGTGTCGGAGCGCGGGCGGACCGAGACGGACAGGTCGTCGCCGCGGCCGTAGCTGCCGTTGAAGATCGCCTTGGCGACCGTCGACAGGCCGGAGCCGACCAGCTTGAGCGTGCTGCCACCCTGGGCGCGCCTCTTGGAGGCGCAGCGGCGCACACAGCTGACCTTCGACACCTTCGGCGTGGTGACGTACACGCCACCGCCGCCACCGCCTGATTGGGCTGCCGCTCCCGGGGCCAGCAAGCCCAGGGACAGGGCAAGCGCGCCAGCGCAACGCCCAGCGACAACGTGGGTTTCTCGCACTCTTTGGGGCCTCGTCTTCTCCCGCCTACGGGGTTAGCTGACGGGCTCGCGCAGTGCGCTACCACCAGGGCAGTCCGGTGGATTCGCCCCATCGGGGACCGGTTGATCGGCCCCCGAATGTGTTCCCCCGCTCCTCACCCGTTCACCGAAGATCGTCGGATGAGGACTCGGCTGGTTTCCTGACCGCGTCACTATATAGCGGGCCGGGGCGGCAGGGATGCGGTCGCTACACTCTTCCGGCCGGCCGCCGCCAGGCGGCCCCTTTGCGATGAAGACGTACGTGGCGACACCTGATTCGCGCGAGCGCAACTGGCTCGTGGTCGACGCAACCGGCAAGACGCTCGGCCGGCTGGCGACGCAGATCGCGGACATCCTGCGCGGCAAGCGCAAGCCCGAGTACACGCCCCACATCGACGTGGGCGACTTCGTCATCGTCGTCAACGCGGAGCGTGTGGCGGTCAGCGGCAACAAGCGCCAGGAGAAGCGCTACTACCGGCACTCCGGGTATCCCGGCGGGCTGCGCAGCCGGACACTCGAGGAGATGCTCGAGCGGCGGCCCGAAGACGTCATCCGGCTCGCCGTGAAGGGGATGCTGCCGCGCACGCGGCTCGGCCGCGCCCAGCTGCGCAAGCTGAAGGTCTACGCGGGCCCCGAGCATCCGCACGCCGCGCAGAAGCCCGAGCCCCTGGAGGTAGAAGCCTGATGTTCGCCGAGGAACGCGAGCCCGACACCCCCGAGGAGGAGGGCGTACCCGGCGAGCCGGGCGAGAGCACTCCGCCCGAGGAGACCGGCGCCCCCGGTCCGGAGATCGAGGGCGCGGAGGCGCTGTCGGCGGCTGCGGAGGGCGAGGAGCCCGCTTCCGAAGAGCCCGCTCCGGCTGAGGAGGAGCCCGCTGCCGAAGAGGCCCCTGCCGAAGGCGAGGAGCCCGCTCCGGCTGAGGGCGAGTCCGCTGCCGAAGGCGACGAGCCCGCTCCGGCTGAGGAGGAGCCCGCTCCGGCGGCCGAGGGCGAGCCGGAGGAAGCCGCTGCGGCCGAGGGCGAGGAGCCTGCTGCGCGCGAGCGCCGGCCCCGCAAGGAGCGCTCGAAGGACAAGCCCGAGGAGGAGGTCATCCCGGGCATGCACCTCGAGCCGGATCTCGTGCTCGAGGAGCAGCGCGAGGAGAGCGAGTACGGCCAGTACGCCGACACCGAGTCCGCTTACGAGGACGAGGGCGGCGACGAGGCCGCCGAGGAGGCCCCCGGCGAGCCCGAGCCGGTCGCGCACACGCCGCTCGACCTCGCCGCCGACGCCCGCTACGGCGCCACCGGCAAGCGCAAGAGCGCCGTCGCACGCGTGATCCTCAAGCCGGGCGAGGGCACGTTCAGCGTCAACGGCCGCCACCTCGACGAGTATTTCCCGCGCGTGAAGCTCCAGCGCGTGGCCCGCCAGCCGCTCGAGGCGGCCGGCTACAACACGCGCCTCGATGTGGTCGCCCGCATCCATGGAGGCGGAGTGTCCGCTCAGGCCACCGCCCTGCGGCACGGCATCGCCCGCGCGCTGGTCGAGGCCGACCCCGCCCTGCGCAGCGAGCTCAAGCGCCGCGGCTACCTCACGCGCGACCCGCGCGTGAAGGAGCGCAAGAAGGCAGGCCTGAAGAAGGCCCGCAAGCGGCCGCAGTTCTCCAAGCGCTAGCGGCCTCGATGGAACGCAAGCTGTTTGGCACGGACGGCGTGCGTGGCGTCGCCGGGGAGTTCCTGAGCGCCGAGCTGGCCACAGCCCTCGGCCGGGCCGCGGCCGCGATCTCGCCAGCGGAGGCGCCCCAGGTCCTGATCGTGCGCGACACCCGCGAGTCGGGCGAGATGCTCGAGGCGGCGCTGGCCGCCGGGGTCGCCGCCGGCGGCGGGCACGCGCTGCTCGGCGGGGTCCTGCCCACGCCGGGCGCTTCGCTGCTCGTGCGCCGCTACGGGTTCGACCTGGCCGCGGTGGTGTCGGCCTCCCACAACCCCTACCAGGACAACGGCATCAAGTTCTTCGGCCCCGAGGGCACCAAGCTCGCCGACGCCCAGGAAGCCGAGATCGAGCGCCTGCTCGGCGAGCCCGCCGCGCCCCGCCTGGGTCGGGTGAGGGAGCTCCACGGCGCCCCGGCCGACTACCTGCGCGAGCTCGAGGCCCGCTTCGCCGAGCTGCGCCTCGACGGGACCAAGGTCCTGCTCGACTGCGCGAACGGCGCCACCCACCGGGTCGCCCCCGAGATCTTCCGCCGGCTGGGCGCACAGGTCGACGCGATCGCCGTCGAGCCCGACGGGCGCAACATCAACGAGGGCTGTGGCTCGACCCACGTCGACAAGCTCGCCGAGCACCTCGACGGCCACGACGTCGGCTTCGCCTTCGACGGCGACGGCGACCGGGTGCTGGCGATCGACCGCCACGGGACGGTGGTCGACGGCGACGAGCTGATGGCGCTGGCCGCTCTCCACCTGCGCGAGCACGACCGGCTGCCCGGCAACGGGGTCGCCGTGACCGTGATGACGAACTACGGCTTCCACCAGGCCATGCGCGAGCACGGGGTGGAGGTGGCCACCACCGATGTCGGCGACCGCAACGTCCTGGTCGAGCTGCTCAAGCGCGGCTGGGCGTTCGGCGGCGAGCAGTCCGGCCACATCATCGACACGGCCTTCGTGCCCGCCGGCGACGGCACGGCCGCCGCCCTGCTGGTGCTCGAGGCGCTCGCCGGAGGCGACCTCGCCGAGCGTCACGCGATGCAGAAGCTGCCCCAGCGGCTGGTCAACGTGAAGGTGTCCGATCCGAAGGCTTTGGCCGGCGCCGAGGAGGTCTGGGACGCGGTCGATTCCGCCAA
>JBQGCL010000090.1:0-3277 GCA_052038485.1 Thermoleophilaceae bacterium | reverse complement strand
GTCTTCAACGGCCGCGTGCTCCACTTCATCGGCGAGACGCTGCGCCAGGCCGGGATCCTGATCCTCGGCTCGGCGATCGTGATCTGGGGGCTCGCCTTCATCATCGGGCTCCAGTGCGGCATCGAGGGGGCCTACCTCAACCGCTCGATCGGCGCGCCCGCGTACTCGGGCGTGTTCTCGGCGTGGTGCGACCTGCGTGAGCTGATGCCGTACGCCTTCGGCTACATGATGTCGGCGAAGGTCGGCACCGGCCTGGTCGCGGAGATCGGCGCGATGCGGATCTCCGACGAGATCGACGCGCTCGAGGTGATGGGCATCAACTCGCTCGTGTTCCTGTGCGCGACGCGGCTGCTGGCCGCGTGGCTGGTGCTGCCGTTCGTCTACATCGCGGCCGTCGGAGCCGGCTTCTTCGCCAGCTACTTAGCCGTGGTACAGCAGATCGGGGAGGTCAGCTCAGGCGGCTACTTCCTGATCTTCTGGATGTTCCAGAACCCCCCCGACTTGTTTTATTCCCTGATTAAGGGGATGGCCATGGCCACCGTAATCGTGCTGGTTGGGTGCTATTACGGGTATACGGCCAGCGGCGGTCCCGTCGGGGTCGGCACCGCGACAGCCAAGTCGATGGTGCTGAACACCGTGATGGTTCACCTGGTCGGGATGGTGGGCACGCAGATCTTCTGGGGCTCTAATCCGAGAGCGCCAATCGGCGGTTAGACGGAGGGGGCAGCATTGGAGGGAAGGGGAGAGGGACCAGGACGACCGCTCGACCCGCGCGACTGGGAGACCACGCGCGGGGCGGAGCAGCAGGCGGAGACGCGGGTACCGGAGCCGCAGCCGACGCAGCCGGCCGCCACGCCGCCGGCCACGCCGCCCGAGGAAGTCCCCGACAACATTCGCGCCCAGACGCGCGAGGGCGAGGACCCCTACCACTGGCACAGCGGCCGCACGCGCGAGCACGGCGCCGAGGACGCCGTCGAGTTCATCGACGTCAAGAAGTCATTCGGGCGCAACACGATCCTGAACGGGCTCAACCTCGGCCTGCCTGACGGCCAGATCTCGATGATCCTGGGGCCCTCGGGCACGGGCAAGTCGGTCTGCATCAAGCACATGGTCGGGCTGCTCTACCCCGACGAGGGCGACGTGCTCGTCCACGGCGAGTCGGTGCCCGACATGGCCGACGACCAGCTGTTCGAGATGCGCAAGAAGTTCGGGGTGCTGTTCCAGGACGGCGCGCTGTTCGGGTCGATGAACGTGTTCGACAACACGGCGTTCCCGCTGCGTCAGCACACCGACAAGGGCGAGGACGAGATCAGCGAGATCTGCCTGCGCCGGCTGGGGGAGGTCGGGCTGAGCGGGGCGCTCGACAAGATGCCGAACGAGCTGTCGGGCGGCATGCGCAAGCGCGCCGGGTTCGCCCGCGCGCTGGTGCTCGACCCCGACATCGTGCTCTTCGACGAGCCCGACTCGGGCCTGGACCCGGTGCGCACCGCGCTGCTCTGCGAGCTGATCATGGAGGTGCACGAGGAGAACGGCGGCGCCTACTGCGTGATCACGCACGACATCATGTCGGCGCGGCGCGTGGCGGACTACATCGCGATCCTCTGGAAGGGCCGCATCGTCGAATCGGGACCGGCGAGCGAGCTGTTCAACTCCGACAACCAGTTCGTGAGGCAGTTCCTGTCCGGGGAGGCCCAAGGGCCCCTCGGGATGGAGTGAGCGAGACAGCGCTCAGGGCGTGCAGGGGATCCTGCGCGCGCTGCGAGGTTCAGTCCTAGACTGGCCTCGCAGGGAGGCGTCGAGCGATCGACCGCGCTTGGACTCAAGGGATGAGAGAGAGGGATGGATCCGTGAACCGCTCCATGACGAGCGGGGATCGACGGCCGCCCGTGTCATAGCGATCGCGGCGATCGTCGCGGCCGTCGCGCTGGCGGCGCTCGCGATGTTCGGCAACGGCGGCGAGTACACCGTCCACGCCGTCTTCCAGAACGCCGGTCAGCTCGTCAAGGGCAACCAGGTGCGCGTCGGCGGCCAGCCGGTCGGGACGATCACCGACATCGACCTGGACGAGCAGGCCAACGCCGTCGTGACGATGAAGGTCGAGGACGGGCTGACGCCGCTCCACACGGGCACGACCGCCACGATCCGCGCCCAGTCCCTGTCGGGCATCGCCAACCGCTACGTCTCGCTCAAGCCGGGGCCGAACAGCAACGAGGAGATCGCCGACGGCGGCCGCATCGGCGCCGACGACACGAGCGCGCCGGTCGACCTCGACACGCTCTTCAACACGTTGGACGCGAAGACGCGCAAGGGCCTCGAGAACGTGATCAAGGGCTCGGGCACGTGGTACGAGGGCGCCGGCGGCGAGGCCAACGCCGCGGCGAAGTACTTCCCGGCGTTCCTGAGCAGCACGACCCAGCTGACCAGCGAGCTCGCCCTCGACGAGGCCATCTTCCAGCGCTTCGTGCGCGACACCGCCGCGACCGTCTCGGCGATCGCCGAGCGCCGTGACGACCTGGCCGGCCTGGTCTCGAGCACGAACACGGCGTTCCGGGCGATCGGCAACGAGAGCGCCTCGCTCGACCGCGCGCTGGAGCTGCTGCCGAGCACGCTGCGCAAGGCAAACACCACCTTCGTCAACCTGCGGTCGACGCTCGACGACCTCCAGCTGCTCGTGGACGAGTCGAAGCCGGCCACCAAGGACCTGGCGCGCTTCCTCGGCGAGCTGCGGCCGCTCGTGCGCGAGGCACGGCCGACGGTCGCCGACCTGCGCGAGCTGATCCGCGCGCCGGGCTCCAACAACGACCTGATCGAGCTGACCTCGAAGCAGCCCCGCCTGGCGCAGCTGACGGCGTCGGTCTTCCCGCGCGCGATCCGGACGCTCGACCAGGCCCAGCCGGTGTTCGAGTACTTCCGCGGCTACACGCCCGACCTCGCCGCCTGGTTCGCCGACTTCGGGCAGGTGGCCGCGAACTACGACGCCAACGGCCACTACGCGCGGGTTCAGCCGATGTTCCTGCCGTCCAACTACGCGGGCGGCACACTCACCGCCGCAACGCCCGCGCAGAAGTTCAACGGCTTCGAGACCAACGTCAAGAACCGCTGCCCGGGCGGCGTCACCCAGCCGTCGGCGGACGGCTCCTCGCCGTTCGCGTTCGGCGGCTGCGACACGGGGGCGAGCCCGTGAGGCGGCTGATCTACATCTGCCTGTTCGTCGCGATCGTGCCGTGGATCGTGATCGGCATCGTCCGCGAGGCGACCGACAACGACACGCTCGAGC
>JBQGCL010000089.1:0-2747 GCA_052038485.1 Thermoleophilaceae bacterium | reverse complement strand
CTCGGCGGCCCCGTAGCGGCCCAGCTCGATCTGCGCGTCGGCGATCACGGGGAGGGCGGCGAGTCCGGCGCCGAGCCCCTTCGCTTGGAGGCCGAGGCGCAGCTGCTCGCGGAACTCGTGACGCAGTCCGGCCAGGGTGCCGGCCCCGAGCACGGCGCTCACGTTGCGGGCATCGCGGCGCAGTGCGGCGTCGAAGCTGCGCTCCGCGCGCGAGTAATAGCCCGGGTCGCCGTTCTCGCGGGCCTTCTGCAGGTACGAGTCGCCGAGTGAGGCGTAGCCCTCGGCGCCGAGCGTCGCGCCGGCGGTGCTCCCCGGCAGGTCGACGTCGCTCGGGTGGTTGAGCGCGAGGAAGAGAAGGAGCCCGCAGACGAAGGTGGCCAGCGGGGCGAGGAGCTTGAGGAGATGTGGAGGTGTTGTGGTCATGTCAGGAAGGTGGGAGGTGGCCCCCCGCTGCCGGGGGGCCACCTGGTGCGTTACGGCAGCTGCGCAGGCGGCGGCTGCGGCACGGGTGCGTGCTGCGGCTCGGTCCGCTTGAGCTGGCTGTTGAATCCGTCGTTCGCCAGAGCGACGTACGGGAACTGCGCCCGGAACGGCTTGTCGTTCCGGTCGACGCCGTCGCCGAGCGGGATCTGCTTGCCGCCCTGGTTGGGCATCAGCAGCGCCCCCGCGATCACGCGGAGCTCGATGTCGACGACGTCATCGGTGAGCCGTCGCCCGTTCGGGAATCCGGCGGTGTCGCCCGCCAGGACGCCGAAGCGGTTCGGGTTCGCCGAAGGCGACACGCCCAGGTTGAGCTTGAGCGTGTCGGCCGCAGCCGGGTTCTTCCCGATCTGCGTCAGTCCGGGCACGCCGGTCAGCAGCGCCTGGACGATGTCGGTCCGGTTCGTCTCCTTGATGCCGAGACCGAACAGCGCGTTCAGGATGCGCGCCGGCTCGGGGTTGAGCGCGAACTTGCCGAAGTTCTTCGCGTCGTCCGCGGGGGACGTGGCGTTGAACTTGTCCTTCTTGCCGATCGGGATGATCACCTCGTTGATGAGGGGGTTCCCGAGCCGGCTGACCTGGACCCAGCCGTCGTGGCGGGAGCCGTGCTTGCCGTGCTTGCGCTTCGACGCGCTGCTCCCGAGGACCGAGTCGCGCTTGCGCTCGGTCGTCGACCACACGCCGACCACGGCGTTCTTGGAGTCCATGGCCGACACCGACTTGCCGTCGCGCGTGACCTCACGCTCCGGCACCTGCAGCACGAACGACTTGGTGTTGTAACCAGCCACGTCGTCCTTGCCGCCACCCTGGTTGCCGGTCCCGATGTTCGGCCGGCCGGGCTTGTCGATGTTGATCCCGTCGAAGATCGTGCCGAGGTCGACGAAGAACGAATCCTCGGACGGAGTCACGATCGTCTTGCCGCCACCCTTCAGATGGGTGACGCCCCCCGCCTCCACCTGGGCGAAGTTCGGGATCGTCTTGGGCCCGACGTTGTCGGGCACCACCGGCGCGTTGTGGGCGATGCGCTTCACGCTCACCACTCGCCGGTGCTTGTTGTAGGTCTCCTTGTAGAGGTCGTACGTCTGGACCAGGTTGAGGTCCTTGTCGTTGACCGAGGTGACCTGCGGCGCCGCGTAGAGGAACGAGTCCGGGTTGTTGTACCGCGTCTTGAACTTCCAGCGGTAGGCCACGTCCTCGTAGCCGTCACCCGTGTTGTCGATCTTCACGTAGTAACGGGCGTTCTCGTCCAGCGGGTAGAAATTCGGCCCGCCGGCCGGATCCGCGAGCGGGATCCAGTTGGCGACTACCGTGAGACTGTCCTTGGCGTCAGGAGCCGTGAAGGCCCAGACGTCCGTGTTGTCAGCCGTAGGATCCTTGAGGATCCTGGGTGCTTCGCGGTGGCTCGAGCCGAAGCTGAGAGCCGACGCGACTGCCACGGCCGCGAGCGCCGCAAGGGCGATCAGCAGCTTGCGCATTGCGAGTCCTCCTTTGGGAAGTGACGGGGCGGGGCGGTGCGGCCCTGCCTCCTGCTGCCCCTCCTCTTCGCAGGGTCTCGCCAACCGGATCACTCGGATGGCGTAAAACTTCCCGGGTGACTTCGCCGGGCCGCTCAGCGATCGCCTTCGGGCGCCGCGAGCACTCGATCCACGCCGACCTCGCCCGTCTCAAGGAGGCGCGCGACTTCGGCGAGCAGGCGGCGCTGGAGTTCGGGCTGCCCTCGGACGCCTGCTACCAGGTCAAGCTGGCCCTGAGCGAGGCCGTCACCAACGCGATCCAGCACGGCTCGAGCTCGCCCGCCGATCCGATCCTGATCGTGGTCACGGAGGAGCCCGGGGAGCTGGTGTTCGAGGTCGTCGACACCGGTCGCTTCGTGCCGCGGGTGACGCGCCGCGGCGACATGCCCGAGAGCGGCCGCGGGCTGGAGTTCATGCGGCTGATGATGGACACCGTCGACGTGCACCCGGGGCAGCACGGGACGCGGCTGCGCATGGTCAAGCGCTTGCAATAGAGGAGGCCCGCGCGCTGCGGCGAAACCCACTCTGCCCCGGCGACGATCGGTGACGACCCCAAACCGCGATGGATTCGCCCGGAGGTCGTCAGCATCGGCGGCGAACCGGTCGCCGTCGGGGCTTACTTCACCTCCAGCTCGCCGGTCATGCCGAGCTCGGCATGGTCGCCCACCGTGCAGAGGTACTCGTACTTGCCGCGCGCGAGGCGCAGCTTGGCCGTGCGCGTACCCCCGGAGGGGAAGCTCGGCGTGCCGCCGA
>JBQGCL010000088.1:0-2607 GCA_052038485.1 Thermoleophilaceae bacterium | reverse complement strand
AAGCTGTTCCCGAGCCACCGGATCCCCGGCTGGCACCGGCCGGGGGGCTTCACGACGGAGGCGCAGCTGCTGATCGCAGGCGCCCTCCTCGGCGCCGTCCTCGCGTCCGGGCTCAGGCGCTAGCCGCCGCCGGAAGTGGGCAGGGCTGGATTCGAGGGGACCAGGCGCTGCGCCAGCTGGTGAACCGTGCGGTCGCCAGCCTGCGTGTCATTCGTTCGTGAGCTGGGGCCTGGCGATTTGTCCGGAAATGGCGAGCGGCCGGCGGAGGCGCGTCCGTAGGCTCGCCGCGCGTGATCCGCCTCGGAACAGACGCGCTACCCGCGCTCGGTGCTCGGCTCGAGAGACACGGATGGGAGCCGCTTAGACGCCATGAGTGACGCCTTGGAGCTGGTCGAGCTCAACGCTCGCTTCATCGACGCCTTCCGGCGCGGCTCGTGGGACCTACTGAGACCCACGCACAAAGGAGTGACGCCATGAGACTGGTCAGGTTCGGAACCGCCGTCCTTTCGCTCTTGTTGCTTCTCACGACCGCGGCTGCGCTTCCGGCCGGCGCCCGCGGCGACGAGCCGGCCGGATACGTGATCACCGAGCTGGGGTCCCTCGGGGGGACCGATGCAGCCGGGATCAGCATCAGCAATGGAGGGCTGGTCGCCGGCTACTCCAGGCTGTCCGGGGACGCCGTCGTGCATGCCACGGTGTGGCGGAACGGGTCGGCGATCGACCTCGGCACGCTGGGCGGGCCCGGCACGAACAGCGCGGTTCTCTGGCCGAACTACAACAGCCGCGGGCTCGTCGTCGGCGTCGCGGAGACCGACGAGTTCGATCCGCTGGGGGAGCTGTGGAGCTGTTCCGCCTTCTTCCCCACCGAGACCGGGCACGTCTGCCGTGGGTTCGTGTGGGAGCGGGGCGAGATGAGGGTGCTGCCCACCCACGGCGGCACCCACGGGTTCGCCGTCACCGCCAACAACCGGGGGCAGGTGGTCGGCTGGGCGGAGACCGCCGAGCCCGATCCGAGCTGCGCGGGACCCGAGGGGCGCGATCAGGTGCTGGGCTTTGTCGGCGCGCTATGGGATACGCGCCGCGGCGACCGCATCAGCGAGCTGCCGCCGCTGCCCGGCACCAACGACACGGCCAGCACCGGCAATGCGATCAACGACAGAGGCCAGGTGGCGGGCATCTCCGGCATCTGCGACCAGGCGGTGGGGCGCTTCAGCGCCCGGCACATGGCGCTGTGGGAGAACGGCGTGCCGACCGAGATCGAAAGCTTCGGCGCCGACGCGTGGAACACGCCCATGGCCATCAACAGCAGAGGCGTAGTCGTCGGCTTCGCCAACGCTGCCGGCGCGGAGGGCGGAACCCTCAACGAGCGTCCCTTCCTGTGGACCAAGAAGCGCGGGATCCAGGATCTCGGGACACTTGACGGACATACCAGGGGTCAGGCGCTGGGCGTGAACAACCGGGGACAGGTTGTCGGCCTGTCCAGAAGAGCCGACCGGGGCGGTTTGACCGCCGTCATCTGGCAGAACGGCGAGGTCGCCGATCTCAACAGCCTCGCTCCCGGCTACGAGGGTCACCTACTGTTTGCCAACGACATCAACGACGCAGGCGTGATCACCGGCGAAGCGATCAGCGAGACCGGCGAGGGCGTGGCGATCGTGGCGACGCCCGAAGACCGGTAAGGGCTCTGGGCGGCCCGGAGGCATCGTCGAGCTTCCGGGTCGCTCCCCTCCGGTTCTCAGGCCAGGCGCTCATGCCCGATAGCGGTCAGTCTCAGTCGAAGCGACTCGTGGAGATCCGCTGCTACACGCTCACGCCGGGGGCGGCGGCCGAGTTCGAGCGGCTGGTGACTGAGCGGGCGCTGCCGCTGCTGCACCGCGCCGGGGTGGATGTCGTCGCGTACGGCCCCTCGTTACACGACGACCATGCCTACCACCTGATCCGCGCCTACTTGAGTCTCGCTGAGCTCCGCCGAAGCGAGGAGGCCGTTTACGGCAGCAAAGCCTGGCGTCGTGGGCCGCGACGGGCGATCCTGGATTGCATCGAGCAATACACGTCGGTCGTGATCGAGCTGGATGACACCACCGTTGACGGGCTGCGCCTCGGCCGATAACGGCCCGCGGCGACGACGGCGGCGTAATAATCGTCGCGCCGACGGGACGGGGATGGATTCCCGTAATGCCGCCAACGGTCGTACCTGATCAACGACCGTAGCCCTCCACGAGCTCCCTTCTCGCTCAGCGTTGCGACCCGGTCTGGTCGCACAGGTGCGACGCCGTACGTCGAGAGGTCCGCAGCCGATCTCGAGCAGGCGTGTTCTCCGCTCGAATTCGGTGCCGTCGCGGATTAGCCGCTGTCGCCAGCGCTCTGCCTGCTCGACGAGCCGCTGCTGCTGCGGATCGTCCCTCGGGGACGCGTGCGCGTACAAGCATACGTGCACGCTCCGCGGCGATCAGGCGACAAGATCCTTGCAAATCACAATGGGCCGGGCTGGATTCGAACCAGCGACCTTGGGATTAAAAGTCCCCTGCTCTGCCAGCTGAGCTACCGGCCCTCGAGCGCGCCGCAGCGGTCCAGGTAGAACGGATCCATGCTAGATGCTCAGGTCGC
>JBQGCL010000087.1:0-21385 GCA_052038485.1 Thermoleophilaceae bacterium | reverse complement strand
AGTGCGGTGAGCTCTCGACGACGGCGCGCGGGACCACGCCCTCGGCGAGCGAGCGCTGCTCCCCATACACGTCGGCGACGAACGCGTCGAGCGCCCTGAGGCGCTGGGCGATGCCCACCTGGAGCTCCGACCACTCGCGCGCGGTCAGCAGGCGCGGCACCGGGTCGAGCGCGAACACACCGTTGCCGAACGCGACCCCCCGGCTACGGAGTCGCTGCTCCACCCGGCCGGCCAGCTCTCCCGGGTCGCCGAGCGCGGCGAGCAGCTCCTCGTAGTGCGGGCGCGGGCGCCCGTCTTCCTCGAATGCCTCGTCGTACGGCTGAGGCGGCACCGGCGAGTGGATCAGCCGGCGGAGACGGCCTTGCTGAGCTTGGCCTCGGCGGCGCGGACCTCCGCGCGTGCCGCGACCCAGGCGCTGGCGGTGTTGCTGCTCGCCGCGCGGGACAGATCGCGGTAGGCGGCCGCCGTTTCGCGCGCCGCCCTGACGACCGGCTCGCCGTTCGACAGCGCCGCGAAGCGCCGCGCCGCGTGCTCGTAGATCCCGGCCAGCGACGAAGCCGCCTCGATCTGCGCGGTGTTGGTGCCGGCCGCCGCCAGCTCGGCCCGGCCCTCGGCCCGGTCGGCCTTGAGCTGGTTCGAGGCGAGCCGCCAGCGGTCCTGCGCCCGGCGCACCGCCCCGAGCGTCAGCGGGCTCAGCTTGCCGAGGTCGAGCGTCGACGCCGTGCGCTCGCAGACCGCCAGCGTGTTGGCCGGCGAGCCCGACGACGCCGTGCAGGTGACGTTCACCTTGCCCGACTTGGTCGGGATCACGTAGCTCGCCACGCGCGACCCGTTGTCGCCGGGGGCCGGCTCGTGATGCCAGGCCTCGTAGTCGCCCAGCAGCACCGGCGTGGCCTCGTCGGCGCGGTTCAGGCGCGCCTTGCTGACCTCGACCTTCAGCCCCGATCCGGCGTCGCGCGCGGGATAGGCCTCGAGCAGGCCGGCCTCGGCGGGCCGCTGGCGCCAAGTCTTCGGCAGCTCGAGCGTCAGCCCGGCCGCGCTGGCCTTCTGGGGCGGCGCGACCGCGTCGTCGCCGCCCGCGGCCATGGTCCCGGCCACCGCGCCCGCGGCGAGCGCTCCGCCGACCAGCAGCGCGACCAGCACCTTGCCGGTGCGCGGGTTCTCCTCGACCGCCGGCTGGATCCGCGGCGCGAGCGGCGGGGGCGAGCTCTTGGTCGCCTGTGAGGCGCGCCGGAAGCGCGGCGACGCCTCGGGCGCCGGCACGCTCGGGGCGCCGTAGATCACGAGGTTGAGCAGGTGGCGAGCCTCGGCGCAGGTCGCGTAGCGCTTGCGCGGGTCGGGCGCCATCGCCACGGCGAAGATCGTGTCGAGCGTGGCCGGCAGGTCGGGCCGCACGTCGCTCAGGCGCGGGGGCGCGGCCCCGGCGATCTGCTGCGGGCTGCCGGTGTGCGGCGCCCCGCCGGTGAGCAGCGTGTAGGCGATCGCTCCGAACGAGTAGACGGCGGAGCGGGGGTGGGCGTCCTCGCCACGCAGCACCTCGGGCGCGACCCAGGCGGCGTGGTGGTCGCCGCCGGCGGCCGGGTTGCCGAGCGCCTCGCGGGCGACGCCGAGGTCGCCGACCATCGCGCCCAGGCGCGGGTCGAGGAAGACCGAGTCAGGCGTCACCTCGCAGGGCGGCTTGCCCTGGCTGACCGCGTCGTCGAGCGCGTGCGCGATGCCCAGCAGCAGGGCGAGCGAGCGGGCGGTGGACAGCTCGGAGAAGCGCCGGTACTCCGACAGCGGCACAGCTTGGCCGATGTCGTGGGCCACGTAGAACCAGCCGTCGAAGTTGCCGGCCGAGACGAGCGGGAGCAGCCGCTCGCTGGTCAGCTCGGCGCGCTCCGCGGCGGCCGCCGAGAACCAGACCCAGCAGTCCTCCTGGGCCGGGGCACGCGCAACGCTGAGGCAGACGGTCTGGTGCTCGAGCTCGACGACCGTGTGGTGGCGGTCCCCCTCGGCGGGCAGCGCCTCGATCGCCTCGGCGATCAGCGTCTCGTCAGGAGTCGCGCTGTATGTGGTCGACGTGGGCTCGTACATGGCTCAGCCGGAGTCCGAGAAAACCTCGGGCGGCGGCGTTGGGTTCGAGGGCGGCGCGACGGTGGGCTGCTGCGGTGTCACGACGGTCGGCGTCGGCGTCGAGGTCACCGGCGCCGCGGGCTCATCGGCCGGCTCCTCCTTGGGCGGCGGCTTCGGCTTCGGCTTGTGCACCAGCGCCGGCAGCGCGTCGGCATCGCCGAGCGTGGCCGCCCCCTCGATGCCCGCCGCCACGTCGAGCGGGTCGGCCGGCGAGCCGGGGTCGCCGCTGCCAGGGCTGGCCTGTCCGGCGCTGCTCAGCGCGTAGGCGACCGCCAGCGCGACCACGAACGCGGCAGCGGCAGCGAAGAACGTACGAGGGTTGAGCGCGGAGGGCATATCGGGCGGAGGGACCAGCTCTGCGAAGGATTCAGGCTTGCCAGTCCAAGGTAATGCCGAATGCGCCGTCCGTCTAGCTAATTCCCGGCTCGAGCCTGGCCCAGCAGATCCGCAAATTGCGAATCGTCCCCGGCGTGGGCGAGCCGCTCGAAGTGCAGCTCCGAGTAGCCGGCGAAATCGAAGTCCAGCTTGGGAGCGACGGTCTGCACCGCACCCCACATGGCCTCGCGCAGGTCCGACACGTAGCGGAGCAGCTTCAGCGCCGCCCGGCGGCGGGTCGTGGGCGGCTCGCGGAAGTACTCCTCGAGCAGGCGGTCTTCGTCCGCGTCGCCCAGCTCGTTGTTGGCGGCGAACCCGCCGAGGTCGAAGAACGGGTCGCCCATCCCCGCGTACTCCCAGTCGAGCAGCACCACACCGTCGGCGGTGCCCAGGAAGTTCGCCGCGAGCAGGTCGTTGTGGGTCGGCCGCGGTGCGTGCTCTGAGTGTCCGTCGAGGGTCTGCGCGATCCGATCCGCGCGTTCGAGCGCTGCGCCGAGCTGTCCGGGCAACGCCCCGCCTGCCGCGCTGACGTAGTCGGAGTAGCGGCGGACGAGGACGTTCGGCTGGAAACGAGCGGGGAGCTCCAGCCCCGAGTCGTGAAACCGGCGCAGATCGGCCGCGACCTCGCGGAGCACGCTTGGCTCGCGCAGCTGGGGCGGAGACATGAGGCTGCCCTCGACGTAGCAGGTGACCAGACAGGGAGGGTCGTCGAGCATGGCGGCGACCTTGGGAGCCATTCCGAGATCCGCGGCCTTCCGGGTCGCCAGCCGCTCCGACTCCCTGTCGATCCCGAGCAGGTCCGTGTCCTTGCCGGGTAGCCGCACGACGTAGTCCGTCCCGCCGAAGTTGACGAGCAGGTTGCGGTTGCTGACCCCACCTTCGAGCGCGCGAATGCTGCCTTGGCGCGCGCCGAAGAGCGCCGAGAGCCGGGCGACCACCTCGGTCAGCTCAGGCGGCGTGATCTCCTCGTGCATCGCGGCGAACACTACGGCGCGTTGGCCCGCCGCATACCCTCCCCTGGGGTGAGCGACGGTGAGCTGATCCTCGTCGCCGGGGCATTGCTCGCCGCCGGCATCGCTGCATCGCTGCTCGCGCAGCGCGTCCGCCTGCCTGGCCTGCTGCTGTTCCTCGGGCTGGGGATGCTGATCGGCTCGGACGGGCTCGGCTGGATCGACTTCAGCGACTACGAGCTGGCGCGCCGGATCGGGATCGTCGCGCTCGCGCTGATCCTGTTCGAGGGCGGGCTGATCGCCGGCTTCGCCGAGATCAGGCCGGTGCTGCGCCCGGCGCTGATGCTGGCGCTGCTGGGAACCGTGCTCACGGCTGTGATCACCGGCTGCGCGGCGGCCTGGCTGTTCGACCTCGACGCGCTGCACGGGCTCCTGCTCGGCTCGATCGTCGCCGCGACCGACGGCGCGGCGATCTTCGCGCTGCTGCGCGGCTCGACCCTGCGCCGTAAGGTCGCGCGCACGCTCGAGGGCGAGGCCGGCCTCAACGACCCGGTCGCCGTGCTGCTCGTGATCGGCTTCATCGACTGGATCGAGCAGCCCGACTATGGACTGGCCGACATGCTGGTCCTGTTCGCGGAGGAGATCGCGGTGGGCGCGGCATTCGGGCTCACGATCGGATGGCTGGCGGTCAAGGGGCTCCAGCGGGCGCGGCTGGAGTCGGCGGGGCTGTATCCGGTCGCGACGCTCGCGACCGGCGCGCTCGCGTTCGGCGCGGCGGACGCCCTGCACGGCTCGGGCTTCTTGGCCGTCTATCTCGCCGGTCTGATGCTCGGCTCGGCGCGCATTCCCGCCAAGCGCACCGTGACCGTCTTCCACCAGGGCCTCGCCTGGGTCGCGCAGATCGCGATGTTCCTCGCGCTCGGCCTGCTCGTGTTCCCGAGCGACCTCGGCGACGTGGCCGTCCGCGGCACCGCGCTGGCGCTCGTGCTCGTCTTCGTCGCACGGCCCGTGGCCGCGTTCGTGAGCACCGCCTTCGACCGCTTCTCGACGGCGGAGCGGGTGGTGCTCGGCTGGGCCGGGCTGCGCGGTGCGGTGCCTGTCGTGCTCGCCACGTTCCCGGTGCTCGACCACATCGGCGGGTCGAGGACGTTCTTCAACATCGTCTTCTTCGCGGTGGTCATCTCGACGCTGCTGCAGGGAACGACGTTCGAGCCCTTGGCCAAGAAGCTTGGTGTGACCACCAGCGAGCCGGCTCTGCCGGTGCCGCTGGCGGAGACCGGCACGATCCGTCGGCTGGGCGCGGAAGTGCTCGAGTTTCCGGTCCGTCCCGACTACGCGCTCGTGGGTCACCGGGTTCGTGACCTGGGGCTGCCGCGGGACGCGCTGCTGTCCGTGATCGTGCGCGGCGAGGAGGCGGTGCTGCCGCGCGGTTCGACGCGGATCGAGGCCCACGACCGATTGCACGTGGTCGTCCGAAGCGAGGTGGCGCGCCAGATGGAGCGAGTGGTCGAGCGCTGGGAGACCGGTCCGATCGGCCCCCCGCCGCTGGAGCGCCAGGCCGGGATCGGCGCCGCGGTGTTCAGCTCGCGGCCGTGGGACGCCGAGCTGGACGGCGACGCGGCCTATCCGGAGACGATCGAGGGGATCGCGGTGCGCGAGCACCTCCGCACCCGCCGCGACGACCGCGGCGCACTCGTCTCGCTGACCGACGGGCGCTACGCGCTCACGGGAGCGACGGTCGCAATCGGCGGCTCGAAGCAGATCCAGGCGTACGCCCGACGGCGGCTCGCTCGCGAGCGGGACGACACGGGGCGGGCCTGGTGGCAGGAGGTGATCGGCGCGCTCGCGCGCTGATCAGAGCTCGGCGGCGCGCTCGACGAACCCGCGCCAGGCGGCGTGCTGCTCGCGACGCCAGCTGTCGTCGGTCTCGGGCCGGATCGGATCGCCGACCTCGATGCGCTCTCCGATCTCCTCGGTCGACTCCCAGATGCCCGCGCCGACCGCCGCCAGCGCGGCCGACCCGGCCGCGGTCGCGTCAACCGCGCCGCGCTGGACCGGCACGCCCGCGGCGTCGGCCTGGAGCTGCATCAGCAGCGGGTCACGGGTCAGGCCGCCGTCAACGCGCAGCGCCTTGAGCGACGCGTGCTGGGACACCACCGCGAGCACATCGGCTACGCGCCACGCGATCGCCTCGAGCGCGGCCCGCGCCAAGTGCGCGGGCCGAGCCGCGGACGTCATTCCGGCGATCACGGCGCGCGCGCCCGGGCGCCACCACGGGGCGCCGAGTCCGGCAAGCGCAGGGAGCACCCGGACGCCGCCCGAATCGTCGACCTCGGTGGCGAGGGCCGCAAGCGCGGCGGGGTCGTCCGCCAGCCCGAGATCGCGCGACAGCCACTCGAGCAGCGCACCGGCGGTGAACACCCCGCCGTCGAGCGCGTACTCGACCCTGCCGTCGATGCGCCAGGCGACGGTCGGCAGCAGACCGCCCTCGCCGGCGTCGGGCCGGTCGTCGCCGACGTGCGCGAGCGCGAAGACACCCGTCCCGTAGGTGGCCTTGACGCGCCCGGGGATCACGCAGCCGGCGCCCGCGAGCGCCGCTTGCTGGTCGACGACCCTCGCGGTGAGGCGCAGCTCGCCCGGCCAGTCCGGGTGACGCAGCACACCGAGGTCGCCGGCGCTGTCGCGGATCTCGGGCAGCGCGTCGCGCGGAACCCCGAACGTGTCCAGCAGGCGCGTGTCCCAGTCGGGCTCCCCGGGCACGGCCAGCTGCGTCCGCGACGCCGTGGAGGGATCGGTCGTGAAGCCGGCGCCGAGCACGTCGCACAACCAGGCGTCCACCGTGCCGAGCCGCAGCGTGCCCGCGTCCCGGGCGCGTTCGAGCGCGGGCTCGTGTTCGAGCAGCCAGGTCAGCTTGCCCGCGGAGAAGTAGGGGTCGAGCGGCATCCCGCTGGTGGTGCGGACGAGCTCCCCGCGCTCGTCTTGCTCGAGGCGCTCGAGCACCTCCTCGGAGCGCTTGTCCTGCCAGGTCACGATCGGCGTGAGCGGCTCCCCGCTGTCCGCCTCCCAGGCCAGCACCGACTCGCCCTGGTGGTCGAGGCCGCAGGCGGCCACCTCGTCATCGGCCTGCCCGAGCAGCTCGCCCACCGAATCGACGACCGCCCTCATCACGTCTTGCGGGTCCTGCTCGACCCAGCCGGGCTGGGGATGCTGGAGCGGTTTCTCGCGCCGAGCCTCCGCGAGCGGGCGCAGATCGGAGTCGTACAGAACGGCCTTGACCGCCGATGTGCCCTCGTCGATACCTAGTAACAAATCGCTCATTGACTCCGTCCGGAGGCGGGGTTAAGGTCGCCGCAGTTCGGCGTTAGGTCGGATCTTCACACCATTCGGTTTGGGCGAGCAAGGAGGGTTGCGTGGCGACTACCGAGGGTCCCGAGGCCGTCCCCGAGTTCCACGGCGACGAGGTAGTCGAGCACGACGAGGCCCGGCTCCATGAGATGGGCTACAGGCAGGAGCTGTCGCGAGCCTGGTCCGGCTTCACGAACTTCGCGATCTCCTTCACGATCATCTCGGTCCTGGCCGGAACCTTCACCACGTTCTCGTTCGCGTGGCAGAACGGCGGCCCCATCGCCGCCTCGATCGGCTGGCCCATCCTCTGCTTCTTCGTGCTGATGGTCGCCTTCTCGATGGCCGAGCTGACCTCGAGGTACCCGACAGCGGGCGGCCCCTACTGGTGGGCGCACGACCTCGGTGGCAAGGGCTGGAGCTGGATGACCGGCTGGTTCAACATCGTCGGCCTGGTCGGGATCGTCTCCTCGGTCGGCTACGGCGCGGCCATCTTCCTCAACGCCACGCTCGCTCTCTACAGCGTGGACATCTTCGGGATCAACTTCGCCGACAGCGCCCACATCCTCGGCGAGACGTGGCTGCTGTTCTTCCTGATCCTCGTCCTGTACACGTTCGTGAACATCTTCGCCGACCGCGGCCTGGCGATGATGAACAACATCTCCGTGGGCTGGCACCTCGTCGGCGTCGCGATCGTGATCGGCCTGCTCGTCTTCGTACCCGACGATCACCAGAACTTCAGCTTCGTCTTCGGCGAGCGGATCAACAACTCCGGCCTGCACGACGGCTCAACCAGCAACCTGGGCTTCTGGCTGCTCGTGCTGCCGATCGGCTTCTTGCTCACGATGTACACGCAGACCGGCTACGACGCCTCGGCCCACACGGCCGAGGAGACGCGCGGTGCCGCTATCACGGCGGCGCAGGGCGTCTGGCGATCGGTCTTCTTCTCGGCCGTCATCGGCTGGTTCGTGCTGCTGGCTTTCCTGTTCGCGGCCAACGACGAGAAGGCGATCAACGACTCCGCGGGGTTCGTCGGCGCGATCTTCACCAGCGCCATGGACTCATGGGCCGCGAAGCTCGTCCTGATCATCGCCACCGTCGGGCAGCTCTTCTGCGGCGCCGCCGGCCTGACGAGCGCGTCGCGCACCTGGTACGCCTTCTCGCGCGACCGCGGCATGCCCGGCTGGTGGCTGTTCCGGCGCGTCAACCGGGATCGCGTGCCGTTCAACGCCGTGATCGGCGTGGCGGTCTTCTCGCTGATCATCGCGATCCCCGCGCTGTTCGGTAAGAACAACATCCCGTTCGCATTCTTCGCGATCACCGGCATCTGCACGGTCGGGCTCTACCTCGCCTACATCATCCCGGTGTACCTGCGGCTGCGAGCGGGCGACTCGTTCCAGACCGGACCGTGGAACCTGGGCAGCCGCTATCGGATCGTGAACACGCTCGCGATCATCTTCGTGGTCCTGGTCGTATTCGCGCTCGACCTGCCGTTCACGCCCACCGGCCTACCCTGGAACGACGGGTTCGATACCAGCGTCGTGAACTACACGCCGTTCGCGATCCTGTTGCCGCTCATCTTCGGTGTCTGGTACCTCGTGTCGGCCAAGGATCGCTACCAGGGTCCGATCCGGACGCTCGAGGAGGACGTGGTCACGCGCGATTGACGTGACGCTGGACGAGCTCAAGAAGGCGGTCAAAGACGGGTCGATCGACACCGTCCTACTGACGATCGCGGACATGGAGGGCCGTCTTCAGGGCAAGCGGCTGACGGCGGCGCACTTCCTCGACGTGGTCACCGAGGAGGGCGCCGAGGGCTGCAACTACCTGCTCGCCGTCGACGTGGACATGAACACCGTCGAGGGCTACGAGATGTCGTCCTGGTCGCGCGGCTACGGCGACTTCGCGATGCGACCGGACATGGACACGCTGCGCCTGATCCCCTGGCACGAGGCGACGGCGCTGGTGATGGCCGACCTCGAGTGGCACGACGGCAGCGAAGTGGTGGCGTCGCCGCGCCAGATCCTGCGCCGTCAGCTCGCCCGCCTCGCCGAGCGTGGCTGGGCGGCCGCGGCCGGCACCGAGCTCGAGTTCATCGTCTTCAACGACACCTACGAGGAGGCCTGGCGGAAGGGCTACCGCGACCTGAATCCGGCCAACCTCTACAACGTCGACTACTCGATGATCGGCACGGCCCGGATCGAGCCGCTGATCCGGCGGATCCGCAACTCGATGATGGCCGCGGACATGAGCGTCGAGAACTCGAAGGGCGAGTGCAACTTCGGCCAGCACGAGATCAACTTTCGCTACGACAGCGCGCTCGCGACCGCCGACAACCACGTGATCTACAAGACCGGCGCCAAGGAGATCGCCGCGCAGGACGGCTACTCGATCACATACATCGCGAAGTACGACGAGCGCGAGGGCAACTCGTGCCACATCCACTGCTCGCTCGCGCACGCGGACGGGTCCGGCAACGTCTTCGCGAACGACGAGCAGACCTTCAAGCGCTTCGTCGCCGGTCAGCTCGCCGCGCTGCGCGAGCTGACGCTGTTCTTCGCCCCGCAGATCAACTCGTACAAGCGCTTCGTCCCGGGCTCGTTCGCGCCTACCGCCGTCGCCTGGGGCAACGACAACCGGACGTGCTCGATGCGGGTGGTGGGTCATGGCCAGGGGCTGCGGGTGGAGAACCGGCTGCCGGGGGCCGACGTCAACCCGTATCTCGCCCTGGCGGCGATGATCGCCGCGGGCCTGCACGGGATCGACAACGAGCTCGAGCTCGAGCCGGCCTACGAAGGCAACGCCTACGAGTCCGACAAGCCGCGCGTGCCCGACACGATGTACGCGGCGCGTGACCTGTTCGCCGAATCGGCGATCGCGCGGGAGGCATTCGGCCAGGAGGTGGTCGACCACTACCTGAACCGCGCCGCGATCGAGCTGACCGCCTACGAGGCCGCCGTCACCGACTGGGAGAAGTTCCGGGGCTTCGAGCGGCTGTGAGCCGCCCGCGCATCGGGATCTGCGCGGCCACCGAGCAGGCTTCCTGGGGTGCGTGGGACGTGGTGTGCAACCTCTCGCCACGTGCGTACTCGCTGGCCGTCTCCGCGGCGGGCGGCCTGCCGTTGCTGCTGCCGCCGGACGACGCCGTGGCGGAGGAGCCCGGCGAGCTGCTCGATCTGCTCGACGGGCTGATGCTGGCGGGCGGCTCCGACGTCGACCCCGCGAGCTACGGGGCCCAGCCGCACCCGGAGACGCGCGGCTCGTGGCCCGAGCGCGACCGCTTCGAGCTGGCGCTCGCCTACGGCGCGCTCGAGCGCGACATGCCGGTGCTCGGCATCTGTCGCGGCATGCAGATGCTGAACGTCGCCTGCGGCGGGACGCTGGTGCAGCACCTGCCGGACGTGGAGATCCACCGCCACACCCCGGGCAGCTACAGCGACCACGACGTGCGGCTGGAGTCGGGCAGCCTGGCCGCCCGGGCGGTGGGCGCCGAGGCAACGGCCGTGAAGTCGCACCACCATCAGGGCATCGACGAGCTGGGCGAAGGCCTGGCTGCCGTCGGATGGGCTGACGACACGGTGGAGGCGATCGAGCTGGCCGGTAAGCCCTACGCGCTCGGCGTGCTGTGGCACCCCGAGGAGGATCAGGCGTCGGGGGTGATCCGCTCGCTGGTCGAGGCCGCCCGGGCGGCCTCGGCGAACGCGTGAAACAGCTCACGCCGCTCGCCGGCCTCGGGGTGCCACTGCACTCCGAGCGCCCAGCTCGGTCCCGCTAGCTCGATCGCCTCGATCACCCCGTCGCGCGCGCGGCCGCTCGCGATCAAGCCCTCGCCGAGCTGGTCGACCGCCTGGTGGTGGTGGCAGCGCGCTTCGTGGACGGGGCCGCCGAGCGCTCGTTCGGCGAGCGATCCCGGCGTGAGGTCGATCTCGTGCTCGGTGCCGTCGAACGTGCCGATGATGCGCCGGTGCGACGGCACGCCGTCGTCGCCGACCACGTGTTGGTCGAGCGTTCCACCCAGCGCCACGTTGAACAGTTGCATCCCGCGACAGATCCCCAGGAACGGCAGCCCGCGACCAACCGCGGCCCGCGTCAGCGCCAGCTCGAACTCGTCGCGCTCGCGGTAGGTCGCCTCGGTGTGCTCCGATCGCTCATGCCCGTAGACCGCCGGGTCGAGGTCCGCGCCCCCGATCACCATCAGCGCGTCGACCCGGTCGAGCAGCGCCTCCGGCGTTCGCCCGTCGACCGGCAGCAGCAGCACGTGGACCCCCGTCGACTGCACCGCCGCCACGTAGGTGTCGGCCACCAGATGCGCGGTCTGGTCCCAGAATGCCCAGCGCGCGCGCTCCCGCACGGCGCACAGGCCGATTGCGATTTCCCCGGCCGTCGTCATCGCTTATGGTCCGCGTCGATGGTAACCGTGCTCGAACCGGCCACCGAGGAGGTGCTCGCCGAGCTGCCGCAGGCGGGCGTGGAGGAGGCCGACGCCGCGATCGACCGGGCGCGCGAGGCGTTCCCCGCCTGGAAGGCGATCGCCCCCGGCGAGCGGGCCGAGCTGATGCGCTCGATCGCGCGCGCCGTTCGCGACCGCCAGGAGGAGCTCGCCCGCCTCGAGTCCCGCAACGTCGGCAAGCCGATCGCGGATGCGCGCGGCGAGGTCGGCATGGTCGCCGACGTCTTCGACTACTACGCGGGCGCCCCCGAGCGCCTGCTGGGCGACACGATCCCCGTCGCCGGCGGCATCGACTTCACGTTCCGCGAGCCGCTCGGCGTGGTCGGGCTGATCACGCCCTGGAACTTCCCGCTCGCAATCGCCTCGTGGAAGGTCGGCCCGGCGCTGGCGGCAGGGAACACCGTCGTCCTCAAGCCGGCGGAGTTGACGCCGCTGACCGCCGTCGAGCTCGAGAGGATCGTGGTCGAGGCGGGCCTGCCCGAGGGCGTCTTCAACGTCGTAGTGGGCCAGGGCCGCGTGGTCGGCGAGCGCATCGTCGAGCACCCGGACGTGGCCAAGGTCGCGTTCACAGGCTCGACCGAGGTCGGCCGCCGGATCGCCGCTCGCGCGGCCGAGACGATCAAGCGCGTCACGCTCGAGCTGGGCGGCAAGTCGGCCAACGTGATCTTCGCCGACGCGGACCTCGAGCGCGCCGCGGCGGCGGCGCCGATGGCGGTCTTCGGCAACGCCGGCCAGGACTGCTGCGCGCGCTCGCGCATCCTGGTCGAGCGCTCCGCCGTCGACAGCTTCATGGCCGCCTTCGAGGAGGCCGTGGAGGCGATCAAGGTCGGCGACCCGCTCGACGCGGCCACCGAGATGGGCCCGCTCATCTCAGCGGACCAGCGCGACACGGTCTCCTCCTACGCGAACGGCGACGCGCCGATCGCGATCCGCGGCAGCGCGCCCGAGGGCAAGGGCTACTGGTTCCCGCCGACCGTGCTGTGCCCGGTCTCCAACGACGACCGCGCGGCGCGCGAGGAGATCTTCGGGCCGGTCGCCTGCGTGATCCCGTTCCGCGACGAGGACGAGGCCGTGCGGCTGGCCAACGACACGATCTACGGGCTGTCCGGCTCCGTCTGGACCCGCGACGGGGCGAAGGCGCTGCGCGTCGCGCGCGCGATCGACACCGGCGTGCTGTCGATCAACTCGAACAACTCGGTGCGCGTGACCACGCCGTTCGGCGGCTTCAAGCAGTCGGGTACCGGCCGCGAGCTGGGACCGCACGCGCTCGAGCACTACACCGAGCTGAAGAACGTCTACTACGCGACGGAGGCGTAATCGTGAGGCCGGACGCCGAAAGTCGACTTCAGAACGCGGGGCTGGACGCCCCGCGGGGGTAATCGTGGGGCGCTTGGAGGGCAAGGTCTGCGTGATCACCGGGACGGCGAGCGGCATCGGCGCCGAGTCGGCGCGCC
Organism: Thermoleophilaceae bacterium; assembly: GCA_052038485.1. Taxonomy (GTDB): domain Bacteria; phylum Actinomycetota; class Thermoleophilia; order Solirubrobacterales; family Thermoleophilaceae; genus JACVRW01. The sequence continues at coordinate 8,699 of JBQGCL010000087.1, read as the reverse complement.
TGTTCCAGTCGGAGGGCGCGAAGGTCGTCGGCGTCGACCTGAGCCCGGACGCGGTCGGGGACCTCGCCATCCAGGCCGACGTGACCGATCCCGAGCAGGTCGAGGGGATGTACGCCCAAGCGCGCGAGCAGTTCGGCAAGATCGACGTGCTCTTCAACAACGCCGGCATCTCGCCCGACGACGACGCCTCGATCCTCGATACCTCGGTCGAGGCCTGGGACCGCGTGCAGAACGTGAACCTGAAGTCGGTTTTCCTGTGCTGCAAGTTCGGCATCCCGCACCTGCTCGACAACGGCGGCGGGTCGATCATCAACACCGCCTCGTTCGTCGCGGTGGTGGGCGCCGCCGTCTCGCAGATCTCGTACACGGCGTCGAAGGGCGGCGTGCTGGCGATGTCGCGCGAGCTGGGCGTGGAGTTCGCCAAGCAGAACATCCGCGTGAACGCGCTCTGCCCGGGGCCGGTGAACACGCCGCTGCTCCAGGAGCTGTTCGCCAAGGACCCCGAGCGGGCGCAGCGCCGGCTCGTGCACCTGCCCCCGGGCCGCTTCGCCGAGCCGGGCGAGCTGGCCGCGGGCGCGCTGTTCCTCGCCAGCGACGACTCGAGCTTCGTGACCGCGTCGACGTTCCTCGTGGACGGCGGCCTGAGCGCCGCCTATCTCACTCCGCTGTAGCGGCTAGGCAGGCGGCTCGGCCGACTGCGCACGGTCCGCCTCATTGAGGAAGCGGGCCGCGATCGTCCGGCCGACGTCGTTCCAGGCGGCGATCTTGCCGGCGGTCTCGGCGCGGATCGCCTCGGGATCGCCGCCGGTGGCGACGGCCCCGGCGTCGTCGCCCCAGCCGTCGAGCCACTCGCCGTAGTCGCTCTCGGTCACCTCGGGGTGGAACTGGACGCCCCAGACCGGCCGGTCCGCGAGCCGGAACGCCTGGAGGCAGCGCGCGCTGCGGGCGAGCGCCACGGCGCCCGGCGGCAGCAGCCACTCGTAGTGGTGCCAGTGGAGCGTCTCGAAGCGCTCGGGCAGGAAGCCGAGCAGCGGATCGTCCCTGCCGTCGGGCGTCAGCTCGGCCCCGTGCCAGCCGATCTCGGCCTCCGCGGCCCGGCGCACGGGCGCCCCGGCCAGGTCCGCCAGCAGCTGCGAGCCGAAGCACACGCCCAGCACGGGCGTGCCGCGCTCGACCAGCTCAGCGACGAGCTGCTTCTCCGTGCGGATCCAGGGCAGCGCGCCCTCCTGGTCGACCTGCGCGTCGGCGCCGAGCACGAAGGCGGCCTCGATGCCGTCCGGCGCGGGCGGCGGGCCCTCGTGCGGGAGCCACTCAACCCGTTCGTGCTCCGCGGCGGCGTCGGCGAACACGCCCATCGCCGCGTTGCGGTGGTGTACGACCTCGAGTACGCGCAAGCGGCTAGACGCTCGGCGCCTCCGGCGCGGCCGGCGCGGCCGGCGCCTCCGGCGTGGCGCCGGTGGTGTCCTGGCTGAGCGGCTCGCCCCGGACCCGCCGCAGCTCGACGTACATCACGGTCGCCGCGATGGCGCTCAGCGGCGAGAGCAGCACGCGCCCGACCAGGTCCGCCAGCGCAAAGCCGACGAACGAGTCGTCGCTGGCGCTGCCGCCGATCGCGTTGAGGATGCCCGAGATCAGCGCGGTCACCAGGAACAGAACGACGATCACGCCGAACACGCGCCAGGCGTTGCCGCGGACCAGGTCGCGGCTGCGGCCGAGCGCCCCGGTGGCGGTCGCGCGGTCGATCACGACCGCCGGCGCCACCACCGCCAGGAACGTCAGGGCGATCAGGCCCGGGACGATGATCAGGATGAACCCGATCACGATGATGATCGTCGCCAGGATGCCCGCGCCGATCAGCGTCCAGATGAACGGCGACACCGACGAGAACAGGCTTCCGATCGTGTGGTCGCGACGGCCGTCGAGGATGTCCACCACCGCCTCGACGACCATGCCCTGGTACCAGAAGGTCGCGATCAGGGCGATCGCCGTGGTGGCGAGCGCGGCCAGCGCCCCGCCGCCGGCGAGCACCAGTCCGTTCAGGACCGCAACCGGCAGGAACAGGATCAAGGCCGCCGGGATCAGCAGTGTGAACTGATCGCGGTAGATCTCAAAGATGCGCTCGAAGACGCGCGCCGTGTCGAGCTTGGCGTTCATGCGGGAGAATGTACGGCGTGTCGGAGACGCTTAGGGGTCAGCTCCTGATCGCGGCGCCGTCGCTGTTCGACTATTTCCGCCGCACCGTAGTGCTCGTGATCGAGCACACGTCCGAGGGAGCGATGGGCGTCGTGCTCAACCGGGAGTCCGACACGCGCGTCGCGGACGCTGTTCCGCAGCTCGCCGAGCTGGCCGACGAGGACGACCTCGTCCGAATCGGCGGGCCGGTCGCGCCGCAGTCCGTCGTCGCCCTCGGCGAGTTCGGCGACGTGTCCGAGGCCGGCATGGCCGTGGTCGGGCAGCTCGGCACGCTCGACCCCGAGGCGGCCAACGAGTCGCTCGGCCGGATGCGCGTGTACGCCGGCTACGCCGGCTGGAGCGCCGGCCAGCTCGACGACGAGCTGGAGCAGCACGCTTGGCTGGTCGCCCCGGCGCAGGCGGACGACCCGTTCAGCCGGGAGGACATGTGGTCGCGCGCGCTCGCGCGCCGCGGCGGCGAGTACCGCCTGCTCGCGACGATGCCGCCCGACCCGTCGCAGAACTAGGGGATCTCGAAGCGCGGCACTTCGCCTTCCCAGGTGGGGACGAAGCGCCGTGCCTGGCTCGTCGACGGGCGATGCTCGCCGGCAGGCGCTCGACGTCGGCGCGGATGAGGGCCTCGTCGTTGCCCACCTTCGCCGACAGCCGCGGCGGGCATGTCAGTGGCAGCGGCGTACGGACCGGGCGATCGCCTTCGCGCGCGCCTGGTAGCCCTCGGCGCTCACGTGCACGCCGTCGCTCGACAGCCACTCGGGATGGGCGCGCACCAGGCGCACCCAGTTGACCACGCGCAGGTTGTCGCGCACCCGGGACTCGGCGGCGAGCGCGCGGTTGAAGCCGGCGTAGCTCGCCCCGGCCGCGGGCGGGCGCACGATGTTCGTCCAGACGACGCAGCGGCGCGAGCCGGCGACATCCATCACGTTGCGGACCGCGGACCGGAACACGCTCACCTGGTTGGGGTCGTCGTTCGTGCCGAGGCTGACGTGGATGACGCGCGGGAGCGCACGGCCGTAGGAGCGCAGCACGTCCGCGCCGTCGGAGGCATGGCGGCTCACCGACGCGGACTGGGTCACCTGCCAGCCGCGCAGCGCCTTCGGCAGGTAGGGCTTGGTGCCGACGGCGAGCGAGTCGCCGTTCACGAGCAGGCGGTGGCTGAGCGCCCCGGCGGAAGCGGGCGCCGCCAGCAGCAGGACGAGCGCCAGCAGGCTAGCCCGGCGCATCTTCGTCTCCCCGCAGAACGCGATAGTCCTTCGCCATCGCGCGCAAGATAAGGCGCGCGGGCACGACGGCGCCCTCACGTGAGAAGTGCACGCCGTCGGACTGGCGGGCCAGCACGCGGCGGCCGTCGATCTTCAACTCGTCGCTGTAGCGGCCGTGGTTGATCGTGTTGTAGATGTCCACATAGCGCGCCCCCTCGACCGCGTCGGCCGCCTGCTCGACCGCCTTGTTCTGCGTCGCGTAGATGTCGTTGAACTTCGGATCGCGGGCCGTCGGCGGCGGCACCCAGTAGACGGGCCGCTTGCCGTTCGAGCCAAGCTCGCGCATCACGACCGCCGCGCGACGGGCGTACTCGAGCTGCCAGTTGGCGGTGTCGGGTCCGTAGAGCGTGCCGTCGTGGAGGACGTTGAAGCCGTCGTTGCCGCCCATCACCATCACGACCGCGTCGGGCTTGCGGGCGGCGATCTCCTGCCTGGCGTTGATCTCCCAGTTGAAGAACTCGGGGTTGGTCAGGCCGGTCGCGTTGCGCGCGACGACCGACACGTCGAACAGGTCGCTCGGCAGCAAGTCGGTGAGGATCTCGCCGACGAACTGGGCCTGCGAGTCGCCGGTGACGAACACGTCGACCTCGTCCTGGGTGGTCGGCTGCCGGAACCCCTGCTGGCGGGCCTTGCGCCGGTTGGCGCGCAGGATCGCGGTCGACCCCTCCTCGAGCTCGGTGCCCTTGGCGGTCTTGCTCTCCTGCCCGAAGGCCTTGTCGAGCCCCTCGCGCGGCAGGTGGAAGCCGATCGTGCCCGCCACGTCGTCGAGCGGCCGGCCGACGGACAGGACGATGTCGCGCGTCTTGCCCGGCTGCATGCTCTCGCCGGCGCGCACGATCGCCTCGGAGTTGAACAGCGCGGCGATCCCGAGCGCGATCAGGATCACGCCGAGCACGCGGCCGGCGGGCATGGTGAGCGGGTTTCTCGGGCGCGGTCCCATCAGAACTGGAAGTAGATGAAGGGGGCGACGCCCTCCTGTCCGACGGCGGCGTCGGCGGCCACGACGACGGCGCCCAGCAGCAGGCCCTGGACGACCACCGGACGCGCCACCAGCCAGGCCTCGGCTCGCTGCCAGAAGTCACCCGGCACCGCCTGCAGCCCGATTGTGGCAACCACCAGGAACACCATCGGGAGCGTCACCAGCGGCGACGGTCCGCCCGCGAATATCTGCCCGATCATGTCGAACGCGGTCGACAGGTCCGGCGAGCGGAAGAAGATCCACGCGAGGCACACGACGTGGAACGTGATCAGCCAAGCGAGCCAGGCCGGCATGTGGAAGCCCTGGTAGCGCTCGCGCGCCCAGCGCTCGACGCTCATCGCGCCGCCGTGGATGCCACCCCAGATCACGAACGTCCAGGCGGCGCCGTGCCAGAGGCCGCCGAGCAGCATCGTCAGCATCAGGTTGCGGTAGGTCTTGCGCGGGCCGCCGCGGTTGCCGCCGAGCGGGATGTAGAGGTAGTCGCGCAGCCAGCGCGAGAGGGTCATGTGCCAGCGCCGCCAGAAGTCCTGCAGGCTGAGCGCGAGGTAGGGACGGTTGAAGTTCTGCGGGAGCTGGAAGCCGAGCAGCAGCGCGAGCCCGATCGCCATGTCCGTGTAGCCCGAGAAGTCGCAGTAGATCTGTGCGGCGAAGCCGTAGATGGCCAGCAGCGTCTCGAGGCCGGAGTGGGAGGAGGGGTCGTTGAAGACCGGGTCGACGACGTTGCGCGCCAGCTCGTCGGCGACGACCGTCTTCTTGATCAGCCCGCCGACGATCAGGAACAGGCCGGGGCCGGCGAGCACCTCGCGCGGGTCGCGCGGCGTGCGCAGCTGGGGGAGCAGCTCGTTGGCGCGCACGATCGGGCCGGCGACGAGGTGGGGGAAGAAGGCCTGGAGGATCGCCACGTCGCCGAGCGAGGTGGCCCTGGTCTCGCCGCGGTAGACGTCGACGACGTAGGAGATCGCCTGGAACGTGAAGAACGAGATGCCGATCGGCAGCACGATCTGGAAGAGCGGGATCGTGGACCCGAGGCCGATCGAGGCGAACGCGTCGTCGGTCTCGGAGACGAAGAAGCTCAGGTACTTGAAGACGCAGAGGAGACCGAGGTCGAAGACGACCGCCGCGGTCAGGGCCTGCTTGCGGGTGCGCTGCGATGGTGAGCGGGCGATCACCTGGGCGGCGAATGTGTTCACGAGCGTCGAACCCATCAGCAGCAGCACCCAGCGCCAGTCGATCCAGCCGTAGAAGACGTACGAGGCGACCAGAATGAACGGGCGCCAGACCCGGGGGTGGGGCATCACGGCCCACGAGATGACGAAGACGACCACGAAGAAGGCCGCGAACTCGATCGTCGGGAAACTCACCGCGGGCATTCTGGCTACCGCGGCGGTCCTTCCTGCACCGGCGCCGGCGCAGGAGACCGTTTCGGGCGACCGGGTGCTGGTGGTGGGCGACAGCCTCGAGGTCGGCTCGGCGCCGTACCTCAAGCGGGCGCTGCCGGGCGTGGTCGTCGACGCCGAGAAGGGGCGGCCGAGCGCTGCCGGGGTTCAGGTGCTGGCGGCGCGACTCGATCCGTCGGTCTCGGTGGTCGTCTTTCCGCTCGGGACCAACGACAGCCCGTCGAACCCGGCCGGGCTGGCGGCGTCGCTGGCATCGGTGCGTCAGCTGGCCGGCGATCGCTGCATCGTGGTCGCGACGATCGCACGCCCGCCCGTCGGCGGGGTGCCGGTGGCGGGCCTCAACCGGGTGGTCGAGCAGTTCTCGGAGCAGACCGGGGCGCAGGTGGCCGACTGGTCGACGGTCGTGCGGTCGCTGCCGGGGTTGCTGGGTTCGGATGGGGTGCACGCGACCGGGGACGGCTATGCGCTGCGGGCGGGGCTGCTGGCCGAGGCCGTGCAGGCATGCGGGTCGGCTGGCGGGGGCGCCGGCGCGGGCCTGACCGGGCTGCCGGCGCCGCGCGACCCGAACGCGGCGCCCCCGGAGCGCGAGGCGGCGCCGGGCGCCCGGCTGTCCACGCCGGAGCCGGTTTCGTTCGTCCTCAGCCGGACGGTCGGCCTCGTCGCGGCCGCGGCCAAGGCCGCGCTCACGACAGCGTCGAAGGAGGGCCCGGAGCCTGTCCTGGGTGCCCCGTGAACCGATTCAGGAGGGCGAATCGGTGGTTTGACACCCATGGGGTGTCAAAGGTCCGACTCGATCAGAGATCGATGTCGGGGTGGTGGCCCGCGAGGTGCTTGGCCAGCGCGTCCCTCACCTGCTGCCGTTCGCCTGAGCTCGCCAGGCGGTAGCGGCCGAGCAGCTCCTTCTGGCTCTCGAGCGGCAGGCCGGCGATCGTCCAGCGCACGGCGAGCCGCTCGAACAGGAACTCCACTCGGCGCTGCCAGCGGTCCTCGGCGCTGGCCGCGGGCTTTGCGTCGAGGTCGCTCAGTGAGCGGAGCGTGCCGGCGGTCAGCTCGTCGCGCAGCGTGAGGACGTTGCCCTCGTCGTCGGTGTAGTCCGTGGTGGAGGCGGGAGCGCGGTCTTCGTGCTTCGCGCGGCGTCGGCTGCGGCGGCCCATGGGCAGATGGTGCCCTACCTGAGCCCACGTCGGGACCGCGGCGGATCGTGGAGCACGGCCGGCGCTGCGACGACGGCTGACCGGCTGCGAGGCTTCAGCCGTGCCGGTGCTCGACCAGGTGCTGCCGCTGCTGCGCTGTCCGGTCTGCGGAGCCGGCCTCGTGCGAGGCGACCGCGACGCGGTGCGCTGCGAGGCAGGCCACTCGTTCGACGTCGCCCGCCAGGGCTACCTGAGCCTCCTTCAGGGAGGCCGAAGCGCCCACTCGGGAGACACCGCCGACATGGTGGCCGCGCGCGAGCGGTTCCTGGAAGCGGGCCACTTCGAGCCGGTGGCCGAAGCGATCGCGAGCACGCTCGCGGAAGCGCTCGCCGAGGCGGAGGCGGAGGCCGCGGAGGCGGGCGCGGAGCGGGCTGCAGGGCCGGGCGCGCCGCTGGTCGTCGACCTCGGCGCGGGCACGGGCTGGTACCTCGCGCGCCTGCTCCACCGCTTCCCGCATGCGCTTGGGCTGGCGCTCGATGTCTCGAAGCCCGCTTTGCGCAGGGCGGCGCGGGTGCACGCGGGCGTGACTGCCGTCGCTGCCGATGTCTGGCGGCCTTTGCCGCTTCGGGACGGGGTGGCCGCCGTGGTTCTCGATGTGTTCGCTCCGCGGGACCCGGCCGAGATTGCACGCGTGCTCGCGTCGGAGGGGATCGCAATCTTCGTCACACCCCTGCCCGGTCACCTGGAAGAGCTCGTCGAGCGGCTCGGTTTGCTCGAAGTCGTTGTCGACAAGGACGAGCGCCTCTCCGCCCAGCTCGGCCCGTACCTGGACATCGTTGACCGCCGTCGGCTTGCCTGGACCCTCCAGCTCGATCAGGCCGGCGCCCGAGACGCCGCGGCCATGGGCCCGAGCGCCTTCCACGTCTCGCCCGCCGAGCTCGACGAGCGGGCGCAGCAGCTCCCTCAGCGGCTCACGGTCACGGTCGACCTCACGCTGACCACAGCCGCGGTGCCGCGTGCTCGGCCTCCAGCTCCAGCAGCAGCCGCTTCCGGTCCAGCCCGCCGCCGTACCCCACCAGCGACCCGTCCGCCCCGATCACCCGGTGACACGGGATGATCACCGCGATCGGATTGCGCCCGTTGGTCGAGCCAACCGCCCGAACCGCGTCCGGCCGGCCGACCTCGAGCGCGATCTCGCCGTAGCTCGCCGTCTCCCCGTACGGGATCCGCGTCAGCGCCGTCCACACCGCCAGCTGGAAGCCCGAGCCACGCGGAGCCAGCGGCACGTCGAACTCCGTCAGCTCCCCCGCGAAGTACGCCTCGAGCTGCGCCTCCACGTCCGCAAACGTCTCCGGGTCGCGCACGCCGCCCGCCGGCTCGGCGCCCGGTGACATCTGCAGCGCCGTCAGCGCCCGGCCGTCCCCGACCAGCTGGAGCTCGCCCAGCGGCGAGTCGATGCGATGCCACAACAGAGGTGCGTCGGCGGCGGGCGAGAGGAAGGTCATGGACACGAGTGTGGCGGCTCCACTCGCTGGTTGTCTGGCGGAAATCGGACATGTCCGAAAAGCGCCAGACGAGGATGCCGAAGCCTGCCACAGTTGCTGCATGACCGACGACTTCGAGACCTGCTACCGCTTCATGCGCAGCCGCGACCCGCGCTACGACGGCTTCTTCTTCGTCGGCGTCACCTCGACCGGTATCTACTGCCGTCCCAGCTGCCCCGCCCGGCTCCCGCACC
>JBQGCL010000086.1:0-12043 GCA_052038485.1 Thermoleophilaceae bacterium | reverse complement strand
GGGCTCGAGCTCCGACGGCTCGGCCGCCGCCTTCGGGTTGCCCGTCAGGAAGGGGTCCATCAGGACGCGCGTGTCGCCGTCGGTGAGCTCGAAGCAGGCGTGACCGAGGAATCGGATGTCCACGTTTCAGTCTCCTTGGGGGTCGTCTTCGGTGTCGAGTTCCCGGGCGAGCTGCCAGCCAACCGCAACTCCGACGAGCATCCCCATGCGGGTCTCCTCGGCGAGCAGCGTCTCGATCTTCTCGGCGCGCCGCGCCTCGTCGGGCTCGGCGAGCGCGGAGCGCACCTGCGCGCGATGGGCGTCGCCGAACCAGCCGCCCTCCTCGAGCGAGTGGGCGAGCACGCGCTGGAGTGAGGGAGCCAGCACCGAGAGGGTGCGCTCGGCGCCGGCGAAGCGCTCCGGGTCGGACAGCGCGCGCACGGCGGCCTCCACCTGCTCGTCCGAGAACACGGCCGAGAGCCTAGTAGGCGTTCTTGCGAACGAACAGCGGCAGTGCCAGGCCGAGCAGCGCGCCCGCGACAGCGCCGCCCACGGCGGCGCCGATGTTGGCGACCTCCTCGGCGACGGACAGCAGCAACAGCATGATCGCGATCACGTAGGCGCCGAGCAGGTCGTTCTCGCGCTCCTCGCCCCGGCGCGCCGCGAGCCGGTCGTCGACGAGCCAGGCGCAGAGCAGGCCGAGCGCCGCGCCGTTGGCGCCGTAGGCGAAGAAGACCTCGTGGTTGGTGAACAGCGGCGGCGTCTCCACGAACGCCACCAGCGCCATGCCCGCGGCGCCCGAGAGCACGAATACGAGGATGACCGGCAGCGCCCCGAAGCGACGTTCCAGCAGCGTCCCGAAGATGCCGACCGCGACCAGGGAGACGAAGGCGTAGCCGATCTTGCTTCCAAAGAGGAACGGGGCCACGAAGAAGCGCCAGGGCTCCTCGTCGATCGGCACGAGCAGGTAGCCGAGGTCGGTCGGTGGGTCGACTCGATACAGCAACAGCGACAGCACGCCGAGCAGGATCACCGCGAACGTCGCATACGGCCGCGTGTCCGGCGCGATGCCGGCGATCTCCTCGGCCCGTAGCCGCGGCAGCGTCGGACGCCGCCGGCGCTTCCGCTTGGGCTGCGGCTCGCCACCCGAACGGTCCAGCTTGGGTGCCCGTTTGCGCACTCGCTGCCCGCAATATGGGCACTCGGTGACGTACGGGCTTACCTCCGACCCGCAGTTGCGGCAGACGACGAAGAGGTCCGGTTGCGACACGTAGACATCCAGAGTACCCGGCCGGGTAGGTCAGTCGCCAAGGGTTTCGGCAGCCTCTGGCACGCTGGCGCCCACAATCTCGCGCACCACCTCGCGGAGATCGTGGTTGGCCTCGTAGACGAGCGTCTGCCGGGCCGCCCCGGTGCCGTTGCTGAGGATGTCCTCCAGCCCGTCGAAGTCGTCCGCTGAGCCGAGTTCCTCGGCGTGCGGGCGCAGCCGGTCCATCAGCCGCCGCGTCAGCTCCGCCGCCGCGACGCGATCGGTGGCCGGCAGGTCCACGAGCTCGCCCTCGAGCCCGTGGCGCGCCGCCAGCCACTTGTTCTCGTCGAGCATCTCGTACGGGTAGCGCGACAGCGACTTGCCGGCGTCGTAGTGCTCGGCCAGCTCCTTGACCATCGCCTGGATCAGCGCGGCGATCGCGAGCGTGTGCTCCACGCGCGTCTGCGAGTCCATCGCGCGGATCTCGACGGTGCCGAAGTTCGGGTGCGGCCGCACGTCGTACCAGAGGTACGTGTAGTCGGGCACGACCTTGCTCGTCCTCATGAAGTCGATGCGCCGGCTCCAGTCGTCGAAGTCCTCGTAGCGAGGCGGGATGCCGACCCGCGGGAATGCCCGGAAGATCGGCGTGCGGGTGGACTGGAGTCCGGTCGCCTGCCCGCGCCAGAACGGCGAGTTCACAGACAGCGCGAGCAGGATCGGCAGGTGCACGCGCATGCCGTTGGTCACGTGGATCGCCTTGTCGGGGTCGTCGAGGCCGACGTGCACGTGGATGCCGAAGATGATCTCCTGGCGGGCCACGAACTGGAGCCCGGCGATCAGCTCGCGGTAGCGCGGTCGCGCCACGATGCGTTGGTCCTCCCAGAGCGAGAACGGGTGCGTGCCGGCCGAGCCGATCGCGAGGCCGCGCTCCTTGGCCACGTCGTTGACGACCCGTCGCAGCGCGCGCAGCTGGTCGCCGGCCTCGCGGGTGTTGCGGCAGGGCTCGGTGGAGATCTCGCAGACCGACTCCATCAGCTCGGGTTTGACCTCGCCGTCCTTCTCGACGTCCTCCAGGACCTCGAGCAACCCCTCGATCGAGCTGGCCAGATCGAGCGTGTCCCGATCGACGATCATCAGCTCCTCTTCGATCCCGATCGTGTACGGCGGGCCCGTGAACCGGTGCTCCACGCGGCCATCGTAGCCGGATGACTTACGGCAAAACGAGGTATAAGAGGGGGGCCTAACGACTAGGAGGACTCATGACTCTCGGCTACGACGGCAAGCTCTACATCCTCGCGTTCGACCATCGCGGGTCGTTCCAGAAGAAGATGTTCGGGATCGAGGGCGACCCCACCGCCGAGGAGACCGAGACAATCTCGGACGCCAAGCACCTCATCTTCGAGGGGATGGTCAAGGCCGTCGACGCGGGCGTCGACCCGCGCGCGACCGGTGTGCTCGTGGACGAGCAGTTCGGCGCTCCGAAGGGCATTCCGAGCGACGCCAAGCAGCGCGGCCTGCTGCTGGCGATGCCGGTGGAGAAGTCCGGCCAGAACGAGTTCGACTTCGAGTACGGCGACGACTTCGGCGCCCACATCGAGGAGTTCGACCCCGACTTCTCCAAGGTGCTCGTCCGCTACAACCCCGACGGCGACGAGGGGATGAACGCGCGCCAGACCGAGCGCCTCAAGCGCCTGTCCGACTGGCTCCACGAGCGCGACCGCAAGTTCCTGTTCGAGCTGCTCGTGCCCGCCGAGGATCACCAGCTGGAGCAGGTCGGCGGCGACTCCGACCGCTACGACGCCGAGCTGCGCCCCGAGCTGATGAGGCGCACGATCGTGGCCTTCCAGGACGCGGGCGTGGAGGCGGACGTCTGGAAGATCGAGGGCATCGACACGCAGGAGGACTGCGCCCGGATTGCGGAGACGGCGCGCCGCGACGGACGCGACGGCGTCATCTGCGTCGTGCTCGGCCGCGGAGCCGACGACGCCAAGGTCGACCACTGGCTGCGCCAGGGCGCGCCGGTCGAGGGCTACGCCGGCTTCGCGATCGGCCGCACGATCTGGTGGGACGCGCTCAAGGGCTTCCTCGACGGGAACATCGAGCGCGACGACGCGGCCCAGCGGGTCGCCGACAACTACCGGCGCTTCGTCCAGATCTACGACGAGTCGGCGAAGCAGGCTGCGCCGGCGTGAACATGCAGCCCGGCGCGACCTTCCGGCGCCCTCCGAAGCGCGACACGGGCGTTGGTAGCCTTCCCGACGCCATGCGCATGCGCCAGTCGCTTGCCCAGTTCGAGGAGGCGTTCCGTCACGAGGCGGCCGAGTCGGTCGTCCGTCGCGAGCGCCTGCGCAAGCACGCCGTCCAGCGGTCGCAGGTGCGCCGAGTCGAGCGCCGGCGCCAAGCGGGCAAGCTGCGCTTCGCGCTGCTCACGCTCACGATCGTCGTCACCGCCGTGGTGGTGACGATCGTGATGTTCGAAACGCTCGCGATGCTCGCGGGCTAGCGGCCCCGCGCCGCTAGGCCTTAAGCCGGTCTAGTTCGTCGTCGACTTCTCCGTCCTCATCGGCGTCGCCCGTTCCGTCGCGGCTCGCCTGGATCTCCAGGTAGACCTCCTTGCGGAAGACAGGAACGTTGCGTGGTGCGTCTATCCCGATGCGCACCTTCTCGCCCATGACCGCGAGCACCGAAACCTCGATGTCGTCGCCGATCATGATGCTCTGATTTCCCTTGCGCGTTAGGACAAGCATGTCCCGCGCCTCCCCTGCTCAGACTGCGCTGTTCACGGGACTTAAGCATTCGAGCGGGACGGCTGCAACGGGGATCGGTAGTCTCCGCCGCCGTTTGGCACGCAGATCGCTGAAACCGCAGCTCAACCAGATCCGAACCTGGGTGCGCCAGGGGCGCACCGATGCCTGGATCGCGCACCAGCTCGAGGTGTCAGTGGGCGACATCCGCAGCTTCAAGCGCGAGCACGAGCTCGTGCCCGGCGAAGGGCCGGGCAACGGCGACGAGGGCTTCGGCGCTGCCGCCGGCTCGGAGGAGCTCGACCTGCGCGCCGAGGACGACGCCCTGGTGGCCGCGGCGCTCGAGGCCGAGGCCGACGAAGAGGCAGAGGATGAGGCCGAAGAGGCCGAGGACGCCGGCGAGGACGACGAGGACAAGCCCAAGCGCCGTCGCCGCGGACGCCGCGGCGGACGCGGCCGCAGCCGCCGCAAGCAACAGGCGCTCGAGGGCACCTTCGACCACGGCGACGAGGGCTACGGCCTCTGGCTCGACCCCGCGATCCAGGACGACCCCGTCTACGCCGAGCACTGGGCCGGCCACCGTCCGGTGACCGTGACGGTCGAGGCCGAGCGCATCGTCATCACGCGTGCAGGCGAGGATTCGGACGACGAGGACGAGGACTAGGGCCGCTAAATTCGTAGGCCGCGCATGGCCTACGCCCTCGAGAACGCTCTCTTCCAATGGCGCGACGGCGACCGGCGGCTCGCCCGGACGTCCGAACCTGCCCAAGCCGATCTCGACCGCGCCGCCAACGTGGTGATCGCGGAGTTGCGCAAGCGGCTCGGCTCGACCTTCCTGGTCGAGGAGCTCGCCGACCTCTACCACCAGGGCACCGACTGGGCGACCGAACTGGCCGCCCGCCACGCGGCCGGCACCGACGCGGCCGCCGTCGTGGACGCGGCCTTCGCCCGCTACGCCCGCGAGGCGTCCAACTTCGCGGGCGGCCTGGCCCGCGAGAGCCACGCGCGCCCCTAGCGCGGCAGGTTCTCGATCACGTAGGCGCGCTCGCCGAGCCGCACCATGCCCATGGCGCGCGCCTCACGCTCCAGGGCGCCCGGGTCCTTGAGCGCCCGCACACGCGCCTTGAGGTGCTTGTTCTCCTTCGTGAGCTCGTTCAGCTCGCGGCGCTGCTCCCCGGCCGTGCTCGACTGCTGGAGCCAGTGCTTGGCCGGCGAGATGTAGAGCAGCAGGATGACGATCAGCGTGCCGAGCAGCCCCAGGCGTCCCACCCGGTCCCAGCGAATGTTCGTTCGACGCGCTGGGAGAGGACGTGCGGCGGCGGCCATTCCACGCACCTTCGCGGCGCGGGGTTGCGTTCCTGCTAGCTGCGAAAGGCCGCCCGGCCCGGGTACTCGGCGTCGCCGCCCAGCTGCTCCTCGATGCGCAGCAGCTGGTTGTACTTCGCCACCCGGTCCGAGCGCGACGGCGCGCCGGTCTTGATCTGGCCGCAGCCGGTCGCCACCGCCAGGTCGGCGATCGTGGTGTCCTCGGTCTCGCCCGACCGGTGCGACATCACGGCCGTGTAGCCGGCCTCCTGGGCGGTCCGCACGGCGTCCAGCGTCTCGGTGAGCGTCCCGATCTGGTTGACCTTGACCAGGATCGAGTTGGCGACGCCGCTGTCGATCCCGCGCGTCAGGCGCTCGGTGTTGGTCACGAACAGGTCGTCGCCGACGAGCTGCACGCTGTCGCCGAGCCGCTCGGTCAGCGCGCGCCAGCCGTCCCAGTCCTCCTCGTCCATGCCGTCCTCGATCGACAGCACCGGGTAGCGCGAGGAGATGTCGGCCCAGTAGTCGGCCAGCTCGGCCGCCGACAGCGTCCGGCCCTCGTGCTCGAGCACGTACGAGCCGTCGTCGAAGATCTCGCTGGTGGCCGGGTCGAGCGCGATCGCCACGTCCTCGCCGGGCTTGTAGCCGGCTGCCTCGATGCCGGCGATCAGCTCCTCGAGCGCCGCCTCGTTGGACGCCAGGTCGGGCGCAAAGCCGCCCTCGTCGCCGACCGCCGTGGCCAGGCCCTTGTCGTGCAGCGTCCCCTTGAGCGCGTGGAAGACCTCGGCGCCGACGCGCAGGCCGTCCCCGAAGCTCGGCGCGCCCACCGGGACGATCATGAACTCCTGGAAGTCGACCTTGTTGTCGGCGTGGACGCCGCCGTTGAGCACGTTCATCATCGGCACCGGCAGCACGCGCGCGGCGTCTCCGCCCAGGTAGCGCCACAGCGGCAGTCCGGCCTCGGCGGCGGCCGCCTTGGCGGCGGCCAGCGACACGCCCAGGATCGCGTTGGCGCCGAGGCGCCCCTTGTTGGGCGTGCCGTCGGCGTCGATCATGGCCCGGTCGACCGCCGGCTGGTCGGCGGCGTCGAGCCCGCGCACGGCCTCCGCGAGCTCGCCGTTGGCGTTGGCGACCGCGACCGTGACGCCCTTGCCGCCCCACGGCTCGCCGGCGTCGCGCAGCTCCACGGCCTCGAACTCGCCCGTCGACGCGCCCGAGGGCACGGCCGCGCGCCCAGCGGCGCCCGACTTCAGCACCACGTCGACCTCGACGGTCGGGTTGCCGCGGCTGTCAAGGATCTGCCGCGCGTGCACTGTCTCGATCTCGCTCAAGCTCCGTCCACCTCGCTCTTGAATCGGTCCGCCGCCTGGCGGAGGGCCAGCTCCGGGTCGACTCCTGCGTCGACCGCCGCCCGCACGGCGGCCAGCAGCCGCTCGCCGGGATCCTCGGCAGCGGAATCCAACACGAATCCGGCGGACTCTGCCCGCTTGAGCACCTTCTTCGCGTACAGCGTCGACGGCAGCGTCTCCGGGATGTCGCCGAACAGCTCGCCGCCGCGCTCGTCCTCCTGCTTGATGCGGTTCCAGTTGCGCAGCACCTCGTCGGCGGTGTCGGCCTCGACGTCGCCGAACACGTGCGGGTGGCGCCGGATCAGCTTCTCGCGGACGTGGTCGGCGACCTCGGCCAGGCTGCCCGCGCCGCGCTCCTCCATCAGGAGCGCCAGGAAGTAGGCCTGGAACAGGAAGTCGCCGAGCTCGTCGAGCAGCTTGGCGTCGTCGCCCGAGAAGGCCGCGTCGGCGAGCTCGTAGGCCTCCTCGACGGTGTGCGGGACGATCGAGCGCTCGTCCTGCTCGCGATCCCACGGGCAGTCGCGGCGCAGCCGCCGCGTGATCTCGTCGAGCCGCACCAGCGCGGCTGCGAGATCGCTATCGGCCGCCACTACTTCTCTGGCTGGGGACTCGACGGACTCTGCGGACACTGCGGGCTCTGCGGACTCTGCGGCTCAGGCTGGTTCGACTGGCTGGGGCCCGTGCCGGTGTCCTTCTTCGGCGCGTTCTTGCACTCGGCCACGCGGTAGTCGTCGGCGCAGTTCGTCTCGTCCTTGTATTCCTCGCGGAAGTCCTTGATGAACGCGTCGAGCGCCTTCTGCTGGCGCTGAGAGCGCAGCAGGTTCTTGATCGTGTCGCGCGACTGGTCGAGCGACTGCTGCGAGGCCGGCGAGATCTTGCTCACCTCGAACACGTACCAGCCGAACTGGGTCTTGACCGGCCCCTCGACCTCGCCCTTGCTCGCCGCGAAGACGGCGTCCTCGAGCGACTTGTCCTGCTGCCCCTTGGCGACCGCCGGCAGCTTGCCGCCCTGGGCCTTGGTCGTCTCGTCGATCGAGTACTGCTTGACGACCTGCTTCCACGGCTGGCCGCTGTCGAGCGCGTCCTTGGCCTGCTGGGCCTTCGCCTCGGTCTTGGTCAGGACGATCAGCAGGTCGCGCTGCTCCGGCTGCGCGAAGCGCTTCTTGTTCTTGTCGTAGTACTCCTCGACGTCCGCGTCGGTCACCTTGGCGGCGTCCTCGGTGACGTCCTGCGTGAGCTTGGTCTGGAGCTCGTTGAGCTTGACGCGGAAGAGGACGTCCGCCTCGGTCATGCCGGAGGTCTTGAGGTACTGCTTGTAGGCCTTCTCCGTCGGGAAGGTCTGCTTCTTCTGGTCCTCGAGCGTCTTGCGGATGGCCTTGTCGCTGACCTTGATGTCGCGCTTCTCGGCCTCCTGGAGCACCCACTCGGCCTGGATCAGGAACTGCATGACCTGGCCCTTGAGCGTGTCGTACTCGGTCTGGCACTGCTTCTTCAGCGCGGCGTCGCTCTGCTTGCTCTGACCGGCCTGCGTCGGCGCCTTCTTCTTGGCGGCCACGCACTTCTCGAAGTCGGGCGCGTCGGGCACGACGGCCGCGCCTCCCTGGGCCGAGCTCTTGGCCGCGGTCTGCACCCACTTGTTGAACTCGTCCTGGGTGATCGTCTCGTCGCCGACCTTCGCAACCGCGTTGGGCGGGACGTCGTTACCGCACGCCACGACGGCGGCGGCCACGCCGACGAGGGCGACCGGAAGCAGCAATTTCAGGGTGATCCGTGCCAAAGCGGTGGCGAAGGGTAGCGAACGCTAATTCGGCTCGGTCGCCGTCTCCAGGATTGCCTCGGCGGCGGTGACCACGGCGCGGAATCGCTCGGCCGGATCCTCGGGCAGCCGCACTCTCACGGTGCTGCGGCCCGACTCGTAGACGACCTCCGGAATACGGGCGCGCAGCGCCTTCGCGCCGCGCGAGTCGAGCTCGATCGGGGTGACGGACATCCGCTCGCCGCGGAAGTCCACCGAGCGCGCGCCCGCGCGGCCGAGCTTGATGCGCGCGTCCTGCAGGCGAATCAGGTTGTCGAGCGGCGCCGGCACCGGGCCGAAGCGGTCCTCGAGCTCCTCGCGCAGCAGGATCAGCTGGGCCACCTCGCGGGCGCCGGCCACGCGCCGGTGGATCTCGATCTTGGCCGCCTCGTAGGGCACGTAGTCGCCCGGGACGTAAGCGTCGACCGGCAGGTCCATGCGCACCGGCTCCGCGGCCTCGTCGGCGGCCTCGCCCGACAGCAGCCGCACGGCCTCGTCGAGCATGCCCACGTAGAGCTCGAAGCCGACGGCGGCCACGTGGCCCGACTGCTCCTCGCCGAGCAGGTTGCCGGCACCGCGGATCTCGAGGTCGCGCATGGCGATCTTGAAGCCGGATCCGAGCTCGGTGTAGTCGGACAGCGTTGCGAGGCGCTTGCTGGCCTCCTCGCTGAGCGCCGCGTGGCTGGGGTAGAGCAGGTAGGCGTAGGCGCGCTCGCGCGAGCGCCCGACGCGCCCGCGGATCTGGTAGAGCTGGGCGAGCCCGAACAGGTCGGCGCGCTCGACGATGAGCGTGTTGGCGGTGGGGATGTCGAGCCCCGACTCGACGATCGAGGTGCAGACGAGCACGTCGGCCTCGCCGCGCAGGAACTCGAGCATGTGGTCCTCGAGCTGGCCCTCGGCCATCTGGCCGTGGGCGACGGACACGCGCGCGTCGGGCACAAGCGCGCGGATGCGCTCGGCGGTCTCGTCGATCGTGTCGACCCGGTTGTGCAGGAAGAACGCCTGCCCCTTCCGGGCCAGCTCGCGCTTGATCGCCGAGGCGACCAGCTCCTCGTCGTACTCGCCCACGTAGGTCTTGACGGGGCGCCGCCCCTCGGGCGGCGTTTCGATCACCGAGATGTCGCGCAGGCCGGCCAGTGACATCTGGAGCGTGCGCGGGATCGGAGTGGCCGACAGCGACAGCACGTCGACCTTCAGCTTGAGCTGGCGCAGCAGCTCCTTCTGCTTGACGCCGAAGCGCTGCTCCTCGTCGACGATCAGCAGGCCGAGATCCTTCGGGCGCACGTCGCGGCTGAGCAGCCGGTGGGTGCCGACCAGGATGTCGACCTCGCCGCGGCCGAAGGCGGCCGTCGTCTCGCGCTGCTCCTTCGGGGAGCGGAAGCGCGAGACCAGGTCGATCCTGAACGGGTAGTCGCGCAGGCGCTCGCTGAACGTGCCGTAGTGCTGCTGCGCGAGCACGGTGGTCGGCACCAGGAACATCACCTGCCTGCCGTCCTCGGCCGCCTTGAACGCGGCCCGCAGGGCGACCTCCGTCTTGCCGTAGCCGACGTCGCCGCAGATCAGGCGGTCCATCGGGCGCGCCTCCTCCATGTCGGCGCGCACGGCCTCGATCGCCTCGAGCTGGTCGGGCGTCTCGCGGTAGGCGAAGGCGCCCTCGAACTCCATCTGCCATTCCGAGTCGTGCGGGAACGGATGGCCGGCACGGCGCTTGCGCTCGGCGTAGAGCGTGATCAGCTCGCCGGCGAGCGCCTCGGCTGCGCGGCGAGCGCGCAGCTTCTGCTGCTCCCACTGCTTGCCGCCCAGCTTGGAGAGCTGGGGGTCGCCCGCGTCGGCGCCGACGTAGCGGCTGATCTTGTGCAGCTGGTCGCTCGGGACGAAGACGCGGTCGCCGTCGCGGAACTCGAGCTCGAGGTAGTCGCGCGTGATGCCCCCGACGGTCTTCGTCTCGAAGCCCGCGAAGCGGGCGACGCCGTGGTCCTCGTGCACGACGGGGGCTCCCGCGCGCAGGTCGGTGAACGAGGCCAGCGCGCCGGTGCGCGGGCCCTCCGGCGTGGCGCCGCGGCGGCGGCGCAGCAGCCGGTGCTCGGGAACGACCGCGAGCTTGAGCTGGGGGGCGAGGAAGCCCTCCCTCAGCCCGGCGTGGGCGAACAGCACGGCCGGCTCCGTGGGAGCCGGCTTTCCGTCGAGGAAGGCCGCCTGCACGCGAGCGAGGTTGAGCTGGGCGCGCTCGGCCTCGCCGCGGCGGGACCAGGTGACGATCGTGCGATACCCGGAGCGCAGCAGCTTCTCGAGCTCGGGCTCGGCCTCGCGGAGGGAGCGAGCGGCGGTGTCCGCGCTCTGGGCGCGGAACTCGTGCGGCTGGTCGCCCGAGATCGCCGACAGTCGCAGCGCCGCCCGGCGGTCGAGCGCCTGGGTGAGGCCGTCGGGGTGGACGTAGAGGTCGTGTGCGTCCTGGTCGTGGAAGCTGGCGGTGACGTCCTCCCAGAGGTCCTTCAGCGCGGGGGGCAGCTCCTCCTCGGCGGCGACCGTGACGAGCGCGTCGTCGGGGACGAGGTCGAGCAGCTCCATGAAGCGGTCGACGGGGAGCACATCGGCGATGTCGGGACGCTCCTCGGCGTCCGTGCTGGCGGCGATCTCCGCGAGCTCGCGGTGCTCGGGTCCCAGCTCCGCGGCCGGGGCGATCTCCACGCGCTCCGCCTCCTCCAGCGAGCGCTGGGTGAAGGTCGAGAACCAGGTCAGACGCTCGACCTCGACGTCGAACAGCTCGCAGCGGACCGCGCGCTCCTCGGTGGCCGGGTAGACGTCGAGGATGTCGCCGCGGACGGCGAACTGGCCGCGCTCCTCGACCTGGTCGACGCGCTCGTAGCCGCAGGCGACCAGCTCCGTCGAGACCTCGTCGAGGTCGAGCAGACCGCCCTTCTCGATCGCGAAGCCGTGCGGGCGTAGGGCCGGGTCGGGGACCTTCTCGGCGAGGGCGGCCGCGGCGGCGACGAGCACGGCGCCCGGCTCCTCCAGCAGCGCGTCCAGGGCCGCGATCCGCAACCCGACCAGGTGCGGGGGCGGCGCGAGGTGCGACTCGTAGCGCATGCCGCGGGCGGGGTAGAAGCGCACCGCCCGCGGCGCCAGGAACGCCTTCAGGTCGGCGGCGAGGTCGCGCGCCGCCCGGTCGTCGCCGGCGACCACCAGGGCCGGCCGTTCCGGCTCGGCGTCGAGCAGCGACGCGAGCAGGTAGGGGCGCAGGCGGGCCGACACGAACGCCCGCTGCGGCTCGACCCGCGCGGCCTCCGCCAGAGCCGTGACGCGGGCGTCCTCGTGGGCGTATTTCAGGAGCGGTCTGAGCATGCGCGGCGGCCGCCCGGGGCTGCCGCGCGGCCTATTCGCCCAGGTTACTCACCAGCCGGTCGAGCTCGTCCGCGGCACGCTCGACCAGCTCGCGCACCTCGGCCTCGGGCTCGCTGAAGCGGCCCAGCACGTGGGCGGAGACGATCTCGGGGTCGGTCGAGTCGGGCCTACCCACGCCCACCCTCACCCTGCGGAAGTCCGGGCTTCCCAATCCAGCGCGCACCGCCTTCAGGCCGTTGTGGCCGGCCAGCCCGCCGCCTAGACGCGACTCCACGCGACC
>JBQGCL010000085.1:0-14177 GCA_052038485.1 Thermoleophilaceae bacterium | reverse complement strand
TAGACAATCCCGGCGACGATCGGGGAGAGCTCGCCCGCGGTCACGGCGACCATCGCCTCGTCCAGCAGGCCCAGGCCCTCGTCGAGGCGCCCGATCTTGATCAGGATCTCGCCCTGCTCGTGGGCGGCGAGGGCGAACAGGTCGGGGTCGCCGGAGCGCTCGCCGATCGCGGCGGCCTCGCCGGCGGTGGCAGCAGCCGCCTCCCAGTCGCCGCTCGCCTCTTGCTCGAACACGGTCGGCAGCAGTAGGTAGCCGCGCTCGACTCGGTCGCCCCCCTGGCGCTCGAGTAGCCGCCGGGCGCGCCGCAGCCAGCCGCTCGCACGGCCGATCTCCCCGTGGCTGGCGAGGGTCACGCCGATCCAGAACGCGCAGCGGAGGGCGGCGAGCTCCTCGCCCGCGTCCAGGTGGGCGCGATGCGCGCGCTCGAGCAGCTCGCGGTACTCGGCCTCGCGGCCGATCATGTACGCGCCGGTGGCGAGGAGCGCCAGGTCGTCGGGCGCGAGCGAGGACTCCCGGTCGGCCCGCGAGAGCAGCTCGTAGGCCTCCAGCCATCTCTCCTTTGAGTAGGCCTCACGCCCCAACTCGAGTCCGCTCCGGGTCTCCACCGCGGCGCCGATTATCGCCGTCCGTAGCGAACGCCGACCCGTCGAGCTCGCGTCACATCAATCGATCGACCCTGGATCGATCCCGCCGCCTTGCGTGCCGGCCGCCAGCGCGCTGTCGCAGTGCGCGAATAGCGGCGCTCAGGATCAGCGGGATCTATCGCTTCGGCACCAGGACCTGCGCGAGGGCTCCGCTTCGGAAGCGCTGCTCTTCGACGACGTCGAGCTTCAGGTGCTCATCCAAGTCTGCGAATGGGCTGCGGCCCCTTCCGATTGCGATCGGGATCGTCGACAGCTGGTATTCGTCGACCAGGCCAAGGCGGGTCAGCGCCTTGGCGAAGTCGGGACCGCCGTGGACCAGGACGGTCCCTTCGTCGTCCCGGCCCTTCAGGTCCGCGATCCCTCCGCTCAGGTCTCCGCCGAAGATCTCGGCCGGTCCCCACGCCGCCTCCTTGAGCGTGTGGGAGAAGACAGCCTTCGGCTTCTCGTTCATCGCGGTTGCGATCGGTCCCTCGGACGCGGCCCAGTGCGGGCCCATGATCTCGTAGCTGCGGCGGCCCATCACGTGAACGCCTGCCTCCTCGAGCGCGCGGAGGTTCCGCTCATTCGAGTCGTCGCCGAACCACTCGAACATCCATTCATGGGTTCCGTCGGGGCTGGTGGCAAAGCCGTCGAGGGAGATGACCATCTTGAGAATCACTTTTCTAGCGCTCATGGAGGTAGAGACCTACTCTCTCGCGAGTACTAATCGCCCACCGGGTGCATTGCGCGCGGATCGGCGGCGCGGGGCACGGTACGATCAGCGCTCGAGTGGGGGTCTACGGCGAGCAGATCCTGCCGCGGGTCGTGAACGTCCTATGCGGGATGAAGGTCGCCCGCGAGCAACGGCAACGAGTCTGTGCGGGCCTCCGGGGACAGGTGGTCGAGGTGGGCTTCGGGTCGGGGCTCAACGTGCCCTTCTATCCCGACGCCGTGAGCAACGTCGTGGCGATCGAGCCCGCCGACGTCGGCTGGAAGCTCGCCGCCAAGCGCCTCGCGACCTCAGCTGTACCTGTTGAGCGGTCCGGACTGGATGGCCAATCCCTCCCGCTCGCCGACGACAGCTGCGACACCGCGTTGACGACCTGGACCCTCTGCACGATCCCCGATGTCGAAGCCGCGCTGCTCGAGCTCCGTCGCGTCCTCAAGCCCGGCGGGACCCTGCACTTCGTCGAGCACGGGCTGGCTCCCGACGAGTCGGTGCAGCGCTGGCAGCACCGACTCGAGCCGATTCAGAAGCGCGTCTTCGGCGGCTGCCACCTCACCCGCCCTACTGTCGACCTCCTCAGGGGCGCCGGATTCGCGATCAGCGAGCTCGACGTCTACTACGAGAAGGGCGCGCCGAAGGTGGTCGGAGCCCACTCGCTCGGCGTCGCGAGCGCCCCTTAGCGGCGTAGAGTCTCCATATGGCGCTCAAGCATCGGGTCGCCGATGCGAGCTACTGGGTCTATGACCGCATGCGTCACAAGGCGGCGTTCGACTCGGCCGCCCAAGCCGGCACCGCGCAGGATTTCGCGGGGCTGCGCGACCAGAAGTACGCGCTGCTGATCACCTTCCGAAAGGATGGGACCGCCGTGCCGACGCCTGTCTGGTTCGCTCTGCTCGACGACCACCACTTCGTCACGCACACCGAGGAGCGCACCGCCAAGGTGCGGCGCATCCGCAACGATCCGCGGGCTCGCGTGTTCCCCTGCGACCCCCGCGGCAAGCCGCTGGGCCCCGGCGTGGAGGCCACCGCCAGGATTCTCTCTACGCAGGACGAGTCTGACCGCGCCGAGGCGGCCCTCAACGAACGCTACGGCCGCACGCGCCGCATCTACGACAAGTTGATGGTCGAAGAGCGCGGCATGGTCTACCTGGAGCTCACTCCGGCCGCACCCGCAACACAGGCCGACTCCGCCTAGCCGTTCGGAAGAAAGCCGTCGCGGTAGCGCTCGGGCGTCGGCGGCGCAAAGCGCCCGTACGCCACTTCCCAGTCCTGCGTGTCCTCGGGCGGGCTGGCGTTGTGGCGGGCGGCCGTCTCGTCGGCGCAGTAGTAGCCCCAGGGGCCGTCCTTCTGGAACTGCCGCGAGCTTGCGCACAGGAGCACGCAAGGGCCGTCGCCGGCGCCGACGAACGCGTGCCGCGTCTCGGGCGGGCAGTGCACGAAGTCCCACTGCTTCAGCCGGCGCTCCTGCCCCTCGACGATCAGGAGCGCCTGGCCCGAGAGCACGAGGAAGTCCTCCTGCTCGGTCTCCCAGTGGTAGATGTCGGTCGGCTCCCCGGGATTCACGACCCGGATCGCCATCCCGAGCATCGGGAAGAACGTCTCGGCCTCGTACTCGTCTGCGCCGGTAAGCGGCACGCTGTGCCCGCGTCCGGGCTGATCGCGCCAGCGCGCATCGCGGGCATTCACCACGAACCAGCCTGTGCTCGCCGGGACGAGCCCGGCCTCGGTCTCCTCGAGCCTGGCTTCGGCGACCATCGTCCGATCGTACAAGGCGCCGATACGCTCCCGTCCTATGCGGACACGCCCGATGGGGAGGCTCGGCCGGGACGTCTCGGAGATCGGCTTCGGCGCCTGGCAGATCGGCGCCGACTGGGGCACGGTCGACGAGGACGAGGCGATGGAGACGCTGCACGCCGCCGCGGAGGCGGGCGTTTCGTTCTTCGACACGGCGGACGTCTACGGCGACGGGCGTTCCGAGCGGCTCGTCGGGCGGCTGCTGCGCGAGCGCGGCGCCACGGGGATCACGGTCGCCACGAAGATGGGGCGGCGGCTGGAGCAGACGGTCGACAACTACTCCCCCGAGAACTTCCGCGCGTGGAACGACCGCTCGCGCGAGAACCTCGGCGTCGAGACGCTCGACCTCGTCCAGCTGCACTGCCCGCCGACCGATCTCTACTACCAGCCCGAGGTGTTCGCGGACCTCGACGCGATGGTCGCGGAGGGCCGCATCGCCGCCTACGGCGTGAGCGTCGAACGCGTGGAGGAGGCGCTGAAGGCGATCGAGTACCCGGGTGTTGCCACGGTGCAGATCATCTTCAACCCGTTCCGCCAGCGGCCGGCGGGCCTGTTCCTCAGGGAGGCGGCCCGCCGCGGGGTCGGCGTCATCGTGCGCGTGCCGCTCGCCTCTGGGCTGCTCACGGGCAAGTACACGCGCGAGACGACCTTCGCCCCGGACGACCACCGGAACTTCAACCGGACGGGTGCGAGCTTCGATGTGGGCGAGACGTTCGCGGGTGTTCCATTCGAGGTCGGGCTGGACGCCGTCGACGAGCTGCGCGAGCTGGTCCCGCACAACGCGAGCCTCGCCCAGTTCGCGCTGCGCTGGATCCTCATGCACGAGCCCGTCTCGACCGTGATCCCGGGCGCCCGCTCGCCCGACCAGGCGCGCGCGAACGCGGCCGCGGCCGGGCTACATCCCCTCGACGACGCGGCGATGGCGGCCTGCACCGCGGTCTACGAGGAGCGCATCCGGCCGCACGTGCACCAGCGCTGGTAGCCGGCGCCTGGCTATTCGCGGATCTTCCAGAAGGAGTCCTTGCGCGTCAGCAGGTCGTCGTCTCCGAACGTCCACAGGTCGCAGCCACGGGCTTCGACTCGTTCGCCGTCGACCGTGGTCCCGCTGATCGTCCACTCGGACACGCCACGGTTGCCGCAGACGAAGTGGTCGTCGTCGGCGTAATGGACATCCGGGATCCCCTCGAAGCGGGCGGCCAGGCCCTCACGGACCTCGTCCTTGCCCACGAAGCGCCGCCCCCAGGCATCGACCCCGCGCGGCGATTCGAAGACGCAGTCGTCGGCGAAGTGGGACATGATCGCGTCGAGGTCGTGGCGGTTGAACGCCTCCAAGACCCGCTTCAGTGCTTCGAGCCTGCGGCCGTCGGCGTCCATTCCCATGCGGGGCCCCTAGTGCGCCTTGACGCCGTGCTTTTGCAGGTACTCCAGGTAGAAGGGGCGCAGCAGGTCTCCGACCTCGCCCTCGCCGGCATCGGTGACGTCGTCGACGTGGGCGATCACCGACTCGATGTCGGCCTCCGCCTCCTCGAGCTTGCCGGCGGACGCCTCGGCGACGGGCAGGTACTTGAGCAGGTCCCAGAAGAAACGGACGTCGAGGTGCCGGCGGGCATGGCTGACCGCCAGGTCGTGGAGCTCCTTCGAGGTCAGCTGGTCGAGGCTGTTGTCTGATGTCACGCGGCGGAGGCTACGGCAGTGATCGCCAGCGTGTTGCCGTCGGGGTCCCTGATCCAGGCGGCCTTGAAGTCGCCGCCGTCGAAAACTCCGTGCTCGTCGGTCTCGAGGCCGGGCTGGCTGTACCGCTCGAAGGTCACCCCGCGCGACGCGAGCTCGGCCATCGTCTCGTCGAGGTCGTCGACGAACCACCCGGCCATCGTCGCCTCCGACTTGCCCGCGTTCTCCACCGAGAGGTACACGAAGATGCCCGTGCCCTCGCCGCAGCGATAGCGCACGCCCGTCTCGTCCTCCTCGCTCGGCGTCAGCCCGAGCTGGTCCTCGTAGAAGTGCTTGGCCTTACCCAGGTCGGATACGGCGATCGCAGCCTCGACCCGGCTGTTCTGTAGTCCCATGTGAGTAATGACCCCTCGCCGCGACCGAACTCATCGGCGTGAGAGGATCGACTCGGTTTGGAGCTTGGGGTCCACTTGCCGCTCATGGAGTTCGGGGACGAGGGGCAGTCGCTTGCGCGCCTCACGGATGCCGCCGACGCCGCGCGCGAGTGTGGCTTTGCGGCGCTCTCCGCCAACGATCACTTTCTCTTCCAGACGCCATGGCTCGACGGACCTACGGCGCTGGCGGCCGTGCTCGACCGGTCCGGCTCAATGGAGCTGGCCACGACGGTGGCGCTCGTCTCGCTGCGCGGCCCCATGCCGCTCGCCAAGACGCTCGCGGCGTTGGACCTGCTGTCCGGCGGGCGCCTGGTGGCGGGCGTCGGTCCGGGATCGTCCCAACGCGATTACGACGCGGTCGGCGTGCCCTTCGAAGAGCGCTGGCCGCGGTTTGAGGAGACCACTGTCGCCCTGCGAGAGCTCCTTCCTGGAGGAATCCCGGTCTGGCTCGGGAGCTGGGGCTCGAAGGCCGGCATCCGGCGCGTCGCCCGCCTCGCGGACGGATGGTTCGCGTCCGCCTACAACACGACCCCCGAGGACTTTGCGTCGGCACGACAGCTGCTGGCGGACGAGCTGCGCGTGCGGGGGAGGGAGCCCGATGGCTTCCCCAATGCCCTCGTGACCATGTGGACCTGGATCACCGAGGACAGCCGCGAGGCGGATCGTGTGCTGGGCGACGTCCTGGCGCCGCTGCTCAATCGGGATCCAGATGCCCTGGGACCACAGGTCTGCATCGGGCCGGCTGAGCACTGCGCGGAGCTGCTCTCCCGCTACGCGCGAGCCGGGTGCCAACGGGTGCACCTGTGGCCGCTCGGCGACGAGCCGCGTCAGATCGAGCTTGCCGCGACGACGGTGCTTCCAGATGTCACCGACTGACGACGACTTCGAGGTCGTGCGCCGCGCCTGGGCGGCCTCCAGCCGCCCCGACTTCGAGGCCCTGGAGCGGGAGCTGGACCCGGAGATCGTGGCGATCCCGTTCGGCGCCGCGATGGAGGGCAAGGCCTACCGCGGGCCGGACGCGGTTCTCGCCTGGCTGCGCGACGAGATCCTGGCGGCCTGGGAGTTCTTCGAGGTGCTGCCCGAGCGCTTCGAACGGGTCGGCGACAAGCTGCTGGTGACCGGCCGCTGGCACGCTCGCGGGGCCGAGAGCGGCGTGGAGCTCGACATCCCGGCCACCTGGGTCATCGAGGTCCGTGAGGGCAAGATCGCCTACTGGCAGACCTACACGGACTACGCCCAGGCGCGCCGCGACATCGGGCTCGATGCGTGACCCCCGAAGCCTGGCGCGTCACGGCTAAAGACAACTTCGTCGCAACGGCGGGCGCTGGAGGACTCGAGGGCGGGAGGCTGAAGGCCGTGCGCTAGGCGCGGCCCGCTTCGACCTCCACGCGCTCCATGTCGAGCCGGGGCAGGACCTTCTCCAGCCAGCTCGGGATCCACCAGTTCCTGTCGCCCAGCAGCTGCATCACCGCGGGCACGAGCACCATTCGGACCACCGTGGCGTCCAGGAAGATCGCCGACGCCAGGCCGATTCCGAACAGCTTCAGGAACACGTCCGGTGCCGCCAGGAAGGCCAGGAAGACCACGACCATGATCGCCGCGGCGGCGGTGATCACCCGGGCAGTCTTTGCCAGCCCGTCCGCCACGGCTCGCCGGGTGTCGCCGTCCTTGAGGTACTCCTCGCGAATCCGCGAGATCAGGAAGACCTCGTAGTCCATCGACAGCCCGAACAGGATGGCGAACATCATCACCGGCATGAACGGCGCGATCGGCACCTCGTGGTCGATGCCCACGATCGACGACAGCGCGCCGCCCTTCGCCGCCAGGGTCATCACGCCGTAGGCGGCGCTCACCGACAGCAGGTTCATGATCGCCGCCTTCAACGAGATCAGCGGCGAGTGGAACGCCACCAGCAGCAGCAGGAACGACAGTCCCACCACGCCGGCGATGAACAGCGGCATTCGGCCCTTCATGTACTCGCTCTGGTCCTCGAGCGCCGCCGTCACGCCTCCGATCTGGGCGTTGATGCCCTTCGAGCTCAGCTCGGCGGGCACGACGTCGTCCCGCAGGCGGTTGACCAGGTCCTCGGTCTCCTCGTCCTGCGGCGAGCCCTCGGGGATCACGGTGACGATCGCGGCGTTGCCCTCGTCGTTGATCGTGGGATCGGGGACGAAGGCGACACCCTTCTCGTCGCGCAGCTTGTCCGCGAACGCTGTGATCTCGCCCTTCGCGGCGGCGTCGGGCAGCTCGGCGGCGATCACCAGGGGACCGTTGGTGCCCGGTCCGAAGCCCTCCGTGTTCAGGTCGTAGGCCTGGCGGGTCATCGTGTCGGGCGGGTCGTTGCCGGCGTCGGGGAAGCCGAGCCGCATGCCCAGCGCCGGGGCCGCCAGCGCCAGCAGCACCACGGTGGCCGCGATCGCGTAGGCCCACGGGCGCCGCTGGACCATGTGGCTCCAGCGCGCGGCCGGGGACTCCTTGCCCTGGTTCTCGGGCTTCAGCGCTCGGCCCAGGAAGGGGATCCGCAGCTTGTCCACACGCGGCCCGAGGTAGGAGAGCAGTGCCGGGAGCAGGGTGACCGCGGCCACCGCCACGACGAGAACCGCCAGCGAGGCCGAGATCGCGACCCCGTACATGTAGGGCAGCCCGGTGAGGCACAGGCCGAGCACCGCGATCACGACGGTGGCACCCGCGATGATCACGCTGCGCCCGGCTGTGGTCACGGCCTCGACCACGGCGTCGTGGCGGTCCTTGCCGTCGATCATCGCCGAGCGGAAGCGGGTCAGCACGAGCAGCGAGTAGTCGATGCCCACGCCGATGCCGATCAGGCCGGAGACGGCGGTGGTCCAGTCGGGGACGTCGATCACGTTTGCGAGCAGGGCGATCAGCCCGCCCGAGGAGATCCCGAGCCCGATCAGCGCGATCAGGAGCGGCAGACCTGCCGCGACGACCGACCCGAACGCGATCAGCAGCACGATCGCGGCGCCGAGGAAGCCGATCCCCTCGGGGCTCGACTGCGACTGGGCCGCGTAGATCGGGTCGCCGCCGAGCTTGATCTCGAGGCCATTGCCGTCGTTGGCCTCGGCCGCGTCGATCAGCTGCTCGCCCTCCTCCTTCTTGACCTCCCAGCCCGGAACGGTCAGCGGCAGCGTTGTGGCGCCGATCTTCCCGTCGTCTGAGACGCGGATCGGCGTGTGCCCGTCGACGTGGTTGACCTGCTCGGCCTGGGCGAAGAACTTGTCGAGGCGCTGCTTGACCGGAGCGCTGTCGGCGCCGTCCTGGGACTTCCAGACGACGTAGATCTCCTGACCGGAGTAGCCGCCGAAGCGGTCCTTGGTGATGTCGCTGGCCGCCTCGGACTCAGAGCCGGGCGTGTCGTAGTCGGCCTCGAACTCGCCCGCGAGCGAGGAACCGATGCCGATGATCAGGATCGCGGCGACGATCCATCCCAGCACCATGCGGCCACGGCGGCGGTAAGCGATGTCGGCGAGACGGGAAAGGCGGCGCGTCATTGGGGGAGAGGGCTCCTTCTGGCGATCAGCAGGTCCGGATTCGTGCGACAGGACAGTTTGAAGGTCCGGCCGTCAATCCACAGTTCGGTTAACCGAACGCTCGACCACGTCGTAGTGCCTGACCTTCGGGTCGGTCTCGATCAGGTAGCGCTCGTCCTCGGGGTAGAGGACGGCGGCCTCGTGGTCCTCGCCGGCGAACGCCTTGACGGCGTCGAGCGACTCCCACATCGACAGCGTCAGGAACTCGGTGCGGCCGTCCTCGTCGCGGCGCAGCATCCAGGCGCCACGGTTGCCGGGCGTCTCGCCGTAGGCCCGGAAGCCTGTTTCGGCGATGTACTCCGCGTACTCGTCGGCGTCCTCGGTACGCACGACGCCGCGCCAGATGCGGGCGATCATCCTCAGATCTCCACCGGCGTGCCGATCGGCAGCCACTTCACGCTGTCGCGGACCGGCTCGGGGGCGCGGGCGAACTCGCGCTCCACCGCCTCGCGGCCCTCACGGAAGTGCTTCCAGCCCTCGTAGTGGATCGGGACGATCGTGCGCGGGTGGAGCAGGCCGCACAGCTCGACGGCCTCGCGCGCGGTCATCGTGTAGCGCAGCGGCCCGGAGACCGGGAAGCGCACCCCGCCGAGGTGGATCACGGCGGTGTCGACCTGGAGGCGGTCGGCGACCTGGCGCACCCCGTCGTAGAGCACCGTGTCACCCGAGATCCAGAACGCGCCGTGCTCCTGGCCATCCCAGCGCAGCGCGAACCCGATCACGTCCCCGACGATCGGGCGGCTCAGCGGCGGTCCGTGGCGGCACGGGGTGGCGGTCACCTCGATGGTGGGCTTGCCGGGCGCCTCCAGCCGCGTCGTCTCCCACGGCTCGAGCCCACGCGCCGAGCCGCCCAGCCGTTTCGCGCCGGACGCGGTGGTCACGACCACGCCCGCCGACGGCAGCAGCTCGCGCCCGGCGGGGTCGAGGTTGTCCTCGTGCTCGTCGTGGCTGAGCAGGACCGCGTCGATCGGCGGCAGGTCGGCGGCCGCGATCGCCGGTCCAGCGAGCTTGACCGAGCCCGTCCCGAGCCCGAAGTTGTACTTGCCGCCGGGCGGGTCGAAGGTCGGGTCGGTGAGCAGCCGCCAGCTGCCGACCTCGATCAACGCGGTTGGACCGCCGATGTGGGTGATTCGCACGCCTGCGATGCGCGCAGTATGAGGGAGACTGCGCCCCATGAGCTCTCCGGTTCGTGTCTCGCACTCCGTTCAGATCGACACGCCGCCGGCCGAGGTGTGGACGGCGATCGCCGACTACTCCTTCGACTACAAGTGGCGACAGGGACTGAAGGACATGACGCCCGACCCGCCCGGACCGCCCGCCCCCGGCACCAAGGTTCACGAGGTGGTGCGGTCGCCGGGGCGCGACTTCGTCGCCAACATCGAGGTGACCGAGGTCCACCCGGGTGTCTCGTACCGCTTCCGCGGCGCGGGGACGATCGGCGGCCTTGCCGGCGGCCGCAGCGTCCACGCCAACGGCGCCGGCAGCGTGTTCACGTACCAGGTCGAGGTCGAGCCGAAGGGCGCGATGCGGCTGCTGCGGCCGGTGCTCGGCTCGATCGTCGGATCCCGTCTCAAGCAGGACCTGAGCACGCTGAAGGCCCTGCTGGAGTCCGATGGCTGAGGTCGACACGCCGCACGGGCCCGCGCGCGTCCACCTGCACCCGGTCGAGGGAGCGCGGGCCGCGCTCGTGCTCGGGCACGGGGCTGGGGGCGGCGTCGGGGCGCCCGACATCGTCGCCGCCACCGAGGTGGCCCAAGCCGACGGCATCTCGGTCGCGCTCGTCGAGCAGCCCTACCTCGTGGCGGGCCGGCGCGCGCCCGCGCCCGCGGCCCAGCTCGACGCCGCCTGGACCGCCGTGCTCGACCACCTGCGCGGGGGCGAGCTTGCCGGCCTGCCCCTGATCGTCGGGGGCCGCTCGCTCGGCGCCCGCGTGGCCTGCCGCACCGCGGCCGCCACGGGCGCGGCCGCCGTGCTCTGCCTCGCCTTCCCGGTCCACGCTCCCGGCCAGCACGACCCGGCCAAGAGCCGCCTCCCCGAGCTCGACGCCGTGACCCTCCCGACGCTCGTCGTCCAAGGCGAGAGCGACCCCTTCGGCATGCCCCCGCCCGGCCCCAACCGCGAAGTCGCTCGGGTGGCCGGCGACCACGGCCTCAAGAAGGATCTCGGCGCCGTGCGCGAGGCCGTCGCGGACTGGCTGCGCCGCCGCTAGGCGGCCGAGGCCTCGACCAGGCGGCACATCAGGTCGGCCGCGTCTGCGTCGTCGAGCCCGCGGTCGCGCGCCAGCGAGCGCCAGGTCGGGAACGCGAGCGCGTGCCCGAGCGCAGCATCGACCCGCGTGCGCGCCCTCCCGCGTAGGCGCCGGCCGTCGCCGAGCACCGACGCCGCTCCCGCCAGGTACTCGTGGAAGGCGCCGAACTGGGCGGCCACCGAGGGGACTACGGCCTCGTCCCGGTAGAGGTTGGCGAGCATCCCTTCCGTGCGCCGGTAGAAGGCGTACAGCTCCTCCAGCGCGGTCCGCAGGCGCCGCTCCGGCTCCTCGATCGCCGCCCAGGCGCCAAGGTCCGGCACCGGGTTGGCCTCCGCCCAGTGCGCGCTGCACGCCGCGAACACCGCGGCCTCGTCGGGGAAGTGGCGGTAGAGCGTCGAGCGACGCACGCCCGCGTGCTCGGCGATCGCGCTCATCGACGTGCGCGAGGGGCCGAGCGACCCGTGCAGGGCCACGGCGCTCTCTGTGATGCGCATCCGCGTCTCGGCCTCGAGCTCCGCGCGGCGCTTCTTTCGGTAGGGACGCTTTTCGTCGGCCATGACTGTCTCGTCAATCTTGACAGATCTCGGAGACGAGTGTACATTCGCGCAACACAACTGTCCGATCAAAGGAGAGAGACGATGGAGAAGACGGCGGCGAAGGTGGTTGGGCCCAACGACGGCGGGCAAGGGTTCCTCGGCAGCATCGGCGTGCGGTGGATGATCGACGGCGACGAGACCCCCGATCGCGGTTTCTCGCTCGTCGAGCACCCGATGTCCCCGCGTGCGCTGGCGGCGCCGCTGCACCGGCACACGCGCGAGGACGAGTACAGCTACGTGCTGGAGGGGCGCATGGGCGCGCTGCTCGGCGACGAGGTGCTCGAGGCGGGCCCCGGCGACCTGGTCCACAAGCCGCGCGATCAGTGGCACACCTTCTGGAACGCAGGCGACGAGCCCTGCCGGATCCTGGAGATCATCGCCCCGGCCGGCTTCGAGGACTTCTTCCGCGAGCTGGACGGCCTCGGGGGCGCGCTCCAGGCCCCGCCGGAGGAGCTCGCCGCGCTGAGCGAGCGCTACGGGCTCGAGATGCAGCCCGACAGCGTGCCGGGGCTGCTGGAGCGCTTCGGGCTCGAGATCGGCGTGCGGCTCTAGTCGAGCTGGATGACCGACAGCACGTTGCCGGCCGGGTCCTTGAACCAGGCGATCGGGGGGCCTACGCGGTGGATCCCCCGCTCGTCCTGGTCGAAGCCCTCGTAGCGCTCGAACTCCACCCCCCGGGCCACAAGCTCGTCGACCGCCGCCTCGATGTCCTCGACGGGGAAGTTGAGGATCGTGTACTCGGCGGGCGTGTGGCCCGGTCTGGGGTAGACGAGCGTCGGCCGCTCGCCGGCGATGTGCAGCGTGAGCAGGTCGTTCTCGACCGACGTGTTCAGGCCGAGCGTCTCCCCGTAGAACTCGCGCGCCTTGTCGACGTCGTCGACCGCGAAGCCGCTGAATGCCTTCGTGTTGGTGAACATGTCAGTAAGGACCCGCGGCGCGGCCGAGACTCATCGGTCAGTCGATCGTCTCGGGCAGTCCGAAGGCCTCCGCGCTCACGCTCGTGTTGGAGTCGTCCATCGGCTGCTCGGGGTAGCGCTCGTAGAACAGCTCCTCGCGGCTCATCGTCGACCGGTTGATGAAGGACGTGATCGCCTTGATCTTCGAGCCGGCGAGCGTGAACACGTCGATCGCGAACAGCCGGTAGGCCCCGTCGGGCTCGTACCAGGCGTAGCTGCCGACCGCCGGTTGCCCGTTGGCCTGGGTGGGGATGTGCTTCCACTTCCACTCGCCCGACAGCGGGCCGAAGTTCATGAACTCGCGCAGCCCGTCCCGGCCGGTGAACCAGGCCGGCAGCGGCGGCATCGACCAGACGGCGTCCTCGGCCAGCAGCTCCATCACAGCCTCGACGTCGCCGCGCTCCATCGCTTCCATGTAGCTCTCGACCAGTTCGCGAAGCTCCTGGTCGTCGAGCGACCGCAACGTGGCCTGCTGGCTCTGGTCGGGCAGCTTCTCGTCGACGGTCTTGCGGGCCCGCTGGAGCGCGCTGTTGATTGACGCGACGCTGGTGTCGAGCGCCTCCGCGGCCTCGGCCGCCGAGAAGCCCAGTACCTCGCGCAGGATCAGCACCGCGCGCTGGTTGGCGGGCAGGTTCTGGAGCGCCGCGACGAACGCCAGCTCGACGCTCTCGCGCAGCTCGTAGCGCGCCTCGGGCGCGGCGTAGCCGTCCTCGAGGCCCAGCCCGGCGTCCGGGAACGGCTCGACCCAGGCGGACTCGAGCGGCGGCAGGCCAAGGCCGTCGTGGGGGTCGTCGGTGCCGTCGTAGTCGATCGGCAGCACCCGCTTGGGGCGCCGCTCGATCAGGTTCAGGCAGGTGTTGGTGGAGATGGTGTAGAGCCACGAGCGCAGCGAGCTGCGTCCCTCGAACCTGGGCAGGCCGCGCCAGGCGCGCAGCATCGCCTCCTGGAGCGCGTCCTCGGCGTCGTGCGCCGAGCCGAGCATTCGGTAGCAGTGCGCGCTCAGCTCGGAGCGGTACTGCTCCACGAGCCGGGCAAAGGCCTGGTCGTCGCCGCCGCGGGCGGCTTCGAGGAGGGCGGGATCGGCTGTCGGCGCTGGTGCGATGAGTTTGGGCCTTGGGGGCGGTCTATGAGGGTACGACATGGACCCGCACCCCTCGCATCCCGTCGTCCACCTCGAGCTGCACACCGGCGACGCGCGCGGCGCGCTGGGCTTCTACGCGCGCGCGTTGGGCTGGAGCCCGGAGCGGATCGCCGACCCGCACGGCTCCTACCTCGCGCTCGACCTCGGGCGCCACGAGCTCGGCGGCGGCATCGTCGAGTGCCCGTCCGACCGGCCGCTGTGGCTGCCCTACGTCGAGGTCGAGCGGATCGCGTCCGTCACCGAGCGGGCCCGCGCGCTGGGCGCCGAGGTCCTGCTCGAGCCGCGCGAGGGGCCGGCCGGCTGGCGCAGCGTCGTGTCCGCCCCGGCGGCCGGCGAGATCGCCTTCTGGCAGCCGAAGCGCTGACTCAAGCGGCGGCGTCGACCGCGCGCCGCGACACGTCGGCGAGCGCCTCGGAGAAGACCTCGATCACGGCGGGGT
>JBQGCL010000084.1:0-3390 GCA_052038485.1 Thermoleophilaceae bacterium | reverse complement strand
GGCTGGCGCAGCGTCGTGTCCGCCCCGGCGGCCGGCGAGATCGCCTTCTGGCAGCCGAAGCGCTGACTCAAGCGGCGGCGTCGACCGCGCGCCGCGACACGTCGGCGAGCGCCTCGGAGAAGACCTCGATCACGGCGGGGTTGTTACGAACTAGCATCCACCACGGTGCAGCCCGACTTCAAGGTCTCCGACGATCCGGCCGCCGCGGC
Source organism: Thermoleophilaceae bacterium (assembly GCA_052038485.1). GTDB lineage: Bacteria > Actinomycetota > Thermoleophilia > Solirubrobacterales > Thermoleophilaceae > JACVRW01. The sequence continues at coordinate 3,181 of JBQGCL010000084.1, read as the reverse complement.
TGCCGCCCTGCTCGCGGAGACGGCGGGCCATCTGTGCATCACCGGAGGGTCGACGCCGCGGGCCGCCTACGAACAGATCTCGGCGCTGCGGGCCTCGGATGTCTGGTTCACCGACGAGCGCTGCGTGCCGCCCGACCACGAGCACTCGAACTTCCGGATGGCGAACGAGGCGCTGCTTGCGCGGGTGTCCGGCGTCGAGGTGCACCGCATGAAGGGGGAGCTCGGCCCGGTCGAGGGGGCCGCGGACTACGAGCGCCAGTACGAGGCCGCCGGGGAGCCGGTCTTCGACCTGATCCTGCTCGGGCTGGGGCCCGACGCGCACACCTGCTCGTTGTTCCCGGGCGAGGACGCGCTGGGCGAGCGAGACCGCCCCGTGGTCGGCGTCGAGACGCCCGGGATGGCGCCACTGGTGTCCCGCGTCACCCTTACATTTCCCGTAGTGAACGGCTCTCGGCAGATCGTCTTCCTGGTGACCGGCGAGGACAAGGCCGACGCGGTGGCGCGCGCCTTCGCCGGCCCGCCCGACCCGTCGGCGCCGGCCTCGCTGGTCGACGGGGAGGTGACCGTGCTGCTCGACGAGGCGGCGGCGCGGCGACTGTGACGCAGTGGGGGCCGGACGGGAGCGCCGGCGCGAGCCCGTTCCCGCCGATTGCCGAGTACGGCTTCCTGTCCGACTGCGAGACGTGCGCCCTGGTGGCGCCGAACTCGAACATCGAGTGGCTGTGCCTGCCGCGCTTCGACTCGCCGAGCGTGTTCGGGTCGATGCTCGACCGCGACGCCGGCACGTTCCGGCTGGCGCCGGCGGACATCGAGGTGCCGGCGGCGCGGCGCTACCTGCCCGGGACGAACGTGCTGGAGACGAGCTGGGGGACGAGCAGCGGCTGGATCATCGTGCGCGACGTGCTGCTGATCGGGCCGTGGCACCACGAGCACGAGCGCTCGCACACTCACCGCCGCGCGCCGACCGACTACGACGCCGACCACGTGCTGGTGCGGCTGATTCGCTGCGTCAACGGCGAGGTGCAGGTGACGCTCGACTGCGAGCCGCGGTTCGAGTACGGCCGCACGCCGGGGTCATGGGAGTACACCGGCGACACGTACCACCAGGCGACCTGCAAGTGCGGCGAGACGGACATCGAGCTGATCCTGACCTCCGACATGAACGTGGGCTTCGAGGGTCCGCGGGTGACGGGGCGGACGCTGATGAAGGAGGGCGACACGCTGTTCGTGGCGCTGTCCTGGTCGGAGCACCCGGCGCCGTCGACCTACGAGGAGGCCTACGACCGGCTCGTCTGGACGGCGCACCACTGGCAGCACTGGCTCGACCACGGGACCTTCCCGGACCACCCGTGGCGCACGGCGCTGCAGCGGTCGGCGCTGACGCTGAAGGGGCTGTCGTACGCGCCGACCGGTGCGCTCGTGGCTGCTGCGACGACGTCGTTGCCGGAGACGCCCGGGGGCGAGCGCAACTGGGACTACCGGTACACGTGGATCCGCGACGCCACGTTCATGCTCTGGGGCCTATACACGCTCGGCTTCGACTGGGAGGCCAACGACTTCTTCTACTTCATCGCCGACGTGGCGGAGTCCGAGCAGAACCAGCTCCAGATCATGTACGGGATCGACGGCGAGGCGAAGCTCCAGGAGCAGACGCTCGACCACCTGTCCGGCTACGAGGGGGCGCGGCCGGTGCGAATCGGCAACGGCGCCTTCGACCAGGACCAGCACGACGTCTGGGGGGCGATCCGCGACTCGGGCTACCTCCACACGAAGTCGCGCGCCCACCGGCCCGAGCGGATCTGGCCGATCCTGAAGCGGCAGGTCGCGGCGGCGCTCGAGAACTGGCGCGAGCCCGACCGGGGGATCTGGGAGATCCGCGGGGAGCCGCAGCACTTCACGTCGTCGAAGCTGATGTGCTGGGTGGCGGCCGACCGAGGGGCGCGGCTGGCGGAGATCCGCGACGAGCTGGAGTTCGCGGCGCGCTGGCAGTCGGCAGCCGACGAGATCAAGGCGGACATCCTGGACAACGCCCTGGATGACCGCGGAGTGTTCTGCCAGCACTACGACACGGACGCGCTGGACGCGTCGGTGCTGCTGATGGTGATGACGCGGTTCCTGCCGATGGACGACGAGCGGCTGCGGCGAACGGTGCTGGCGATCGCGGACGAGCTGACTCACGACGGGCTGGTGCTGCGCTACCGGGTCGACGAGACCGACGATGGCCTGGCCGGCGAGGAGGGCACGTTCACGATCTGCTCGTTCTGGCTGGTGTCAGCGCTGGTTGAGATCGGCGAGGTGGAGCGGGGGCGGGCGCTGTGCGAGAAGCTCCTCTCCTACGCGTCGCCCCTGGGGCTCTACGCGGAGGAGATCGACCCGCGAACGGGCCGCCACCTGGGCAACTTCCCACAGGCCTTCACGCACCTGGCGCTGATCAACGCGGTCATGCACGTCATCCGGGCGGACCAGGGGCTCGAGGTGGGGATGATGCCGCTGACGCGGGAGCTGACGCGGCAGCGGTCGCAGCAGACCTGAACAGGGCGGCGACGGCCAGGCCGAGCAGGATGCCGAGGGCGCTCCAGCCGGCGCGCTCGGCGGCTACGGCCACGCCCTGGTAGTCGACGGCGCTGACGGTCAGCAACGCGGTCGGCGTGAGCAGGACCACGAGCCAGAAGTAGCCGCGAGCGAACAGCGCGAACAGGCCGAAGGCCGCGATGCCCTGGCAGGCGACCATCAGCCACTCGGCGCCGGTGGCGATCGTGATGAGCGCGATCAGGGCGGTGCCGACGACGGTGCCGGCGCCGCGCTGGATGGCCCGGATGTCGCTCGCGTGCTCGTTGGGCTGGAGGACCGCGAGGACCGTGAGCGGGACCCAGTAGCCGTGCTCGAGCTCGAACAGTTGGTAGAGCAGCGTCGTGGCGGCGACGATCGAGGCGAGGCGGAGGGCGTGGGCGCGGAGCTCTCCAAACGGCGTCACCTTCTGCGGGAGCGGCGGCGGGGCTTCGCGCGCGTAGGCCGCGACCATCAGGACCAGTCCGGCGAGCGAGCCGAGGCCGAACCAGAGGACGCGCTCGCCGACGTCGAGCGAGCCCGCGGGGATCCCGTTCGTGATCACGAAGATCGCGCCGATCACGAAGCCGGTGAGGCCGCCGTTGGGGCCGAAGGTGCGCAGCAGCGCGGCGAG
>JBQGCL010000083.1:0-1962 GCA_052038485.1 Thermoleophilaceae bacterium | reverse complement strand
TCCACCTCGTCGATGAGGCCCGCGATCGGCAGGAGGCCGCCGATCGTGTCGATGCCCGCCAGCACGAGCGAGCTGATCACGAGCACCGTGACCACGTCCGAGTCGGACCGGCGACGGGCGCCCAGAACGATGCAGGCGTGGGAGCCCGCGATCGCGAGGATCGCCGCACAGCCGAACGAGCGCCAGATGCCCTCGGTGCCCCAGTCCTCGGTCCACAGCCCGGCGAGCAGCAGCGCGTAGGCGATCCCGGCGAGCACCGCCGTTGCGGTGCCGATGGCGCGCAACAGGCCGTCGGCGCGCAGACGCTGGGTGGCGCCCGAGGCCGCGACGGCGCTCGCGACGGCGAAACCGAGGCTCGACAGCACGACTCGCCACTCGGTGTCGCCGAAGTCGCCGGCCAGCAGCGCGCCCACGGCGGTCAGCGCCGCGACGGAGAGGCCGGCGACGAGCGACCAACCGGCGGCTCTGCGAACCCTGTCGCGCTGATCGGTCACGCCACAGTCAAGCGGCGAGCGGCAGTCCCGCCAGCTCCTGCAGGGCGGCGCGCGCATGCGCCGTCGTGGGCGCGGTGACGAGCGGCTCGCGCTCGCGCTTGGTGAGGCCGAGCGTGTCGGCGTACCAGGGATAGAACTTCCGCAAATAGCGGCCTGCGCGATCTGCTCCGAGGTGGTCCTCGGCTTGCGCGATGACCGTCTCGAGCTCCCGTGCGACCTCCTCTGGGCTCGGCTCGCCGTCATAGCGGCCAAGGAGTCGCGCGAAGCGCCACGGGTTGCCAAGGGAGCCGCGGGCGAGCATGACGGCCGCGGCCCCGCTCTGCTCGAACGCGTTGAGGGTCCGCTCCTCGTCGCTCAGCCCGCCGGACAGCACCACGGGCACCGAGAGACTCTCGACCAGCTCGTTGGCGAGCCGGTAGTCGGGGCTCCCGGCGTGCTGCTGCGAGGCGTGGCGGGGGTGGAAGCTGATCCCGGCCACGCCCGCCTCGTCCGCGAGCCGCTTCGCCAGGGTGACGCCGCCGCGATCGCCGGGTGCCCGCCCCGGCCGGAGCTTGGCGGTGACGGGGAGGCCGCTGCCTTCCGCCGCCGCCGTGGCGATCGCGACCGCCTTCGCCGGGTCGTCCAAGAGCGCCGCCCCGGCGCCGGTCTTGCAGACCTTGCGGACGGGACAGCCCATGTTCAGGTCGATCAGGTCGGCGCCGGCCTCGGCGACCATGGCGGACGCCTCACGCATGATCGCCGGGTCGTGGCCGAACAGCTGGATCGAGACCGGATGCTCGTCCGGGTGGATCCGCAGGAACTCCTTGACGGTGCGCTCGTTGCCGTAGGCGAGGCCGAAGCTGGAGACCATCTCGGAGGTGACCAGCCCGGCACCGAAACGCCTGGCCTGAAGCCGAACGAACCAGTTGCCGATGCCCGCCAGCGGAGCGAGCACGAGCCGGTTCTCAAGCGCGCGACCGCCGAGGGTCCAGGGGTCGGTGAGGGCTGGCATGGGCTTTGGGGACGGTAGCGCGGCAGGTGTGCGTGGCCAACTGCAGCAATGAGGGCTTAGCCGCCGCCTCCGCCGCAGCTCGAACCGCCGCCGCACGAGGAGCCCCCGCAGCTGGAGCCGCCGCCGGAGTCGCCTCCACCGAAGTCGCCGCCGCTCACTTCGCCGCCCCCGCCTTCGCCGAAGCCGCCGTCGCCGGCGTCGCCCTGGCCGAAGTCGCCGCCGCTCACCGCTTCGCCGTCCGGTGCGAAGCCGCCGTCGCGGCCGTCTCCGCCGAAGTCGCCGCCAGGGATCGCTCCGCCCGGCCCGCCGAAGTCCGCGCCGCCGCCGGTCGCGGCGGCGGCATCGCCGGCCCCGCTCGCGATCACGACCGGCACGGGCCAAATCGTGTTGTCGACAGGCGCCGAGTTCGCGGAGCGCTCCTTGTACGCGCGCTCGTAGGCCTTCGGATCCGGCTTGCCCGTCGGCTGGTGGTGGATC
>JBQGCL010000082.1:0-12480 GCA_052038485.1 Thermoleophilaceae bacterium | reverse complement strand
TCGCCGACGATGTCCGCGCGCGCGTACAGGTAGCCGAGCCCGTTCGGCCCGCACAGCCACTTCTGGCCCGACGCCGCGTAGAAGTCGCAGCCCAGCGCGCGGACGTCGACCGGCACCGCCCCGAGGCCCTGGGCGCCGTCGAGCACGACGGTCGCCGGCGTGGCCGCCAGCGCCGTCGTGTCCACGGTCGCGCCGGTCATCCAGGACACGTGCGAGCACGCCACGACCCGCGTGCGCGGGCCGACCGCGGCGGCCAGCTCCCGGAAGGGCGCCACGCGCACGTTCACTCCGACCCGCTCGCTCAGCCGCCCGAGCGGGGCGAGCACGCCGGGGTGCTCCTCGTCGCTCGTGAGCACCTCGTCGCCCGGCCCCAGCTCCAGCGCGCCCAGCGCGACGTTGACGCCATCGGTGGTCGAGCCGGTCAGCGCGACCTCGCCCGCGTCCGCCCCGATCAGCGTCGCTACCCGGCCGCGCAGGCGGTCGATGCGCTCGACGCAGCCCTCGAAGTACCGCTTGCCGCTGCGGCCTTCGTCGAGCTGGAGGCGCAGCGAGGCGAGCGCTGCGTCGTAGCCCGGGCGCGGCACCGGGCCGGTCGTGCCGGCGTTGAGGTACTCGATTCGGTCGAAGACCGGGAACTGGGCGCGCAGCTCGTTCACGGCCGCCGGATACTAGGCTTCGGCGCGCCGTGATCATCGAGCGCTCCATGAACGACGACTGGCTGTCGAACACCTACCTCGTGGCGGACGAGGAGGGCGGCACGGCGATCGTGATCGACGCCGGCGGACCGTGCGCGCCGCTGCTGGAGGCGGCCGAGCGGCTCGGCGTCGACGTCCGCGCGCTGCTGCTCACCCACCACCACCACGATCACGTGGCCGAGGCCTCCGCCTGGAAGGACGTCGAGGTGCTCGCGCACCCAGTCGAGGCGGAGGCGCTCGACGGCGTCGACCGCACGATCGAGCCGGGGGAGAAGCTCGAATTCGGCAAGCTGACGGTGGAGACGCTGCACACGCCCGGACACACGGCCGGGATGCTCAACTTCGTCGTCGACGGGACCGACGTGTTCACCGGCGACACGCTGTTCAAGGGATCGGTCGGCGGGGTGCGCGCGCCCGGCTCGACCAACTTCGGCGACCTGCGCCACTCGATCATGGACGTCCTGATGGAGCTGCCCCACGAGACGCGCGTGCACCCCGGCCACACGGACCCGACCACGATCGGCGACGAGTGGGAGGCCAACGCCTTCGTTCGGCTCTGGCGCGGTCTCGACGAGGAGGGCGCCGAGGCCTGCAAGGTCTGGGATCAGGACGCGACGCTCGTGCTGTGGGCTCCCGACTACGACGGCGGGCACAAGGCCTGGGTGCGCTGGCCGGACGGCAGCGACGACATCGTCCCGGGCAGCCAGGTCGTGCGCGGCTGACGTGACGCTCGCCTACGGCCTGCTCGAGGGCGGGGGGCTGTGTGCGCGCGACGGCGACCGGATCGTCGACCTGGGCACGGTGGCCGGCTCGCTCGACGAGCTGATGGCCCGGGGCCCAGAGGCGTGGGCGCCCCCGCTCGACGGGCCGGAGCTGGACGACCCGGTACTGGCGCTGCCGTTCGCGGTCGCCGACTACGTCGACTTCTACTCGTCGCTGCACCACGCCCGCAACGTCGGGCTGATGTTCCGCCCCGACGACGAGCCGCTGCTGCCGAACTGGCGCCGGATGCCGGTCGGCTACCACGGCCGCGCCGGGACGGTCGTCCCGAGCGGGACGCCGATCGAGCGCCCGCACGGTCAGCTGGGGGAGGGCGAGTTCGGCCCCACGCGCGCGCTCGACATCGAGCTCGAGCTGGGCTTCGTGATCGGCCTGCCCAGCGACGGCCCGGTGCCCGTGGAGCGGGCGCTCGACCACGTCTTCGGCGCGGTGCTCCTGAACGACTGGTCGGCTCGCGACATCCAAGGGTGGGAGTACCGGCCGCTCGGACCGTTCCTCGGCAAGTCGTTCGCGACCTCGATCTCGTCCTGGGTGGTGCCGCTCACGGAGCTTGAGCGGTTCCGCGTCGAGGCCGAGCCGCAGGACCCTGACCCGCTGCCCTACCTGCGCGAGCCGGCCTGGGCCTATGACATCCCGCTCGAGATCGAGCTCAACGGCGCCGTCATCGCGCGCGGCAACGCGCGCAACCTGTACTGGTCGGTCGCCCAGCAGATCGCCCATCTGACCTCGAACGGCGCAAGCCTGCGCGTAGGCGACCTGCTCGGCAGCGGGACGATCTCGGGGCCGGAGCGCGAGCAGCGCGGCTGTCTGCTGGAGCTGTCGTGGGCGGGGCGGGAGCCGATCGAGCTCCCGGACGGCTCGACGCGCACGTTCCTCGAGGACGGCGACGAGGTCGTCCTGCGCGGTGAGCCGCTGGGAGAGGTCCGCGGGAAGGTTCTTCGCTCGGACGCGCGGCCGCGCCCGGCCCGCTAGTCACGCGGGTACGCTGCCGCCGTGGCGGCGGATCTTCAGCCGATGGCGGTGGTGCCGCGTGCGCCGGGGGATTACGCCCCCTCGGCGGGCGGACGGGCGGTCGAGGCGCTTCAGGACGCCGCCGTGCCGCTGCGCGACGCGCGCGTCCTGCACGTCAGCGCGGCCGGGGCGCCGGGGCCTGTGCCGGAACTGCTCGGTGGCCTGCTGCCGCTGGCCGCCGGCGCCGGCGTGGGGGTCGAATGGCGGGTCCTGTTCGCCGATCCCGACCTGCGCCGCGTCGGGGCCGCGCTCGAGCACGGCCTGCGCGGCGGCGAGAGCGCGATCGGCGCCGACGAGTGGGACGCCTGGAGGGAGGCCTGCGAGCGGATCGGGCGCTCCCTCAACGGCACGGCCGACCTGGTCGTCCTGCACGACCCGGGCACGCTCGGCTTGGCCGCCGGCCTCGACGTGCCGGTCGCCTGGCGCTGTCACGTCGACGCCTCGAACGCGGAAGCGGACGCGCTCGGGCGGGTGGCCGCGCTCGCGGAGGCAGTCGGGGTGGTGCTCGTGCCGCACCAGTCGTTCGCCCCCGACGCCCTGCGCGACGAGCGCCTCCAGGCCGCGCCGCCGGGCATCGACCCGCTCGACTCCCGCAACCTCGACCTCGAGGCGCGCCTGCCCGGCCGGGTCGTGCGCCCGCTCGGCGTCGACCTCGACCGGCCGTTCGTGCTGCAGGTCGTCCAGCTCGACCGCTGGGACGACCCGCACGCCGCGATCGAGGCCTTTCGGCTCGCCAAGGCCGAGGAGCCCGAGCTCCAGCTCGTGCTCGCAGGCCTGCTCGACGCGGGTGCGGCGGACGACTGGCGCGCCGCCAAAGAGGTGTCCGATTACGCGGACGGGCAGGAGGACGTGCTCCTGCTGACCAGCTACGAGGGGCTCGGCAGCCTCGAGGTCGGCGCGCTCCAGCAGCTCGCCCGCGCGGCGCTCGAGCTGTCGTTGCGCGAGGGCTTCGACCTGGCGCCGTGCGAGACGCTCTGGAAGCGCACGCCGGTGGTCGGCCGCGCGGACGGCGGGCTGCGCCTCACCGTCCGCGACGGGGTCGACGGCTTCCTCGCGGCCGACCCCGAGCAGCTGGCCGGCCGCCTGGTCGAGCTCGTCCGCGACCCCGGCCTCGCCGTGGAGATGGGCCGCGCCGGCCGCGAGCGTGTGCGCGAGCGCTTCCTCGTCACGGCGGCACTGGAGCGCGAGCTGAGGGCGCTCGCCCCGCCCGATAGCGTGGAGGGCCAATGAGGGTCACGCTCCCAGACGGCACGCCGCTCGAGCTCCCCGACGGCGCCACCGGCGCCGACGCGGCATCCGCGATCGGCGAGGGCCTCGCGCGGGCCGCGCTAGGCGTGCGCCAGAACGGCCACCTGCGCGACCTCGACGCAGCGGTGACCGAGGGCCCGATCGAGATCGTGACCGCCATGAGCGCGGAGGACGGCATGGGCCCGCTCTGGCTGATCCGCCACGACGCCGCCCACGTGCTCGCCACCGCCGTGATGGAGCTCTACCCGGGCGTGAAGATCTCGATCGGCCCCCCGATCGAGGACGGCTTCTACTACGACTTCGAGTTCCCGGAGGGCGTCAAGGTCACCGACGACGACTTCGAGCGCATCGAGGCGAAGATGCGCGAGCACATCGCCGCCGACGAGCACTTCGACCGCACCGACGTTCCCGTGGCCGAGGCGATCGAGCGCTTCAAGGGCGAGGGCCAGGACTACAAGGTCGAGCTGATCGAGGACCTGGTGGCCGACGAGGGCGTGGAGACCGTCTCGCTCTACCGCAACGGCCCCTTCACGGACCTGTGCCGCGGACCGCACGGTCCCGGCACCAAGCGCATCAAGGCGTTCAAGCTGACCAGCGTCGCCGGCGCATACTGGCGTGGCGACGCCACGCGCCAGATGCTCACGCGCATCTACGGCACCGCCTTCCTGTCCAAGGAGGACCTGGAGGCCCACCTCGAGCGGCTCGAGCAGGCGCGCGCCCGCGACCACCGCAAGCTGGGCCGGGAGCTCGGGCTGTTCATGCTGTCCGACCTGTCGCCCGGGTCGCCCTTCTGGCTGCCCAACGGCACCCACATCTGGAACGAGCTGACCAAGCTCTGGCGCACCAGCAACGTCGAGCGCGGCTATACCGAGGTACGCACGCCGATCCTGTACGACGTCGACCTCTGGAAGCAGTCGGGTCACTGGCACGTCTACCGGGAGAACATGTACTTCACGGACGTGGAGGACCGGCCCATGGGCCTCAAGCCCATGAACTGCCCGGCGCACGTCCAGATCTACAAGAACGAGCTGCGCTCGTACCGCGACCTGCCGGTTCGGCTGGCCGAGCAGGGCCTGGTCCACCGCCACGAGCCGAGCGGGACGCTGCACGGTCTGCTGCGCGTGCGCCACATCACCCAGGACGACGCGCACGTGTTCTGCACGGAGGACCAGATCGAGGAGGAGGCGCTGCGCTGCCTCGACTTCGGCTTCTACATCTACGAGCAGTTCGGCCTCGAGCCGCGGCTCGCGCTGTCCACCCGGCCGGAGAAGCGGGTCGGCACCGAGGAGATGTGGGACAAGGCCGAGGCCGCCCTGAAGGCGACGCTCGAGAAGAACGGTCTCGAATACGACCTCAACGAGGGCGACGGCGCGTTCTACGGCCCCAAGATCGACGCCCACATCACCGACGCGATCGGGCGCTCCTGGCAGCTCGGCACGGTCCAGCTCGACTACTACATGCCGGAGCAGTTCGGGCTCGCCTACACGGGCGCCGACAACGCCGAGCACCGCCCGGTGATGATCCACCGCGCCCTGATGGGCTCGTTCGAGCGCTTCATCGGGATCCTGATCGAGCACTACGCCGGCGAGTTCCCGCTCTGGCTGGCGCCGGTGCAGGCGATCGTGCTGCCGATCGCCGACCGCCACCTCGATTACGCGCGCGAGGCCGCCGAGCGGCTGCGCGGCGAGGGGCTGCGCGTGGAGATCGACGAGCGGTCGGAGTCGGTCGGCAAGAAGATCCGCGAGGCCGAGGTGCACAAGATCCCGTACATGCTGGTCGTCGGCGACGCCGAGCAGGAGGCCCGTGCGGTCGCGGTCCGGCGCCACCGTGAGGGCGATCTCGGGGTTCAGCCGCTGGACGAGTTCGCGGAGCGCGCTTCCCACGAGGTTGCGGAGAGACGCTAACCTTGCCTGCGAATGACGGACCGAAACATCTGCGCGCTTTGACGCGAGGGCAAAGTCTCACCTAGTGCCGATCCCGCGTAAGCTCGATCGGCGCCCCCCGGAGCGCGACGAAACCCGGATCAACGAGCGGATCCGCGTGCCTCAGGTCCGTCTGGTTGGCGAGGACGGCAACCAGATCGGCATCGTCGACACGGCCCAGGCGCTTCGCTATGCCCAGGAACGCGACCTCGATCTGGTGGAGGTGGCGCCCGAGGCCCGCCCGCCCGTTTGCCGTGTGCTCGACTACTCGAAGTACAAGTACGAGCAGGAGCAGAAGGCGAAGGCCGCTCGGCGCCACCAGAAGCAGGTCAACGTGCGCGAGATCAAGCTGCGGCCGAAGATCGCGAACAACGACTACGAGACCAAGAAGAACCACGTCGTGCGCTTCCTCAAGGGCGAGGACCGCGTCAAGGTCACGATCATGTTCCGCGGCCGCGAGCAGACCCACCCGGAGCGCGGCGAGGCGCTGCTGATGCGGCTCGCCGACGACGTGGCCGAGCTCGGCTCGATCGAGCAGCACCCGCAGCAGGACGGCCGCAACATGACGATGCTGCTGGCGCCCAACAAGAAGCGCCCCGCCGCCGCCGAGGCGGCCGCCGCCTCCTAGCCGCGCGCGACGCGCCGCGCCCGGCGCCAGTCGACAACGGCCTGGACGCCGTAGCGCGGGATGCGCGTGAGCCGCACCAGATAGGCCGCGACCAGCGCCCTGCGCCCGCGCCGCGCGAACGGGTAGGTCAGGCGGACCCAGGCGGCGGGCGGGAACAGCAGCCGGCGGGCCAGCCGAGCCTTCGCGCGGGCGCCGGGCGCCTGGGCGAGCCACTCGAGCGAGAGCGCGAGCGGCCGGTTGGCGCCGGCGCGCAGCGAGACCTCAACCGAGCGCCGTCCGGCGATTCCGAGCCGCTCGGCCAGCGCCTGTCCCTGGGGCAGCAGCTCCAGGCCGGCCGCGAACGCGTCCTCGGCATCCAGCTCGCGGGCCAGCCCGGCGGCGTCGGTCCAGGTATCGAAGGAGGCGCGCGCGAGCGCCCGCTCGAGGTCCTCCACGGGCTTGCCGCTGCGCTCGCCGTGGTAGGCGGCGTGGAGCGCCACGTGCAGCGCGCGTCCGGCCAGGCTGGGGACCTCCACCTCGACCGACCCGACCCGCATGCGGTCCGTCGACCGCGTCAGGGCCGCCCAGGCGCGGTCGGCCGGCGCCCGAGCGCCGTTGAGGGTCCGGTGCAGGTCGACCGCGGGACCGGTCGGGTCGCGCCGCCAGGTCTCGGCGTGCAGCTCCGGCGTGGGCTGGGGGATATCGCCGTCGCCGAGCGTGCGCACGTACCCGAGCTCGGTCAGGACGCGCTCCACCCGCGGGCGCTCGAGCGGGGAGACGAGCAGATCGGTGTCGCCGTAGGGGCGCACCGGCGCGTCGTCCCACAGCCACTCGGCCAGCCCAGGCCCCTTCAGCAGAATGGCGCGCAGGCCCGCGCGTTGGAGCGCGCGGACCGTCTCGGCGGTCGCGCTGTCCACGATCGCGACGCGCGCGGCCGCACTCACCAATTCGTGGGAGGCCACGTTTCCACCGTAGTCCAGGTCGGTAACCCGTGCGATGCTGGCTCGATGGCCGGGACGGCGCTGCAGACGCGCGGGCTGACACGTCGCTTCGGCGACCTGGAGGCCCTGGCACCCCTCGATCTGGCGCTCGACCCTGGCGAGCGTCTGGCGCTGCGCGGCCCCAACGGGTCCGGCAAGACGACGCTGCTGCGCTGCCTCGCGGGCACGCTGATCCCGTCGGGCGGCGAGGCCTGGATCGGCGCGCACCGCGCCGGCACGCTGGCGGCGCGCGAGCTGCTCGGGGCCTCGCTGGCGGCCGAACGCTCCTTCTACCTGCGCCTGACGGGCCGCACCAACCTGCTGCTGTTCGCGCGTATGCGCCACAGCGCCGCCGGCGAGGCGCGCCGCCAGACCGAGGCGCTGATCGAGGAGCTGGAGCTCGAGGAGATCGCCGCGCGCCGGCTCGACGCCTGCTCGACCGGCATGGTCCAGCAGATCGCCTTCGCGCGCGCCCTGCTGGGCGACCCGATCCTGCTGCTGCTAGACGAGCCGACCCGCTCGCTCGACCGCGAGGCGATCGACCGGCTCTGGGCCGCGCTCGATCGCCGTCCGCAAGTGGCCGCGATCGTGGCCAGCCATCGCCCCGACGACGCCGCCAACTGTGGCCGCCACCTCGACCTTGGCGCTTAGCCCGCCGCGGCCGCGCGTCGTCGCCGCGATCGTGCTGCGCGACTACGCGGTCACGCGGTCGTACCGCTACGCGCTGCTGTTCGACTTCCTGCTCGCCGTGGTCGACCTGTGCGTCTACTACTACATCTCGAAGGCGTTGCCGCCCGCTTCCCCCGAGGAGCTGGACGGCGCGCCCAGCTACTTCGCGTTCGTGACCGTGGGGCTGGCCGTGACCGTGGTGATCTCCTCGGCCAGCGCCCAGCTCGCCCAGCGCGTGCGCGAGGAGCAGCTCACCGGGACGCTGGAGGCGCTCGTCACCCAGCCGGTCAAGGCGAGCGAGCTGGCGTTCGGGCTCGGCGGGCTGCCGTTCCTGCTCGCGCTGGTGCGCGCGGCGATCTACCTGACCGTCGCGACCGCGCTGCTCGGCGTGAGCTTCGCCGGCGCGGACTGGGTCGGCTTCACGGTCGTGATGATGGCCACCGGTGCCTCGCTGCTGGGGCTCGGGATCGCGCTCGGCGCGGTCGTCCTTGTGATCAAGCGGGCGACCGTCGTCGTCACGCTCGCCAGCTTCGCGCTCGGCCTGCTCGGCGGGGCCTTCTTCCCGGTGGAGGTGCTGCCGGCCTGGCTGGAGCCGATCGCCGCGATCGTTCCGACGCGCTTCGCGTTCGACGGTCTGCGCGCGGCGCTGTTCACCGGCGGCGGCTGGGAGGACGACGCGGCCGCGCTGGCGGCGATCGCGGTGGTCACGCTGCCGCTGGCGCTGTGGCTGTTCCGCAGGGCGCTTGACCACTGCCGGCGCACGGGCAGCCTCGTCCAGTACTGACTGGCGCGATCTGGGTGACTCGCCTACCGTCGAACAGGTGATACGCGTCGCGCCCGACGTCGTGGCACGCCGGCTCGACGACGAGGTCGTGCTGGTGCACCTGGGCACCAATCGGATCTACAGCTTGAACGCCACCGGCGGGCGGTACTGGGAGCTGCTCGAGGAGGGGCTCGGCCACGAGATCATCGTGCGCCGCATGCAGGAGGAGTTCGAGGTCGACGAGACGACGCTGGAGCGGGAGATCGACTCGATCACCGCCGACCTGCGCCGCGCGGGCCTGGTCGAGGACGCATGACGACGCTGGAGCTGGGCCGCACACCTCCAACGCTGGAGACCGGCGCGGACGGCGCCTGGGTGCTGTCGGTGGCCGCCGGCCCGCCGGTCCTGCCCGCGAGCTCGCCGCTGCTCGCCGACGACGGCGCCGTGCGGGTGCTGTTCGACGGCGTCCTTCACGAGCCCGGCGGCGACGCCTCGCCCCCGGAACGCGTGCTCGAGGCGTACCGGCGCTTCGGTGAGGGGGCGCTCGAGCGGCTGCGCGGCAGCTACGCGGTGGTGATCTGGGACGGCGAGCGCGAGCTCCTGCTCTGCGCCCGCGATCCGCTCGGGATCGTGCCGCTGTTCTGGGCGGAGGCGGGCGGTCGGCTGCTCGTGTCCTGGTCGCTCGGAGCGCTCAGCGACCACCCGGCCGTACCCGACGCGCTGAACCTGGCCGCGGTGACCGACCACGTCTGCCTGCGCTGGCGCTTCCCCGAGGAGACGCTGTTCGAGGCGATCCGGCGCATCCCGCCGGGGCACGTGCTGCGCGTGAGCGGCAGCCGGCGCGAAGCTGTGCGCTACTGGCACCCGGCGCCGCGGTCGCCAGAGGACTGGGTGACCGAGGACCAGCTGGAGCAGTTCCCGGAGCTGTTCGCGCGGGCGATCGACCGCTCGGTGAGCCGCGGCCCGGCCGGGATCTTCCTCAGCGGCGGGCTCGACTCGGTGAGCGTGGCGGCGGTGGCGCGCGACCGCGCCCGGGAGGCCGGCCAGCCGGTGCCGTGGGCGCTCTCGCTGGCGATGCCGAACGAGCACGTGGACGAGACCGCGATCCAGACGAGCGTCGCGGACGCACTGGGGTTGCCCCAGGTGATGGTGGAGCTGGAGGAGGCCGTCGGGCCGGAGAACATCCTGGAGTCGGCGCTGCGCATGAGCCGCGACTGGCCCGCGCCGCTGACCAACTACTGGCTGCCCGCCTACCAGGCGCTCGGGCGGCGCGGCGTCGAGCACGGCGTCGAGGTGATCCTCACGGGCACGGGCGGGGACGAGTGGCTCGGGGTGACGCCCTACTACGCGGCGGACCTGCTGCGCGCCGGCGACGTCCGCGGCCTGATCGCGCTCTGGCTCAACCTCAACCGCTCCTACCCGGTCCATCCGCTGCGGCTGACGCGCAACCTGCTCTGGCGCTTCGGCGTGCGCGACATGCTCTCGGCGAGGGTCGCGCACGGGCTCGAGGCGACCGCGCCCTGGGCACTGCGCCGCCGCCGCGAGCGCGCGATCGAGCGCGACACCCCGGCCTGGGCGGCGCCCGACCCGGCGCTGCGGCGCCAGCTGACCGAACGGGCGATCGAGTCACGGCCGCGGCCGGTGACGCGCGACCTCTACTGGCGCGAGCTGGACGAGGGCCTCGACCACGCGCTGGTCAGCCTCGAGGTGGAGGAGACCTACGAGAACGGCCGCCGCGTCGGGGCGCCGATCGTGCAGCCGTATTGGGACCCGGACCTGATCCGGTTCCTCGTCCGCACCCCGCCGGCGCTGCTCAACACGGGCGGCAGGTCGAAGGGGATCGTGCGCGACATGGTCGCCCGCAAGTTCCCCGAACTTGGGTTTGAGCGCCAAAAGAAGGTGATCGCGACGAGCTATGCGCACGAACTGCTGAAGCGCTATGCACCGGTGGCCTGGGAGAGATCGCGCGGGGTCCCGTGTTTGGCGGAAATTGGCGCTGTGGACGAATCGGGTTTAGGGTCGAAGGTGGCCCAGGACTTCGCAGGGGGCGATTGGGGGGACCTCAATCGCTTGTGGTTCATCCTCAGCCTCGAAGCGTGGTTGAAGGGCCGGTCCGTTGTCTAACAGCAAAGGGGACCTATGCCTCACAGCACAGACAGGGCCTCCTGGGAGCCGATGGCTCTCAAATCCGTCGGTCTCGTCAGCGACGTCGTCCATCAGGGCGGCGGCAAGCTGACGCTGGTCGGCGGCGACCCCGGCGAGCCTGCGCGCAAGCCGAAGGGTCAGGAGTAGGACGTCTGCACTCCGCGGCTGGCCGCGGAAGGTCCCACACGCGAGCATGAAGCTCAGGGTCTTGACGGCGCCGCCCTCCGGGGCGGCGCCGGACCCTGCCCTCGCCGAGGTCGTCTGGCGCAGCGATGACGGGGCGGTGGCGGCGTACGGCTCCACCAGCGGCGCCGAGCACCGGATGCGCATGCCCGGCCTCGCCACGTTCAGCTGGCGCGACGAGAGCGACGAGGTGCTCGCCGAGCCGGCCGAGGCCGGCCGCGAGGAGATCGAGGACGCCTACCGGCGCTGCGTGCTGCCGATGGCGCTGCACACCCGCGGGCTCCAGGTGCTGCACGCGAGCGCGGTGCGCGGCCCGCGCGGGGTGGTCGCGCTGTGTGCACGCTCGGGCACCGGCAAGTCGACGCTCGCCTACGGCTTGAGCCGGCGCGCCGGCCACGAGCTGTACGCGGACGACGCGGTCGCCTTCGACGCGTCGGGGCTCGAGGTGGCGGCGGTCCCGCTGCCGTTCACCCTGCACCTGCGAGAGGCCTCGGCCGAGCACTTCGGCGCGGTCGCGGCGGGCGCGCCGGCCGACGGCGAGCGCGCTCCGCTCGCCGCGGTCGTCGTGATGGAGCGCGGCGAGGAGCTGGCCGTGCGGCGGCTGACCGCGGCCGAGGCGTTCACGGCCGCCCTCCAGCACGCCTACTGCTTCGACCTCGAGGGGCGCCCCCGCCGGCGCGAGACCGCCGAGCGCTACCTCGAGCTGACCGCCCGCGTACCCATGCACGAGCTGCGCTTCCCGGCCGGCTTCGATCGGCTGGCGGCGATCCTCGACCTGCTGGAGGAGCTCGAGTGAGACTGCGCTCGCCGGCCGGCGCCCTGCTGCTGGCCCGCATGCTCGCCTGGCGGGCGGCGCTGCCGCTGCTCAAGCGGGCGCTGCCGCTGCCGCGGCTGGCGCGCCTGGCGGCCGGCGGGCCGCGCCGGCGGCTGCCGTTCACGCCGGCCCAGGTCGTGAGCGTGAGCCACCGGTTGTTCGGTGCGCGGGCGGCGGAGTCGAGCGACTGCCTCGAGCGCAGCCTGCTCACGTACCGCTTCCTGTTGCGCACGGGCGCGCCGGCCGAGCTCGTCTGCGGCGTACGGAAGGGAGACGGCAGGGTGGTCGGGCACGCCTGGGTCGTGGTGGCCGGCGCGCCGGTCGACGAGCAGCCCGAGGCGCTGTCGGGCTACGCGACGCTGGTGGCCTTCGACGCCTCCGGCGCCCGGGTGTGATGAGGGCGGCTGCGTCGCGCCTGCTCGAGCGGGCCCTCGGGGTCCAGACCCGCGGGCTCGTCTGGCAGAAGGACGAGGGGTATGCCTACGGCCTCTACCGCCCGACCGCCTGGCTGACGCTCGAGCAGCTGTTCCGGCGGCTGGAGATCGGCCCCGAGGACGTCTTCCTCGACGTCGGGTCGGGCATGGGCCGGGTGCTGGTGGTGGCCGCGCGCCATCCGTTCAAGCGCGTGATCGGCGTCGAGCAGAACGTCGAGATGACCGAGAT
>JBQGCL010000081.1:0-9374 GCA_052038485.1 Thermoleophilaceae bacterium | reverse complement strand
GCACCGTCGGTCGAGGAGTTCCTCCAGCAGATCGCGCTCTTCTCCGAGCAGGACAACCTGCGCGACGAGCAGGGGCTGGTCACGCTGATGACGCTCCACAACGCCAAGGGGCTCGAATTCGGCACGGTCTTCATCATCGGGATGGAGGACGGCGTGTTCCCGCACTCGCGCTCGATCGAGGCGGGTGACCTCGAGGAGGAGCGCCGCCTCGCGTACGTGGGCATCACGCGCGCCAAGCGCGAGCTGTACCTGACCTACGCGCGCACGCGGGCGCTGTTCGGCAACCGCGACTGGAACCTGCGGAGCCGGTTCATCGACGAGATCCCGATCGAGCTGACCGACCGCGAGGAGCAGGGCCCGGTGGGGCGCGAGGCCGCGTCCACGTGGGGCGCCTCCGCCACGGGCGGCCCGCCCGAGCCGACCGGCCCGGGCGCGATCTTCGCCCTCGGCGACGACGTGATCCACGCCCAGTTCGGCGAGGGCGTCGTGGTGGGGGTGGAGCCGGGCGGCCTGGTCGTGGTGCGCTTCGCCGGCGACGGCTCGGAGCGCAAGCTGATGGCGGACTACGCCCCGCTCAAGAAGCGCACCTGAGTAGGCTGCCGCGCCGTGATCATCGACGGGAAGGCGGTCGCGGCCCGCGTCAGGGGAGAGGTCGCCCGCGAGGTGGCCTCGCTGGCGGTGACACCGGGTCTGGCGACGGTGCTTGTGGGGGACGACCCGGCGTCCGCGATCTATGTCCGCATGAAGCGCGAGGACTGCGCGGAGGTGGGTATCGAGTCGTTCCACCATCCGGTTCCCGGGGACGTCGAGCCCGGCGAGCTGGCGGACCTGCTCAGACAGCTGAACGCCGACGACCGCGTGCACGGCATCCTGCTGCAGCTGCCGCTGCCCGACGGTCTCGACCAGGACGAGTTCATCGCGCTGATCGACCCGGCCAAGGACGTCGACGGGCTCACCTCCGCGAACGCGGGCCTGCTGATGCACGATCGCGAGGAGGCGATGGTGCCGTGCACGCCGGGCGGCGTGATGGAGCTGTTGCGCGAGGCCGGCGCCGAGCTCGAAGGTGCCCGGGCGGTCGTGGTCGGGCGCTCGATCCTGGTCGGCAAGCCGCTGGCGCAGCTGCTGCTGGGCGCCAACGCGACGGTCACGCACTGCCACTCGCGCACGCGCGACCTGCCGGCGGTCTGCCGGGAGGCGGACGTGCTGATCGCGGCCGTGGGGTCGCCCCGGCTGGTGACCGGCGACATGGTGCGCGAGGGCGCAATCGTGATCGACGTCGGCACCAACCGCACTGACGAAGGCCTGGTCGGCGACGTCGACTTCGAGGCGGCGCGCGAGCGGGCGGCGGCGATCACGCCGGTGCCGGGCGGCGTGGGGCCGATGACGCGCGCGATGCTGCTCGTCAACACCGTGCGCGCGGCGCGGCTTCAGACCGCTTAGGTACGGCTAGCCGTACCCCCGGAATGCCGGGAGGCCCCACTGGTGCAGCGGACACTTGGGTGGCAATCTGTCACGCGCTCGGGCGAAGCGTCCCAGCGGGTCGCCGGCAAAAAAGCGTCCGAGCCCCCGGCGAGGCCACGGCTCCCCCGCGGAGGCCCCGCCCTTCCGGCCCCCGTCCCCGGCAACTCCCTCAACGCCGGGGGCGGCGGCGCCGGAACCGAGGTAGCCTCCCGGCCGATGGACCTGCGCAGACTTGGAGCGGGGGAATGGCTGACGGGGGTGTCCGGCGTCGCGCTGCTGGTATCCCTGTTCCTGCCCTGGTACGACCCCGGCGCAAGCGCATGGGAGTCGCTCGCGGCGATCGACGTCCTGCTCGCCCTCGTGGCCGCCAGTGGCGTGCTCCTGGCGATCGTGACCGCGGCGCAGCGTGTCCCCGCGGTTCCGATCGCGCTGTCCGCCCTGGTCACGCTCGTGGGCGTGTTCGGCGTCGTGCTGGTGCTTTTCCGCTTGCTCGACCTGCCCGACGGCGCGGTTGGGCGCGACTGGGCGATCTGGCTGGGCCTGACCGGGGCGGTCGGCATCGTGGCCGGCGCGGTGATCGCGATGCGCGACGAGGTGCGCCCCGGCGCCGCGGTTCCCGACATCCCCGCGATGCCGGCCCCGGGCCCGTGAGCATCGACACCGGGATCGAGCGAGCCGACGAGTTCGCGGTCGAGGGCCGGCTGCTCACCGACGTGGGCGGGACCCTTCCCGTGAAGGTCCTGTCAACGCCGGGGATGATCTCGATGATGGAGCGCTGCGCCTCGATCCTTGCCTTCGAGAACCTGCCCGACGGCAAGGCCACCGTCGGCTTCGAGGTTCACGTCAAGCACGTCGCGGCCGCCGGCGAGGGCAGCACCTGCACCGTCAACGCCCGCCTCGACGAGGTGATCGACGACCGCAAGCTCCGCTTCGCCGTCGAGGTGCGCGAGGGCGACCGCACGATCGGCGTGGGCACGCACGAGCGGCGCGTCGTCGACCGGGCCGTGTTCGCCGGCTGACCTAGAATCGCGGGCCATGATCGACCGCGACCAGGTCCTCCATGTCGCCCGCCTCGCGCGCCTGCGGCTGACCGACGAGGAGCTCGAGCGCATGCCGGGCGAGCTGTCCAAGATCCTCGAGCACGTGGAGAAGATGGACGAGCTCGACCTCGCGGGGATCGAGCCGACCTCGCACGTGGTCGACCTGACCAACGTGCTGCGCGAGGACGTGCCGCGGCCCTGCCTGCCTCGCGAGCGCGCCCTCGCCGGTGCGCCCGACGTGGCCGACGGCGGCTTTCGCGTGCCCAGCCCGGGCGCCTCGTGAGCGACCTGCTCGCCCTCACCGCCGCCCAGCAGGCGGAGCTGATCGCGTCCGGCCAGGTCTCCTCGGCGGAGGTGTTCGAGTTCTGGCGCGAGCGCGCGGCCGGCGACGAGCTGAACTCCTACCTGTGGGTCGCCGACGAGACACCCACCGACGCCGGTGGCCTGCCGCCGGTGGCCGTCAAGGACCTGTTCTGCGTCGAGGGCGTACCCAGCTCGGCCGGCTCGCGCATCCTCGAGGGCTATCTGCCCGTCTACACGGCCACCAGCGTGCGCAACCTCCAGGAGGCCGGCGCCGCCGTGCTCGGCAAGACCAACCAGGACGAGTTCGCGATGGGCTCGTCGAACGAGAACTCGGGCTACGGCCCGGTCCAGAACCCGTGGGACCGCACGCGCGTGCCGGGCGGCTCCAGCGGCGGCAGCGCCGCCGCCGTGGCAGCGGGCACGGCGCCCTGGGCGATCGGCACCGACACCGGCGGCTCGGTCCGCCAGCCCGCGTCGCTGTGCGGCATCGTCGGGCTCAAGCCGACCTACGGAGCGGTCAGCCGCTACGGCATGATCGCCTTCGCCTCGTCGCTCGACCAGTGCTCGCCGCTCACCCGCGACGTAACCGACGCCGCACTGATGCTGCGCATCCTCGAGGGCCGCGACCCGTGCGACTCCACCTCGCTCGGCTTGCCCGAGGAGGTCGCGCTGCCGAGCGCCGAGCGGCTCGACGGGCTGCGCTTCGGCGCCTGGGGGCTCGAGGAAGAGGGGCTCGACCCCGGCGTAGCTGCGGTCGTGCGAGGCACGCTCGACAAGTTGGAGGAGCTGGGCGGGAGCGTCACCGAGATCGACCTTCCGAGCGCCGGCCGCGGAATCTCCGCCTACTACGTGATCGCCCCGGCCGAGGCGAGCGCCAACCTGGCCCGCTACGACGGCGTCCGCTACGGACACCGCACCGAGGACTTCACGGACCTGCTCAGCATGTACGAGAACACGCGTGCCGAGGGCTTCGGTGAGGAGGTCAAGCGCCGCATCATGATCGGCACCTACGCGCTCTCGTCGGGTTACTACGAGGCCTACTACGGGACCGCGCAGAAGGTGCGCACGAAGATCGCGCAGGACTTCCGCGCCGCGTTCGAGCAGGTCGACTTCGTCGTCACGCCGACGTCGCCGACCGTGGCCTTCGAGCTGGGCGAGCGCACCGCCGACCCGCTCGCGATGTACCTGTCCGACTACTTCACCGTGCCGATGCCGCTGGCGGGGATCCCCGCGGTGTCGATCCCGTGTGGCGTGTCGGACGGCCTGCCGGTGGGCTTCCAGATCGCCGGCCCGGCCTTCTCCGAGGCGCGCATCCTCGACGCCGCCTACGCGCTCGAGCGGGCGATCGGGTTCGAGGGGGTGCCATGTACGAACCCGTCATAGGCGTCGAGATCCACGTCCAGCTGGCCACGAAGACGAAGATGTTCTGCAGCTGCGAGCTCTCCTTCGGGGAGGAGCCGAACACGCGCACCTGCCCCGTCTGCCTCGCGCATCCGGGAGTGCTGCCGGTGACGAACGCGGAAGCCGTGCACTACGGCCTGATGATCGGCCTCGCGCTCGACTGCGAGATCGCGCCGCGCTCGATCTTCCACCGCAAGAACTACTTCTATCCGGACAGCCCGAAGGCGTACCAGATCAGCCAGTACGACATCCCGCTGTGCCGCAACGGGCGACTGGGCGACGTGCGCATCCACCGCGTGCACCTGGAGGAGGACGCCGCCAAGCTCGTGCACACGGGCAGCTCGGGGCGCATCCACGGCGCCGAGTCGAGCGTCGTCGACTTCAACCGCTGCGGGACACCGCTGGTGGAGATCGTCACCGAGCCCGATCTGCGCTCGGCGGCCGAGGCGGCTGAGTTCGGCCGGCTGCTCCAGGCGACGCTGCGGCGCATGGGCGTGTCGGACGTGAACCGGGAGGAGGGCTCGCTGCGGGTGGACGCGAACGTCTCGATCCGGCCGGCCGGCGAGACGACGCTCGGCACGAAGACCGAGCTCAAGAACATGAACTCGTTCCGCTTCCTCGAGCGCGGAATCGACGCCGAGATCGCCCGCCAGGAGCGCATCGTCGCCGACGGCGGCGAGATCGAGCAAGAGACGCTCCACTTCGACCCCGAGACCGGATCGCTCACCTCGCTGCGCTCGAAGGAGGAGGCGCACGACTACCGCTACTTCCCCGAGCCCGACCTGGTGCCGCTCGCGCCGACCAACGACATGATCGAGCGCGCCCGGGCCGCGCTCCCGGAGCTGCCGGCGGCGCGAGCCGCGCGGCTGGCCGAGGTGCTCCCACCCGAGACCGCGCGACTGCTGGCGTTCCGCGCCGAGCTCGGCGACTACTACGAGGCCGCGCTCGCCGCCGATCCGGCGCATCCGCGCCGGCTGGCCAACTGGACGGTCAACGAGCTGCTCGGTGCGCTCGGCGACCGCGAGCCGGCGAGCACCGGGCTGGAGGCGGCCGGCTTCGCGAAGCTGGTGACGGCGGTGGCGGACAAGCGGGTCTCGGCAGCTGCGGCGCGCGATGCCCTGCCCGCCCTGCTCGACGGCGGCAGCGTCGACGACGCGATCGCCTCGTCGAGCGTCGCCGGCGCCGACGAGCTCGGCGAGATCGTGGACCGCGCGATCGCCGGCAACGCGGACGCCGTCGAGAAGATCCGGGCCGGCAAGCAGCAGGCGATCGGCGCCATCGTCGGTGCCGTGATGCGCGAGACGAAGGGCCGGGCCGACGGGGGAGAGGTGCAGCGCCTGATCCAAGAGCGCCTGGGCGTATCCTGAGGCCATGGCGCGATTGATCCGGATGGACCGCAGTGGGCACACCACGCTCGCGGAGTGGAGCGCCGCGGATGACGCCGCCTTCGCGGAGGCCGTGGAGGAGTTCGGAGCCCAGCTCGAGCTCGGCTACATCGGGACGGTGCCCGATGCACCGGGCAAGGCGACGCACGTGCGCGAGCTGCCGCGCGAGGCAGACCTCGTGATCATGCGGCGGCCGATCGCCGGCGGTTAGTGAACGCAGCCCCGCAGGCGCTGCCCGAGCTCGCCACGGTCCCGTGGCGAGCCAGGACCGACGCACGCTGGCTGCGCCGTTACCAACGCCTCTGGCACGCCTGGACGCTGCTCTACACGGTCCCGTTCGCCGCGGCCGGCGTCGCGATGATCTGGCTCGCCCCGATCGCCGCTCCGGTGGCGCTCGTGGCCGCCGCCCACGCGTGGATCATCCCCGAGCTGTACGCCGCCCGCGGCGCCACCGTGGCGCGGCCGAAGGGCCCCCGCCACGAGCACGCCGAGCCGGTCGCGCAGGGGCTGCTGGGGGATCTGCTCGGGGAGCGCGAGCGTCGGCTCCAGCGCGAGACTGGCCTCGCGCTCGAGCCCGGCGAGCTCGGTATCTGGCTGGTCGGCGAGGCCGGCGCCCTGCTGCTGACCAACGGCGGCCGGACGGTGCACGCCTTCTGCGTGTCGGCCACGGAGGCGGACCTGCCGCCCTCCGACCGGATCGCGCACCTGCTGCTCGCGCTGCGCGTGGACGAGGAGGGCTTCGCCACCGTCGCCAACCACACCTTCGCCGGCGCGACCTGGCGCGTCCGCCGGCGGCTGCCGAAGCCGATGCGGCCGGCGCTCGATGCCGCCCGCAGGGCGGCTCGGTAGCCTCGGCGACCGTGGGATATGACGTCGTAATCGCCGGCGGGGGCTTCGGCGGGTTGTACGCGGCGCGGCGCCTGGAGCGCCGCCTGCCGCGCCACAGCGCCCGCATCCAGCTCGTCACCGACGTCAACTTCCTGCTCTACACGCCGCTGCTTCCGGGCGCCGCGGCGGGCTCGCTCGAACCGCGCCACGTCGTCGTGCCGCTGCGCGAGGAGCTCGAGTGGGCCGACATCCGGCTCGGCCGCGTGACCGGCGCCGACCCGGCCCGCAACGAGGTCGACGTCGACACCGTCGACGGCCGCAGGGAGACGCTCCACTACGACCAGCTGATCGTCACGCCGGGGTCGGTCTCACGCGTGCTGCCGGTGCCGGGCCTCGCCGAGCACGGGCTGGGCTTCAAGACCCTCGCCGACGCGATCGCGGTGCGCAACCGCGCCCTGCTCAACCTCGAGATCGCCGAGTCGCTGCCGGACGACGAGTCCCGGCGCGAGTACCTCAGCTTCGTCTTCGTCGGGGCCGGCTACGCCGGTCTGGAGGGGATCGCCGAGCTCCAGGACTACGTGGCCGACGTGATCGACCGCTACCCGCGCTGCCGCGTGGTCGGGGCGCGCTTCGTGCTGGTCGAGGCTCGCGACCGCGTGATGCCCGAGATCCCCGCCAGCCTGGCCGAGTTCGCCACCCGCGAGCTGCGCGGCCGGGGCATGGAGATCCGCACCAACACCATGCTCGACTCCGCCGAGACGAACGCGGTCACGCTGTCCGACGGCGAGCGCATCCCGTGCCGCCTGCTGTGCTGGACGGCGGGCGTCCGGCCGGCACCGGTGGTCGCCCGCCTGGGACTGCCGCTCGACAGCGGCGGTCGCATCGAGACCGATGCGACCATGCGCGTGAAGGGCACATCGAACGTCTGGGCGATCGGCGACGCCGCCGCCGTGCCCGATCCGGCCCAGCACCGCCGCGTGCCGACGCCGCCGACCTGCCAGCACGCGATCAGGCAGGGGCGCCGTGTGGCCGAGAACGTCGCCGCGGCGCTCGCGGGCCGCAAGGCGCAGCCGTTCCGCTACCGCACGCTCGGCGTCTTCGTCGACATGGGCCAGCACAAGGCGGTCGCGACCGTCCTCGGCGTGCGGCTGCGCGGCTTCCCGGCCTGGTTCGCCGCCCGCACCTACCACCTCGCGATGATGCCCGGCCTGGCCCGCCAGGTGCGATTGGCGGTCGACTGGACCGTCGGGCTGCTGTTCGGGCGCGCATCGGCGGAGCTCGGCCAGCTCGGCCACCCCGCGGCGCTCGAGGAGCCACCCGGGTGAGCGTCCTCTCCTTCCGCGAGGGGCGCACCGGCGATCTGCGCGCCACCTTCGAGCTGGGCGAGACCGCCCTCGACGCCTCCCGCAAGGAGCGCGGGCTGCTGCCGCCCGACCACCAGCGCTCGGAGGACGACCTCGATGCCCGCTGGGAGCGCGAGCGCGCCCTGCTCGAGTTCATCGTCGCCCAGGCCGACGGCACTTTCGTGATCTGCGAGGACGGCGACCAGCTGGTCGGCTACACGCGAGTGGCCCGCTTCGGCGAGATGGACGAGCTGACGGAGCTGTGGGTGGCGCCGTCGCACGCCGGGCTCGGGGTGGGGAGGGCGTTGCTCGAGCGTTGCTGGCCCGAGTCGCCGACGCCCGAGCTGGGGCGGGTCGTGCTCGGCATCGGCCGCCCGGCCGACCTGACGCTCTACACGCAGTTCGGCGTGATGCCGGTCAGCGGCCACTGGCACATGCGTCACCGCAGCGAGGAGTACCTCGAGCGCCGCTCGCAGGAGATCGACGCCGGCCCGCCGACGGTCCACGCGCTCACGCCGGAGCGGGCGGTGGCCGAGTGGAAGCGGCTGGAGCCGTCCGCGATCGGCCACGAGCGCCCGCTGCTGCACGAGTTCTTCGGCCGCACGCGCACCTGCCTGGCGACGATCGATGCCGAGCGCGGCGAGGCGTCGGCGCTCTGCTGGATCAGCTCGGGCGGCGACATCGGTCCGGCCGTGGGCGAGGCCGCCCAAGACCTGGTGCCGGTCGTGCTGGCCGCGCTCGACCGCGTGGCGAAGTCCAAGGAGCCGGAGAGCGTCGGCGTCTTCTGCACGACCGACTCCTGGTGGCTGCTCGACCGGCTGCGCCGGCTCGGCTTCCGCGTGCACTGGCCTGGCTGGGTGATGAGCTCCGTGCCGCTTCCGGGGCTCGACCGCTACCTCGCAACGCGCCCGGCCCGGCTGCTCTAGCTCCTACACTTGGAGTATGCGCGAAGCAGCATCCAACGCCGGGCGCAAGCTGCTGGCCATCCTCATCCTCGCCGTCGCCGGCTTCCTGCTTTTCAAGGCAGTGATCGGCACCCTGGTGGCGGTGCTCTGGATCGTCGTGGCAGTGGCGGCGCTCATCGCGGTGATCTGGGCTGTCGGCGTCCTGCGCTGACGCGTGGAGTTCATCGTCCTCGCCTTCTTCTGCGGCCTGTCGGCGGGCGTGATCGGCCGGCTCAAGGGCAGCTCGTTCTTCATCTGGTTCCTCGTCGGGGCGGTGCTGCCGCTGCTCGGCACGATCGCGGCGATCCTGTACCGCTCCGAGCATCGCGAGCCGCGGCGAGCGTGCCCGGAATGCGGCAAGGTGCAGCCCCTGCACGTGCAGGTCTGCACCCGCTGTGGGCGCGATCTTGAGTGGCCGGATGAGGTGATTCCGGCCAGGTAGACTCCTGTGCCCGCCTGGCCGTCCGGCCAGGCCGTACCCCGGAAGGAGCAGGATCCGTCATGCGAGCCGTCGACGCCATCATGGAATGCCTCAAGGCTGAGGGCGTCGAGCACGTATTCGGGATCCCCGGCGGCGCCAACCTGCCCACCTACGACGCGCTCTACGACGCGGGTATCCGCCACGTGCAGTGCCGGCACGAGCAGGGCGCCGGCCACGCCGCGGAGGGC
>JBQGCL010000080.1:0-4058 GCA_052038485.1 Thermoleophilaceae bacterium | reverse complement strand
CCGACCACGTGAAGATCATGCGAGCGCTGGTCAAGCTGACGCTGGGCCACTCGCTCGTGACGACGCTCGCCGACGACATCGCACAGGCGTGCGACACGCTCGAGCAGAAGGGCGGCCTGCACGAGCTCGACCGGCAGCGGGTGAAGACCGGGGTGGGCTACTAGACGAGCTCGAGGAACACCATCTCGGTGGAGTCCGAGCGGCGTGGGCCCAGCTTGAGGATGCGGGTGTAGCCGCCCTCGCGCTCCGCGTAGCGGGGCGCGATCTCCTCGAACAGCTTGTAGACGACGAACTTGTCCTGGCCGAGGCGCGCCATCGCCAGGCGCCGGGAGTGCCCGTCGCCCTTCTTGGCGAGCGTGATCAGACGCTCCAGCTCGGGCTTGACGGCCTTGGCCTTGGCCTCGGTCGTCTGGATGCGCTCGTGGTCGATGACCTCGCGGCAGAGGTTCATGAACAGCGCCTTGCGGTGCGAGGCGTCGCGCGACAGCTTGCCCTTCTGCTTGCGGTGGCGCATGGCCCGGCGAACCTTATCCGGCGCGGAGATTCAATCCGCGCGCGTCGAGGGTCTCCTTGACCTCCTCGATCGACTTGCGGCCGAAGTTCGGGATCGCCGCCAGCTCGGACTCGGACTTCTGGACCAGGTCGCCGACCGTCTGGATGCCCGCCCGCTTGAGGCAGTTGTACGAGCGCACGCCCAGCTCGAGCTCCTCGATCAGGATGTCGTCCATCCCGCCGGCTCCCGGCGCGCCGGCGCCGTCGCCGGCCAGGCCGTCGGCACCGGCCACCAGCGCCGCGCCCTGGTCGCGCAGGGCCTCGACGCGGTCGGCGTCCGTGAAGATCGCCAGGTACTTGATCAGGATCTCGGCGGCCTCGCGCAGCGCCGTCTGCGGGTCGAGCGAGCCGTCGGTCTCGATGTCGATCGTGAGCTTGTCGTAGTCGGTCTTCTGGCCGACGCGGGCGGCATCCACCGAGTACGCCACGCGCTTGACCGGCGAGAAGATCGAGTCGATCGGGATCACGCCGATCGGCTGATCCGGGGTCTTGTTGTCCTCCGCCGGCGAGTAGCCGCGGCCGTGGCCGATCGTAAGGTACATCTCGAGCTTGGTCTTCTTCTCGAGCGTGGCGATGCGGGTGTCCGGGTTGAGGATCTCGACGCCCGAGGGCAGGTCGATGTCGCCCGCGGTGACGTCGCCGGGGCCGGTGACGACCAGCGGGGCCTCGATCTCGGCCGCATCGGAGTGCATGCGGCAGACGATCTCCTTGAGGTTCAGGACGATGTCGGTGACGTCTTCCTTGACGCCGTTGATCGTCGAGAACTCGTGGGCCACCCCCTCGATGCGAACGCTCGTGACGGCGGCGCCGGCCAGCGACGACAGCAGCACGCGGCGCAGCGAGTTGCCGAACGTGTAGCCGAAGCCGCGGTCAAGCGGCTCGATGGTGAAGGTCCCGCGGTTGTCCTGGACCTTCTCGGCGGATATCTGCGGAGTCTGAAACTCGATCATGGGGATGCTTCCTTCGGCTGTTGGGCGCGCCCGGCCGGGAGAGGCCGGGGCGCTCGCGTTCACTACTTCGAGTAAAGCTCGACGATGAGCTGCTCCTGGACCGGCGTGGTGATCTCCGCGCGCTCTGGGAGGCGGAGCACCTTAGCCGTCAGGCCGTCGTGGTCGGCCTGGAGCCAGGCCGGCACGACGGAGGTCAGCTCTGTCGCTTCGCGGACAACGGGCTCGACCGGCGCGTTCGGCCTCATCGTGATGACGTCGTCCTCGCGCAGCTGGTACGAGGGAATGTTCACGCGCTTGCCGTTGATGGCCCAGTGCCCGTGCAAGATCATTTGGCGCGCCTGGCGCCGGGAGCCGGCGAAGCCGAGCCGGACGAGCACGTTGTCGAAGCGCGACTCGAGCAGGCGCAGCAGGTTCTCGCCGGTCACCCCCGACTGGCGGCTCGCCTTGTCGTAGTAGTTGCGGAACTGCTTCTCCAGCACGCCGTAGTAGCGGCGCGCCTTCTGCTTCTCGCGCAACTGCACTCGGTACTCCGACTGCCGCGAGCGGCCGCGGCCGTGGTCGCCGGGCGGATAGGCGCGTCGCTCGACGCCGCACTTGTCCGTCAGGCAGCGCTCGCCCTTGAGGAAGAGCTTCATGCCCTCGCGGCGGCACTGCTTGCACTGAGGTCCGGTCTCGCGCGCCATCAGACCCTCCTCCGCTTGCGCGGCCGGCAGCCGTTGTGCGCCTGCGGGGTCACGTCCTTGATCGAGGTGATCTCGAGGCCGGCCGCCTGGAGCGAGCGGATCGCGGTCTCGCGGCCGGAGCCGGGTCCCTTGACGAACACCTCGACCTTCTGAAGGCCGTGCTCCATGCCCTTGCGCGCGGCGGCGTCCGCGGTCACCTGCGCCGCGAACGGGGTCGACTTGCGCGAGCCCTTGAAGCCGGCGCCGCCGGCGGACTCCCACGCGATCACGTTGCCGTCCTTGTCGGTCAGCGACACGATCGTGTTGTTGAAGCTGGTCTTGATGTGGGCCTGGCCGAAGGGCACGTTCTTGCGGACGCGCCGGCGGCCACCACGTGGGCGTCGAGGCTGGGGCATTCCTTACCTAGTGCTTCCTGATCTTCTTCTTGCCGCCACCGGCGGAGGCGCCGCGCTTGGGACCCTTGCGCGTGCGCGCGTTGGTCTTGGTGCGCTGGCCGTTGGCCGGCAGGCCGCGCCGGTGGCGCAGCCCCTTGTATGAACCGATCTCCATGAGCCGCTTGACGTTCTGCGAGCGCTCCCTCCGCAGATCGCCCTCCACGAGCAGGTCGTCGACCTTCTCGCGAAGCTTGCGAACCTCGTCCTCGGTCAGGTCCTTCACGTAGGTGTCGGGGCTGACACCCGCATCCGCCAGGACCTGGTTCGAGGTCGACCGGCCGATGCCGTAGATGTAGGTGAGACCTATCTCAGCCCTCTTGTTGAGGGGGATGTTGATGCCTGCGATGCGCGCCATGTACTACCCGGTCACCCCTGCCGCTGCTTGTGACGCGGGTTCTGACAGATCACCAAGACCGCACCGCCGCGGCGGATGACCTTGCACTTCTCGCACATTGGCTTGACTGAGGCGCGGACCTTCATAGCTCCGTTCAGGGACCGTATCGAAACGAGGACGAGCGCGGAGCCCAGGAGACGGCTCCACGCCGACCGGCAAATATAGCAGGCGACCCTATGCCGAAGCCGCGGCAGAGGGCATCGCCGCGGGCACCAGCTCGTGCCACGGCGTCAGGATCCGGGGGCCGTCGGCGGTGATCGCCACGGTGTGCTCGAAGTGGGCCGCCAGTGAGCCGTCCTGGGAGTAGACGGCCCAGTTGTCCTGGCCCATCCGCACGTGGTGGGTGCCCACGTTGACCATCGGCTCGATCGCCAGCACCATGCCCTCCTCCAGCTCCGGGCCGGTGCCGGCCTCGCCGAAGTTCGGGATCTGCGGGTCCTCGTGCATCGAGCGGCCGATCCCGTGCCCCACCAGCGAGCGGATCACCGCGAACCCGTCGCCCTCCACGCGCGTCTGCACCGCGTGGGACACGTCGCCGAGCCGGTTGCCCACCCGGCACTCCTCGACGGCGTCGAACAGGGCCGCGCGGGTGGTCGCCAGCAGCCGCCCCGCGATCGGCGTTACGTTGCCGATCGGGTGCGTGATCGCCGCATCGGCCACCCAGCCGTCCAGCACCACGCCGATGTCGATCGAGAGGAGGTCGCCGCGCTTCAGCTCGTACGCGCCCGGGATGCCGTGCACGACCATCGAGTTGGGCGAGGCGCAGATCGACCCCGGAAAGCCGCGGTAGCCCTTGAAGGCGGGCTCTGCGCCCTGCGAGCGGATGAAGCGCTCCGCCGCCGCGTCGAGCTCGCCGGTCGTCACGCCGGGCCGGGCCTTGGAACGCAGGATCTCGTGGCAGCGCGCCAGGATGCGGCCGGCGGCCGCCATCCGGTCGATCTCCTCGGGCGTCTTCAGCTGGATCATCAGGTCTCGTCCTCGAAGGCCAACGTAGCCAGTGTGGCACGTATGTGGCTGTGGACCTCCTCGGGCGTGCGCGTGCCCT
>JBQGCL010000079.1:0-6886 GCA_052038485.1 Thermoleophilaceae bacterium | reverse complement strand
CTGGATCGGGCCCTCGAGGGTGCCCAGGGCCGGCTCGTGCCCACCGAGCACGCGATGCTGTGGGCCCTCCGGGCACGCGCCCACGCCGAGGCCGGCGAGGTCGACGCGACCGAGGCGGCGATCGGCACCGCCGACCAGTGGGTCGCGGCGCGCGACCTCGACGAGTGCGGCGACCGCCCGTGGGTGGCTCACTACAGCCACGCCCACCACTGGGGGGACACGGGCCTGGCATGGGACCGCGTGGCCGTCACCGGCCACAGCGCCCACGCGGTGGTGCAGGCCGGGGGTCGCCACCAGGCGGCCGCCGACGGCCACGGCGAGGACGCGGCGCGGTCGCACGCCCTGGCGCTCGTGGCCCTCGCCCAGCTCGACACGACGGTCGGCGACCTCGACCGCGGCGTGGAGGCCGGCCACCGGGCGCTGGCCGCAGCGCGGCGGGTCAGCTCGAATCGTGTGCGCGACAACCTGATCGCCCTGCACGAGAGCATGGCGCCCCACAACGACCGCAACGACGTCGCCTACCTGCGCGAGCAGATCGCCGCCGTCCTGCTGGCCGCCTGAGCCGGGGGTCCTCGAGCCGTCCTCGAGCCGTCCGTGAGCCGTCTTTGAAGGAAACCGGGGCTATGGCCCCAAGGATCTTCAAAGACGTGTGTCGGCGGACGAGGCCTCAGTCGCACGCCATGACGGCCGCTTCGAGCCAGCTCGGTGGCGGCGTCGCAGGGTCCTGCTGCAGGGCCTCGTCGTAGGCGACGAACTCCTCGACCGGGACGGCCTGGGTGATCTCGTCGAGCGTGCATTCGCACTTCGCGTCGGTCGCGCCCGGCTGGGCGACACACGCGTTCATGAAGTTGCTGCGCGCGACGAGGAACAGGCCGAGGGCGATGAAACAGAGCGCCGGCACGGGCGCAGCGGCGATGATCGCGCCTCCGAAGGCCAGCATGGCGAACCCCCTCGAGAGCCATGGTGAGCACATTCCGGACGGCACCGGGCGTTACGGCCAGGACGGCGCTCGCCCCTCGGCGCAACAGCTCGGCCTTGTCACCGTCAACACGAAGTACGAACGCTTGATCCCCCGGGCCCGACATGGGCGGGGAACATACTTCGTGAGGGCCAGCCTCGGAGCCCGAGAGGAGAATCGAACTTCTGACCTACGCATGACGAGGTCGATCTAGCCGAGCGTTCGCCACATCAGCCGACTGTGGGCGGGGAGGCCACCGCCGACGGCTCAAAGGACGGGCAGCGGTCGGGATGTGAAGTCTCGCTGGCGGCAGCGTTGGCTACAGGGCGAGCCGACCCAGAGCCGACGACACCCCGGGGTCACTCGCCGGCGGGCCACTGCTTGCAGGTCGAGTGATAAGGCTCGGCGGGCAGGTACTTCGCCCACTCGGCGCGGGTCAGGTTGCGGCCCGCGATGTCGCACGCCATGTCCGTCCAGTGGGCCACGTCGAGGTCCCACACGAACAGGGTCCCGCCGCCGGAGCCCATGACGGCCCGGTTGCCCCCGGCGTCGCGGTCGACGTGCCCGGATCCGGACACGCCGAGGAGTAGTGGCTCGCCGATCGGCTCGAGCGTCGCCGCGTCCCAGAGCTGTGCGCCCGACGATCCGACGGCGCTACCGAAGCCGGCTTCACCGGCAATTTCGCTGGTGGTGACGACCGCCTCGCCGCCGCGTAGGAACTCGACGCCGACAGCGCGCGAGCCGGGGATCACGACGGCGCGCCGCCGATCCCACTCGCCGATCTCCCACAGTGTGAGGATGCTGGACCCATCTGCGTCCCACGACACGACTGCGAGCGTCTCGCCGTCTGGCGAGAACGCCACTTGACCGACGTCTCCTGCCAGCGCCTGAGACCAGATCTCTCGTCCCGAGCCGACATCGAAGACTGTCACCATGTCCAGCTCGTAATCGACGACAGCAAGCAGGTGGCCGTCCACACTCCACCACGGATGCACGACGACGTCCGGGAAACCGAGCGGCTCATCCTCGAGCTCGAGCTCGCGCAGGCGGACCGGCCGGCGCGGGTCGGAGACGTCCCACACCACGACGTAACGCTCGTTGATCGCGCCGGTCACCACCATGTCGCCCCTCGGACTCCAGAACGCGAGAATCCCAATGGGTGGACCATCGTCGAACGTCGCCACGCGTTCGCCCGTCGCCACGTTCCAGACGCCGAAGCGGCTGTAGTCGGCGGTCGGCGCCGCGAGGTACTCACCGTCCGGGCTCACTGAGAAGTAATTGCTCGCCTGGTCGCGGACCGCGGGGCCGTGCAGCGCGCCGGAGGAGGCGTCCCAGCGCAGCAGCGGTTCGCCCTCCCACCCCTCCGTGATCACGTCGTCGGTGCCGGCAACGAGTGCACCGCGCACCTGCTGAGTAGGCGGGTAGCCGCCGTGCAATCCGACCGCGAAAGGCGGTGCCGTGACACCGACCCGCCAGATGCCGATGGCGCTGCCGCCGCTCGTGAGCAGCCGTCCGTCGCCGAGGAACCCGACCGGGAGGTCGCGCGTGTCGAGGCCGAGCGGCACGCCAACCTGGCTGCGGGTCCCGAGGTCGAACACACGGATGCCGCGATCGCCGTCAAACGCAGCCAGCCGCGCTCGGTCGGCAGTAATGGCTACGGCGCCGCCAACGAGGTCGAAACCCTTCAACGGGGCGCCGTCGGGCAGTCCCGTCATCGCATCCCGGAGCACGATCTGCCCGGACCCGGTCTCGATGGTGGCGAGCATCTGCGTGCCGGGCACGAACTCGCCGGGCGAGCCCGGGATCTCACGGAGGAGCGTGTGGGCGCGTACGTCGAAGATTGCGGTTGACCCGAAGACCGAGCTGCCCGCGGCGAGGATCGAGCCGTCGCTGCTGATCGCCGCGACGGGACGCGCCTTTCGGTCCACCTCGAAGCGGTACGGCTGGCCGACGGGCACGGGATGGGCGGGATCGCGGCGGTCCCAGAGCACAACGGTGCCCTTTACGCCATCTGCCGCAACCGTGAACAGACGAGTCGGGTCGGCGGGGTCGAAGAACCCGAACGCGAATCGGCCCTCCGTTTCAATTGGTGCGCCGTCCAGACGACCGGAGGTGACATTCCAGACGTGCACCGATCCGCCGACAGCGCCGACCACGACGCGACTGGCGTCGCCGTTGAAGCGAGCGATTCCCGCCGGGTCGTCGCGGCCGTGCAGCACGCGCACCTCCTCTAAGGACGGCAGCGACAGCAGCCGCACTGAGCCATCGGCGCGTGGCACGGCCAGCATGCGGCCATCCGGGGCGATGCCCGGCGAGAGGGTCGGCGAGTCGAGGCGGACGACCTGCTCGAGCCCAGGAGGCGTGCGGGCAAGCGCGGTCTCGAGTGCACCTTCCGTCTCGATCCCAGGCTGGAGTCGGTGGCTTTCCACGCCGAGGAGCAACGCGAGGTCGACCTGGCTCGCGGGCAGGGTGCGGGCGAGCGTGGAGATGTCGCTCACCTGGGCGGCGAGCGCTACCGCGTCCGCCCGGCCGGCATGGTCGTCCGCCCGCCGCTGCTCGATCACGGCCAGACCTGCCGCGACGAGCGCGATGACGAGGAGCACCGTGAGGCCGGCGACCTGGATGCGCAGCCGTCGTGCGACGCGCCGGTGCCCGCGTACCTCCTCTTCCTGGGCTGCAACGGACGCGTCGAGGAAGTCCTGCTCGGCGGGCGCGAGCCGGTCGGCGGTCGAGTGCGCCCACTGGAGCGCGCCGTCGAGCCGGGCACCGCGGTAGAGCTCGGTCGGATCGCGGCCGAGCGCATCCCACTCCTCCGCGGTCGCGGAGAGGTGCTGGCGGATGCGCTGTCCCTCGCGGTCCTCGTCGAGCCAGGCCCGCAGCCGCGGCCACGCGCGTGCGAGTGCTTCGTGCGCGATCTCCAGGGAGTCCGTGCCCGCCGTCAGCAGGCGCGCACGCAGCAGTGTGTCGATCACATGGCGTTGTCCGTCGTCGACGATGGCCGCACGAGGGAGGCGGTGCGGCACGGGCTCGCCCTCGTCGCCGACCTCGACGAGCCGGAGGAGGACAGCGCGCGTGGTTGCCTGCTGGGCTGCGGGAAGGGTCTCGTACAGTCGCTCCGCCGATCGGGCGACCGCACCCTGCACGCCACCCGTGTCGCGGTAGCCGGCGACCGTCAGTACGCGACCCTCGCGACGCGCCCAGGTCTCGGCGAGTGCGTGCGAGAGCAGCGGCAGCGCCCCCGGTTCGTCGACGACATCGCGCACGAGCAGATCGACAAGACCCGGCTCGAGGCGGAGGCCCGCCTGGCGCGCCGGCCCCTCGATGGCCTCGCGCAGCTGCGGCTCGGTCATGGCCCCCAGGAGGTACAGACCATCCTCCACGAAACGGCGCAACGCGGGATGCGCCGCTGTCGACCCGACGTGGTCGGAGCGCAGCGCGATGACGACCGGGGTCCTCGAGGCTCGCGCCGCGATCGCGTCGACGAACCCGCTCCGGGCGTCGGCGTCGGTGCATACGGTGAACAACTCCTCGGCCTGGTCGACCACGAGGACCGCGTCGGGCGCCGCGGACGCAATTGCGGCCGCCACAGCCGCTGCCGGGTCCGCGCCTGGGACACAGATCGCAACGGCGCGCTCCTCGGCACGGAGCACCGGCACGAGCCCGGCGCGCACGAGCGAGGACTTGCCGCTCCCCGATCCGCCGGTGACCACGAGTGACCCCGCTTCCGCCAGCTTCTGCCTGCACGTCGCGACGTCGGCGTCGCGACCGAAGAATGACTCTGCATCGTGGACGTCGTAGCTCGCTAGGCCCTTGTAAGGACACCGCTCGCTGACGGCGGGCCGTCGCTCCATCGGCGCCGCGAGCGCGGGATCCTGATCGAGGATCGCCCGTTCCAGCTCGACGAGCTCGAGTCGCGGGTCGACGCCGAGTTCGTCGCGCAGTGTCAACCGGGCACGCGACAGCGCCCGGAGCGCCTCCCCCTGGCGCCCCGACCGGTAGAGCGCGAACGCCAGCAACTCCCACCGGCGTTCGCGCAGTGGCTCCGCGACCGCCAACGCGGTGGCGGTCGCGATCGCCTCGTCGTGCAGGCCGAGGTCTACGAGCGCCTCGAGCCGCTGCTCCTCCGCGAGGCGACGGAGTTCTCCGAGCCGGGCGACCTCGGCCGCAGCGAGCGGCCAACCGTCGAGATCCTGGAGCGGCTCGCCGTGCCACTGTGCGAGCGCGTCGTCGAGCGCGTAGACCGCCCGGTCGAGCTCGCCCACCTCGGCCAGCGCGCGAGCGTGGTCGACGAGGTCGGCGAAGCACCAGGCGTCGACATCGACGGGCGCCACCTTCAGCTGGTAGCCGGCGGAGGTGGTCTCGATCGCGCCTGCGCCGAGAACCTTGCGCAGCCGCATGACGACGGTCTGCACCACCTTGCGCCAGGAGTCGGGAGGCGCCTCGCCCCACAGCGCGTCGGCGAGCTGGCCGGGCGGCACACTTGCGCCCCGGTTGGTAACCAGCACACCGAGCACCACCCGGTCTCGTGGCGACAAGATGCCCGCACCCGCCACCTGCGTGGGACCAAGCACCGTGATCCCCATGACCCGAGCATCGCCGCCCTGTTGATACCCGTCAACGGCGCTGATACCAAGTTGAGACCACTCGGACAGCAGGGTCGCGACCAGCCGCACCGAGCATCGGAGCACCTCGCGGGGCCACGCCCGCGGAGAAAGGAAGTGTTCCGATGACCATTCACA
This sequence comes from Thermoleophilaceae bacterium, assembly GCA_052038485.1. Classification (GTDB taxonomy): domain Bacteria; phylum Actinomycetota; class Thermoleophilia; order Solirubrobacterales; family Thermoleophilaceae; genus JACVRW01. The sequence continues at coordinate 1,189 of JBQGCL010000079.1, read as the reverse complement.
CGAAGGTGTTCGAAGGAGCCGCCGCCGCGGTCCTCACGGCTGTGACCGCGGTATCGCTCGGCGCCGCGCTCGGCCTCGGCTCTGGCGGCGACCACGAGCCGGCGCCCGCACCGACGGTTCGGCCGGACGCCATGGAGCAGGTGCCCTCGTCGACAGCCGACGACGACGCGATCAGGCGCTGCGATCTCCTGCCCGAGCATTACGTCCCGCAGGACGAGACCGTTCCTTCCGGCGGGGCCGGCGAGAGCGTGAACGCGTGGGCGGCTGGCGACGCCGCCGTCGCGCGGTACCTGAACGAACTCGCCCGGCTGTGCAGAACGGCCCGCCGCTAGGATCTCCGCCTTCGGAGCCCGAGAGGAGAATCGAACTCCTGACCTACGCATTACGAGTGCGTTGCTCTGCCGTCTGAGCTACTCGGGCGTGAAGGGGTGAGGATAGCAGCGCCCTCCTCGCCGCCAGCCGGCACGGGCGGGAGCCGGGCGACCAGGGCCTGCAGCAACAGCGTCTCGTTGGGATAGCGGATCAGGGCCAGCCCGGCGTCGTCGATGCGCGCCAGCGCGTCGACCAGCTCGGCCGGCGGCGGGCCGGGTCCCCCGGCGACCAGCGCGTCGCGGTAGGCGGCGGCCAGGGTGGCCAGCCCGAGGCGCAGCTCCGCCATGCGCCACCGGCGCACCTCGCGCCGGTGGCGGGTCTCCGTCTCGCGCTTCCCCGCACCCCGCAGCCCGAACTGGGCGACCTGGGCCTCCACGGCGGCGGCCTCGTCGGCCTGCCGCTGCTGGAGCGGGACCAGCGCCTCGCCGATCATGGCCTGCAGCTCCGCCACGACCTGGGCGGCACGGGCGCCCGTGCCGTCGAGCCGCCGCGGCACCTCCCGCCAGGCGCGGTGCCTCAGGGCCACGCGGTCGTCGTTCGCCAGGGTCCGGGCGCGGTCCATGTCGCCCGACGACGCCGCCGCCGCGGCAGCCGCCCGCTCGGGGTCGACGCCCTCGGCCGTCAACCGCTCGGCGATGGCCGCGGCCGCCAGCGGACACACCTCGATCCGCACGCACCGACTGGCGATGGTCACCAGCTCGGGCACCACCTCGGTCGCCAGAAGCACGAACACCGTCGACGCCGGTGGCTCCTCGATGATCTTGAGCAGGTAGCCGGCGGCCTCGTCCTCCATGAGCTCGCAGCCCAGGGCGACCAC
>JBQGCL010000078.1:0-9096 GCA_052038485.1 Thermoleophilaceae bacterium | reverse complement strand
GGCAAGGGCTTCGAGTACCTGGACGCCGACGGCAAGCGGATCACCGAGCCGTCGGTGCTCGACCGTATCCGCGAGCTGGCCGTCCCGCCGGCCTGGGAGGAGGTCTGGATCTGCCCCTACCCGATGGGCCACATCCAGGCGACCGGCATCGACGCCGCGGGGCGCAAGCAGTACCGCTACCACGACCGCTGGCGTGAGCGTCGGGACGCCGAGAAGTTCGACTCGATGGTCCGCTTCGCGCGCTGCCTGCCGCAGCTGCGCGAGCGCGTCGCGAAGGATCTGCGCAAGCGGGGCATGCCGCGCGACAAGGCGCTCGCCTGCGCCGTGCGGCTGCTCGACCGCGGCTTCTTCCGGATCGGCTCGGAGGACTACGCCGAGGAGAACGACACCTACGGCATCGCCACGATGAAGAAGCGGCACGTCACGATCGACGGCGACGAGGTCCGGTTCGACTACGAGGCCAAGGGCGGTCTGCGCCGGGTCCAGGTCGTCGACGACCGCGAGGTCGCCGGCATCGTGCGCGAGCTCAGGACACGTCGCGGCGGGGGCGACGAGCTGCTCGCCTACAAGGACGGCCGGCGCTGGGCCGACGTGAAGTCGGCCGACATCAACCAGTACGTCAAAGAGGCGGCGGGCGAGGAGTTCAGCGCCAAGGACTTCCGGACCTGGAGCGGCACCGTGCTCGCGGCGGTCGCGCTGGCCGTGTCGGCGCCGGCGCACGGCAGCCACACCTCGCGCAAGCGCGCCAAGTCGCGCGCGGTCAAGGAGGTGGCCCGCTACCTCGGCAACACGCCGACGGTTGCGCGCACCTCGTACATCGACCCGCGCATCTTCGACCGTTTCGACGGCGGCCTGACGATCGCCGGCGTCCTGCCCGACCTCGTCGAGGACACCGCCGCCTGGCCGGACCTCCAGGGAGCGATCGAGGAGGGCGTGCTCGACCTGATCGCGAAGGACCGCGAGTCGCAGGCCGTCGAGCCGGCGCGCGAGGTGGCCCGCGAGCTGGAGCAGGTAGCGGCCTAGGTCAGCGCACCCGCATCCCGAGTGCGGGATCCCAGTGCAGCGGCGACGAGTAGGTCTGGAGCGGCGCCTCCGGCAGTTCGCCGATGCTCACGCCGCGCTTCGTGTTGGGCGGGCAGATCGCCACGAAGCGGACGAATCCGCCGACGCCGCCGCCGAAGCGCGGGAAGCCCATGTTCACGAGGCACCCGGTGGCGGGCACGCCCTCGAGGTCGGCCACGCCCTCGGCCTGGGCGAAGCCGTTGTGCATCAGCCAGGCCTCGCCCTCGAGCGTGGGTGTGGAGTCCGTGTCGAGCGGCTCGTGGCCGTGGAACAGGATGTGCCGCTTGAGGTGGAGGAACATCAGCGCGTCGAGCGACACGCCCGGGAACTCGGTCAGCGCCGACAGCGCCGGGTCGGGCCAGCGGTGCGACCAGTCGGACCGCACGAACACGACGCTGCCCTCGGGGATGCGCCCGTGGCGGCGCTCCCAGCGGCGGATGTCGGACACCTGGAGGTGGTAGTTGAAGTTCTGCTTGACCTGCTTGACGATCGAGATCACCACCAGCTTGCGGACCGCGAACGTCGGAGGCAGCTCGTCGATCGCCGCCTGCTCGGGCGCCCAGTGCGCGGGCGGGTCGAGCTGGGTGCCGAACTGGTCGGTCGAGAGCCGGTAGGCGGTGGCCTCGAAGCCGTCGTCGGCGTATGTGTACGGGTCGCCGGTGGCGGGGTCGACGGCGGGTGCGAAGAACGACGGGCCGAAGCCCTTCCAGACCGGGATCTGCGGCGTCAGCACGTGCGACAGGTCGATGTACTTCGCCGAGGCCAGCGGGCCGTCGTAGGCGGCCCACAGGTCGCCCTTGCCGCCGCCGTGCGCGCTCGCCGGCCCTGCTGCGAGGGCGGCGACCAGGACTCCTAGAAGGGCTCCAAGCCGGACGCGCACGAGGCGCGCAATTTTACCGCCGCAGGCCGAACTCGGTCGCGTAGGTGCAGGCCGGCTTGCCGCCGTGCACCACCGGCGCGTCGTAGGCGAGGCCGATGCCGATCTCGCGGAACGACCCGTTGAGGATGTTGGCCCGGTGGCCCGGGCTGTTCATCCACATCCGCATGATCACGCTCGGGCGCGAGTAGCCGCGGCTGCCCCAGGCGAGGTTCTCGCCGACCATCCACTCGTGCGCGCCCCTGAGGTAGCCCTCGTGCCGGATGCGGTCGACGAAGCTGCCCCCGCCGAGCGTCTCGTGCGAGAAGTAGTTGCGCCGGGCCATGTCGCGCGCGTGGCGGCGCGCGGCCCGCGACAGCTTCTTGTTCAGCTTCAGCTTGCGCAGGCCGAAGTGGACGCGCTCGCGGTTCAGCTCGCACAGCGTTGCCCTGACGATCTCGCGCTTCGAGGCGTTCGCGGGCGTGGCGTTGGCGGCGGGGCAGGCCTGCTCTCGCGCGGCCGCCGGCGAGGCAGCGATCAGCGACCCGGCTACGATGGCGAGCACGACCGGTACTACGCGTGGCTGCCAAGCGTGGAGGGCCACCTTGAGATGGTTGTCGGCGTGCTCAGCGGTGGACGACGGCCGCCCCGGCCCGGTTATGGACGTATGTACTAGGGAAAGGGGGAGCGCATGTCTGCGACGGCGATCCTGGACATCGACGGCACTCTGGTGGACACCAACTACCAGCACGCGCTGGCCTGGTTCCGCGCCTTTCGTGAGCACGGCGAGCTGCTGCCGCTGTGGCGAATCCACCGTCACATCGGCATGGGCGGGGACCAGCTGGTCGCGTCGCTGTGCGGCGACGCGGTCGAGCGCGAGAAGGGCGACGACATCCGCTCGACCGAGACGGAGCGCTACGCCGAGCTGATCGACGAGGTCCAGCCGTTCGCCGGCGCGCGCGAGCTGATCGCCGAGCTCAAGGAGCGCGGCCACGCCGTCGTGCTGGCCAGCTCGGCCAAGTCCGACGAGGTCGACCACTACCTCGACCTGCTCGACGCGCGCGAGCTGGTCGACGCCTGGACCGACTCCGGCGACGTGGAGGCCACCAAGCCGGAGCCGGACCTCGTCCACGCCGCGATGGACAAGGCCGGCAACGCCGACGCGGTGATGGTGGGCGACTCAACCTGGGACTGCGAGGCCGCCCGGCGCGCCGGGATCGAGACAGTCGCGGTGCTGACCGGCGGTTTCTCGGAGGCCGAGCTGCGCGAGGCGGGCGCGGCGGTCGTGTTCGAGTCGATCGAGGAGCTGCGCGAGCGAGTCGGCCAAACTCCACTTGGCGATGGCCAAGCGACTCGAGACCTACCGCGCCAAGCGTGACTTCGGCAAGACGGGCGAGCCGCGGGGCGGCGACGGCGCCGGCAGCTCGGGGCGCTTCGTGGTCCAGCAGCACGACGCTCGCCGGCTGCACTGGGACCTGAGGCTGGAGCACGACGGGGTGCTCGTGTCGTGGGCGCTGCCGCGCGGCATCCCGGACCACCCCGACGAGAACCGGTTGGCGGTGCACACCGAGGACCACCCGCTCGAGTACCTCGACTTCCATGGCGAGATCCCGAAGGGCGAGTACGGCGCCGGCACGATGGAGGTCTGGGACACGGGTACCTACGAGGCCGAGAAGTTCCGCGAGGGAGAGGTGATTGCCACCTTCAGCGGCGAGCGCCTCAACGGCCGCTACGCGCTCTTCTCCACGCGCGGCAACGACTGGCTGATGCACCGCATGGATCCGCCGGCGGACCCGACCTACGAGCCGATGCCCGACCGCCTGACGCCGATGCTCGCGCGCAGCGGCCCGCTACCGCGCGACGAGGAGAAGTGGGGCTTCGAGGTCAAGTGGGACGGCATCCGCACGGTCGCGTTCCTCGACCACGGCCACATCACCCTCCAGGGCCGCAACTTCACGGACTTCACCCCGCGATACCCCGAGGTGCGCCCGCTCGCCCGCGAGCTGGGGGCGCGGCGCGTGATCCTCGACGGCGAGATCGTCGCCTTCGACGCCGAGGGCCGGCCCAGCTTCGAGCGCCTCCAGACGCGCATGCACCTCGCCTCGGACTCCGCGGTCAAGCGCCGCATGCGCGACACGCCCGTCACGTACGTCGCCTTCGACCTGCTCTACCTCGACGGGCACGCGACCTTCTCGCTCACCTACGAGCAGCGTCGCGAGCTGCTCGAGGCGCTCGAGCTCGAGGGCCCGGCGTGGCGGGTGCCCGCCTACCACCGCGGCGAGGGGACGGCGCTGCTCGAGGCCACCCGCAAGCTCGGGATCGAGGGGGTGGTCGCGAAGCGGCTCGACTCGACCTACGACCAGGGCCGGCGCGCCGGCGCCTGGGTGAAGGTCAAGAACGTCAACGAGCAGGACGTGGTGATCGGCGGCTGGACCCGGGGCGAGGGTGGCCGCAGCTCCACCCTCGGCGCACTCGTCGCCGGCGTGTACGACGACGGGAAGCTCACCTACGTCGGCAAGGTGGGCACCGGCTTCACGGAGCAGACGCTGGGGCTGCTCCAGCGCGAGCTCGAGCCGCTGCGCACCGAAAGCTCCCCGTTCGAGGGCCGTCAGCCGCCCAAGGGAACCGTGTTCGTCGAGCCCAAGCTGGTCGCCCGCGTCGAGCTGCGCGAATGGACTCGCAGCGGAACGATGAGAGCGCCGTCCTTCAAGGGTCTAAGGGATGACGTGGATCCGCAGGATTGCATTCGCGATGAAGGGGCGACAGCCTGAGAGCTGTACTTTGGAGGTGCTATGGCAAGGGCAATTTGGAGCGGTGCGATCAGCTTCGGGCTGGTCAACATTCCGGTGAAGCTGTTCAGCGCGGTGTCGAAGAAGACGGTGCGCTTCCACCAGATCGACGCCGAATCGGGCTCGCGCGTGCGCCAGAAGCGCGTGGGCCCCGACGGTGAGGAGATCCCCTACGAGCAGATCATCAAGGGCTACGAGATCGGCCCCGATCGCTACGTGACGATCACTCCCGAGGAACTCGACTCGCTGGCTCCGGAGAAGACGCGCACGATCGACATCGAGGACTTCGTGGACCTCGACGAGATCGACCCGATCTACTACGACCACCCCTATTACCTCGCGCCCGACACCGGCGCCTCGAAGGCGTACCAGCTGCTGGTCGACGCCATGGAGGACGCGGGCAAGGTTGCGATCGCGCGCGTGGTGATTCGCTCCAAGGAGCAGCTGGTCGCGATCCGGCCGCGCGCCGGCGTGCTGGCGATGGAGACGATGCTGTTCGCCGACGAGGTGGTGCCGACCGACTCGCTCGAGGAGATGGCCACCGACGGCAACGTCAAGACCACCGACCGCGAGCTGACGATGGCGCGCCAGCTGATCGACTCGCTCTCCTCGGACTTCGAGCCCGAGAAGTACCACGACGAGTACCGCGAGCGCGTGCTCGACCTGATCGAGCGCAAGGCGCAGGGCGAGACGATCGTGATCGAGGAGCCGGCCACCGAGGAGGCGCCGGTGCCCGACCTGATGGCGGCGCTCGAGGCGAGCATCGCCGGGGCCAAGGGCCAGAGCAAGTCCAAGCCGAAGCCCAAGCCCAAGAAGCGCGCGCCGGCGAAGAAGAAGGCAGCCGCGAAGACCTAGTGGCGGCCACGCGAGTCGAGGTCGACGTTCAGGGCCAGCGGCTCTCGCTCTCCAACCTGGACAAGGTCCTGTACCCCGAGGTGGGCTTCACCAAGGGGCACGTGATCGACTACTACACGCGCATCGCGCCGGCGGTGCTGCCGCACCTGCGCGACCGGCCGCTGACGCTGAAGCGCTACCCGAACGGCGTCGACGCCCAGTACTTCTACGAGAAGCGCTGCCCCTCGCACGCGCCCGACTGGGTGCGCCGCGAGCAGTTCCAGGGCATCGAGTACTGCGTCTGCGACGACCTGCCCACGCTCGTCTGGCTGGCCAACCTCGCCGACCTCGAGCTGCACCCGTCGCTGTCGCTCGTCGACGACGACCTGCGCCCGACAGTGATGGCCTTCGACCTCGACCCGGGCCCGGGGGCCGGCCTGCCGGAGTGCGGCGAGGTCGCGTTCATCCTGCGCGATGCGCTCTCGCGGCTCGGCCTGGAGAGCTTCGCGAAGACGTCGGGCTCGAAGGGGATCCAGGTCTACGTGCCGCTCAACACCGAGGACGTGGACTACGACCACGGGACCAAGGCGCTCTCGAAGGCGCTCGCACGCCACCTCGAGGCCCAGCACCCGAAGCTGATCGTCTCCCAGCAGAAGAAGGAGCTGCGCAAGGGCAAGGTACTGATCGACTGGAGCCAGAACGACGAGCACAAGACGACGGTCGGCGTCTACTCGCTGCGCGCCCGCGAGCGCCCGACCGTCTCCACCCCGCTCGAGTGGCACGAGCTGGAGCGGCCGGAGGAGCTCGTGTTCGAGGCCGCCGACGTGCTGGAGCGGGTGGCCGAGCACGGTGACCTGTTCGCGCCGGTGGTCGAGCTGCGGCAGGAGCTGCCCGACCTGTGAGGATCCGCGAGGTCGTGTTGCCCTCCGCGGACCCGGCCGTCCCGGCCGCGTTCCACCCTGAGGCGTACGGCTCGACGCGGGTGCGCTTCGAGCGCGGCCCGGGCGTGTGCTCGCACTTCGCGGTGAACGTGGGGGACTTCGAGGCGGCCGTCGAGTGGGCGCGCGAGCGCGCCGAGCTGATCGCCGACGACGTCCCGTTCGAGGCCTGGCGCGCCCGCGCGGCCTACTACTACGACAGCGACGGCAACATCGTCGAGCTGATCGCGCGCGAGCGGGCACCCGCCGACGAGCTGCTGATGGAGGTGAGCGAGGTCGGCCTGCCGGTTGCGGACGTCCCGGCCGCCGTGGACTTCCTGCGTGCCGAGCTGGGATTGCCGGTCTTCGACGACGGCGGCGACAAGTTCCACGCGCTCGGCGACGACCACGGCCTGTTCATCGTCGTGCCCGTAGGTCGCGCCTGGCTGTTCACCGACCGGCCCGCGAGCGACGCGCCGTTGCGGGTCACGATCGAGGGGTCGCCGGCACGCTCGCTGACGGTTCCGGGCTCCGGCCACGTGATCGAGATACCCTCCAGCTGACGATGGTCGACTGGTCGCTCGCTCGGCAGGTTGCGCGCCTGGCGGCCGGCTCCGGGGACGAGGGACCCCCGCAGGCGGACGTGGCGGCGCTGTGCGTCGAGATGGAGGAGCACGTGGCGCGCTACACCGGGCTGTCGCTCGGCATGCCGGCCCCGCCGGCCGAGCTGGTCGCGCGCGGCGAGTGGGCGTCGGTGAACCTCGACTCGCTGGCGACGCTGCTCGACCCGGTCGCGGGCCGGCTCGAGCAGCGGCTCGAGTTCGCCGGGCCCCTGGCCGGTGCGCTCAAGGCGGGCGCGGCGGCGACGCTGGCCGCCGAGGCGGGGCTGGTGATCGGCTACGTCGCCCAGCGCGTGCTGGGGCAATACGAGGTGTCGCTGCTCGGCGGGGACGCCCCGCCGCGGCTGCTGTTCGTGGCGCCCAACCTGAGGAAGGCGGTCCGCGAGCTCAAGGTCGAGCCGGAGCCGTTCCACCGCTGGATCTGCGCCCACGAGCTGACCCACGTGTACCAGTTCCAGGGGGTCCACTGGCTGCGCGACCACCTGGGCGGGATGGTGCGCCGCTACCTCACGACCGTCGAGGTGCGCATCGACCGCGGCGCGGCCGGCGGCCTGCCGTCGATGCCGGACCTGAACCGGCTCGTGGAGACCTTCCGCGACGGCGGCCTGGCGGCGCTGGTGCAGACGAAGGAGCAGCGCGGCCTGATGGCGCACATGCAGTCGGCGATGGCGGTGGTCGAGGGCTACTCCGAGCACGTGATGGACGCGATCGCCGCCGAGGCGATCCCCGGCCACGAAGAGCTGCGCCGGGCGATGGACGCCCGCCGCCGCAGCCGTTCGGCGCCCGAGCGGCTGATCGAGCGCTTGCTCGGCCTCGAGATGAAGATCCGCCAGTACGAGCAGGGCAAGATCTTCTGCGACGCGGTCGTCGCGCAAGCGGGCATTCACGCTTTGAACCGTGTCTGGGACTCGCCGGAGTCGCTGCCAACTCCGGAGGAGCTCGAGCGCCCGGGCGACTGGGTGGCTCGCGTCGGCGCCGCGTCGGCCCCGGCCGCCTGAACGGCGCCAATATTCGGCCGCCCCGCCCGGGTGGTCCGCCCGCCGCCCGGCGGCGAGTCCGCAGAAATGCACCCCATGGGTGTCGAACATCCGATTCGCGCCGTGACGGGGTGTAACCGCGGCCCGAAAGAGGTTTACGTACATGTGTTCGGTGGTATACTTCTACTGAACTTAGATCTAATAAGATCCCGACCAAGCCCCCAAAGCGTCCGACCCGAACGGACGAGATCCGAGGGGAAGGAGCGAATCAATGGCTACCCAGACCGCCACCCAGCGCAAGGCGACCGCTCAGAAGGCCGCTGCGACTCGTCGTCGCAACGCCGCGAAGCGCAGCCAGTCGGCCCGCAAGGCCGCCGAGACCCGCGCCCAGGCCGAGCTGAACACCCTCCAGGTCGTTCAGGCCCAGGCCGAGCGTGCCCTGCTGATCCCGGTGGGCGCCGCCCTCGAGGCGCGCGACGCCGTGGTCGAGGCGTACAAGCCGTACGTCGAGGGCCGCGACAGCGCGGAGAAGGAGCTCGAGAAGCTCCAGAAGCGCGTCAACACCAGCCTGCGCAAGTTCGAGCGCCGTGGCTCGACCGCTCGCAACCGTGCGGTGCGCAACGTCAAGAAGACGCGCACCCGCGTCGAGCGCGAGCTGCGTCAGCGCCGCACCAAGGCCGTGCGGACGGTCAAGCAGAACCGCCGCGACGTCGAGAAGCAGGTGAAGCTGGCCCGCCGCGAGGCCGAGAAGCAGGCGGAGACGCTTGTCTCGCGTGTCGCGTCGCTCGCCTAGCGAGAAGTAACGCTTCCCCCCGACCGGCGAGGAGACCGGACCCGGGGTAAGGCTGGCGGCCACATACCTCGCCGCCAGTGCAGTATCTCTCCTCCCTCAGCCGGCGCCGTCCCTTCGGGGGCGGCGTTGGCCTTTGCAGGGGCCGTTCGTCTGCCATCATCGGAGCGGATGCCCTCCCGTGAACAGATCGAAGACGCACTGCGCAAGGTCATCGACCCCGAGCTGCGCAAGGACATCGTCTCGCTCGG
>JBQGCL010000077.1:0-4429 GCA_052038485.1 Thermoleophilaceae bacterium | reverse complement strand
CCAGGGCCTCAACGCCGACACCGGCGAGATCGTGGACCTGGTGGCCGGCGGGGTCATCGACCCGGCCATGGTCACGCGCTCCGCGCTCCAGAACGCCGCGTCGATCGGGAAGAACATCCTGACGACCGAGGCCATCGTCGCCGAGATCCCCGAGAAGGAGGGGGCCGGCGGCATGCCGGGCGGCATGGGCGGCATGGACGGAATGATGTAGCCAGGCCGTTGTGGGCAAGCGCCCGGCTCGGCCGGGCGCACAGCCTACGCCGTACCCAGCACCGCGGACATCGGGCGGGGGCGCACACCGAGCGCCTCCGCGTCCGCGGTGCCTCGGGGGGTCGTCATCGGCTCCTCCATAAGCTCCGCCTCCTCCCAGGTCGCGAAGACCTTCGGGCCGGCCAGCGGGCGCAGCGTCCGCAGCGAGGCCCGCACCACCGGCAGCGGCACGTGCAGAAGCGGCCGCCGCCGCCCCGCCGCCGCCAGCGCCACGCGCACGATGTCGTCGTAGCTGAGCGTCTCCGGCCCGCCCAGCTCGAACGCACGGCGACGCGGTCCGCTGGCAATCAGCGCCGCCAGCACGCAGTCGGCCACGTCCTCGGCCCAGATCGGCTGGTACTGGGCCCTGCCCGACCCGGACACCGGCAGCGCCGGCAGGTAGGAGAAGCGCTCCAGCAGCGTCAGCCACGGGTCTCCGGGCGTGTAGACGATCGACGGCCGGAACACCATCGTCTCCAGCCTCGAGCTCTGAACCGCCTCCTCCGCGAGCGCCTTGGCGCGGAAGAAGCGCGTCCGCGAGTGGTGGCGCGCGCCCATCGCCGAGAAGAACAGGAACCGCCGCGCGCCGCGCTGCTCGGCGGCCCGCACCAGCCGCAGCGTCGCGACCGCGTTCAGCTCCTCGATCGAGCCGCCCGGCTGGTCGCGAATCGAGGCGGCCAGGTGCACGACCGTCTCGATTCCGCGCAGCGCGTTGCGGAAGGAGGGCGGGTCGGCCAGGTCGCCGAGCGCGATCTGCACGCGGACGCGCTGCTCGCCCAGGCGGCGCGGGTCGCGCACGAGGCAGCGCACCGGCTCGCCGGCGGCGACCAGGCGGCGCAGCAGCGCCGACCCGACCGTGCCGGTGGCCCCCGTCAGCAGGATCACCGGCCGGTCACCACCATCCGCCAGAGCGAGCGCACGTTGCGGTGCACCTCGACCTCCTCGAAGCCGGCCTCGCGCAGCCAGCCGCTCACCTCGGAGGGCGAGAAGTTGCGGCTGTGGCTCCAGGCGTAGAAGAGCAGGCTCGACACCGCCCCGTGCGGCGACAGCTCGTCGCCCGGCTCGGGTCGCGCCGAGTCGCCGATCACGAGCACCCCGCCGGGGCGCAGCGCCGCGCGCGCCATCCGGCACAGCTCGCGGTCGCGCTCCTCGGGCAGGTGATGGATCAGGTTGAAGACGGAGACCACGTCGACGTTCTCCCCCAGCCCGAGCTCGAACACATCCCCCTCGCGGAAGTCGACGCGGTCGGCGAAGCCCTGCTCGGCCACGATCTTGCGCCCGACCGCCGCGCTCGGCGGCAGGTCGAGCACGGTCGCCCGCAGGCCGGGGTGGCGGCGGCACATCGCCATCGAGAAGCCGCCGTGCCCGCCGGCGACGTCGACCAGCTGCCGCGGCGCCTCCAGGTGCAGGAGCGCCGCGTTGGCGTCGTGCTCGTGGCGCGACAGCTCGAACAGCCCGCGGATGTAGGCCTCCCACCGCTCCGCGTCGTCCTGGCGCTGCTCGTGCATCGCGTAGGCCTGCCCGTCGCGCACCGCCTCGGGGAGCATGGCCAGCACGTCCCAGTGCAGGTCGGCCTGCTCGCCGATGAACGTCGCGATCGACTCCGGCGAAGACCGGACCAGCAGGCGCTCGGTGACCGCGGTGTTGCGCATCCCGCCGTCGTTGCGCTCGACGTAGCCGAGCGTCGCCAGCGTCGTGAGCAGCGTCTCCGCCCCGAGCTCGTCCAGTCCGAGCCGCTCCGCCAAGTCGGGCGCGCCGGCGGGGCCGTCGTGCAGCGCGTCGAACACGCCCAGCATCACGGCGGTCGTGACCGCTCGGGCGGCCACCAGGCCGGTGAATGTGTCGATGAAGGGGTCTGGCTCCGAGCGGTCGGCCAACAAGGGCTCTGAGCCTACGCGGCTACGGCGTCCCGCGGCGCATCGGCGGCGACCACGCGGTCGCGGCCCTCGCGCTTGGCGCGCAGCAGCGCCGAATCGGCCGCGCGGAACAGGTCCTCGTAGCGGACCTCGGTCCCGGCCGCCGGGGCCACGCCGGCGGACAGCGTCATCTCGATCCCACCTGGCCGGGCCAGCGCGACCGCCGCGCGCACGCGCTCGGCGATCTCGATGCCCGACTCCAGGTCGGCGCCGGGGAGGAGCAGCAGGAACTCCTCCCCGCCGATGCGATAGACGAGCTCGAACGAGCGCAGCGCCGCGCGGATCTCATAGGCGGCGTCGCGCAGGACCGCGTCGCCGCGATCGTGCCCGTACTCGTCATTGACGCGCTTGAACCGATCGAGGTCGAGCAGGACGACAGCCACGCAGCCCCCGGTCATGTGGGCCTGCTGCTCGATCTCGGCCGCGCGCGTCTCGAGCGAGGCGCGGTTGAGCAAGCCCGTCAGCGGGTCGAGCACCGCGAGGTCGCGGTGCTCCATCTCGCCGCGCATCAACGCCACGCAGACGCCGACGATGTTGGCGATCATCACCACCGCGGCGATCAGCGGCACGGGATCGTCCGCGGCCTCGGTGGGATTCGCCGCGACGCCGACGGCGACGACCAGGACCGCGCCAAGCACGGCCAGCGCGATCACGACCGCCAGCCGGAAGCGCACCGTCGCCATCGCGGGGACGAGAGCGAACCAGGGCAGCACCGGGCTGTCGGGGCCGCCCGTGAAGAGCACGCCGGTGACGAGCGAGAGGTACATCGTGAGCAGCGTCCCGAACACGACCAGCTCCGGCGTATCGCTGCGCTTGATCCACCGGTCCATCGTCAGCAGATGGATTCCCGCGGGCACGAACAGCGCGACCGTGATCCACCCATACCATGGGACCGTGAGCACTACGCCGGCCCCGATCGCGCCGACGATCACGGCGCGTGCCCTGCCCATGCGCGGCGTCGCCTCGACCAGGCGCGTGCGGTAGGCAGGCGTGGGGCACAGCCACGCCCGAAGCGAGTCCATAACGGTTAACTCGGCAACCCGGGGGCCTCGCTTGAACGCGAGCGCGGCGATCTGCACCGATACAATCCGCCCGCCTCGCATTTGCAGGACGTCGGACCCTCAAGGAGACCATGGCCTACGTCATCGCTGAACCGTGCATCGACACCAAGGACAACTCGTGCGTCGAGGTCTGTCCCGTCGACTGCATCCATCCCACGCCGGACGAGCCTGACTACGACCAGGTCAAGCAGCTCTACATCGACCCGGAGGAGTGCATCGACTGCGACGCGTGCGTCGAGGCCTGCCCGGTCGACGCGTGCTTCGCCGAGGATCAGCTGCCCGACGAGTGGCAGCAGTACATCGAGATCAACGCCCAGTACTTCAAGCAGGCCGGCTAGCGCCTACGGCGCCATGGGAAGCGCCGTGCCGGTTACGGCCGGCACCGGCGGCCCCGACGGGGGCTGGAAGACCCCCAGCTGCTGCGGCGTTGCGGCGATCAGGCCGCGCGCTGCGTGGTAGATCGCCTGGGCGGCGGGCGCGTCGGGATCCTCGAGCACCAGCGGGCGGCCCTCGTCGGCGCCCACCCTCAGCTCCTCCTGGATCGGGATCTTGCCGAGCAGGGGCACGTCGAGCTCGTCGGCGAGCAGCTGGCCGCCGCCCTCGCCGAAGATGGTGAAGCGGTCGCCGTCGGGCGTCGTGAAGCCGGACATGTTCTCGATCACACCCGCGATCTCGAGGTCGAAGCGCTGCGCCGTCTCGGCCGCGCGCCTGGCCACCTTCTGAGCGGCCGGCTGCGGCGTGGTCACGATCACGAAGCGCGCCTGCGGCAGCAGCTGGGCCAGCGTCATCGAGACGTCGCCGGTGCCAGGCGGCAGGTCGATCAGCAGGTAGTCGAGCTCGCCCCAGTCGACGTCCTCGAGGAACTGGCGGATCGCCTTGTGCAGCATCGGCCCGCGCCAGGTGATCGCCTGGTCCTGCTCGTTGAGGAAGAACTCGATCGAGATCGCCTTGACCCCCCCGACGGCGTCGAGCGGCAGGATCTTGCGCTCGGCGGAGACCATCGGGCGCCCGTGCACGCCGAGCATGCGCGGGATCGAGTAGCCCCAGACGTCGGCGTCGAGCGCGGCCGCGCGATGGCCCTCGGCCTGGAGCGCGGCGGCCAGGTTGGCGGTGATCGTCGACTTGCCGACGCCGCCCTTGCCCGACCCGATGCAGACCACGTTCTTGACCGCGGCGAGCGCACCCTCGGGTAGCCCGCCCTGG
>JBQGCL010000076.1:0-18933 GCA_052038485.1 Thermoleophilaceae bacterium | reverse complement strand
CCTGGAGCGGGAGGTCGACCTTCACGTCCTTCGGCACGTACAGGAACGAGCCGCCCGACCAGACGGCGCCGTGCAGCGCCGAGAACTTGTTGTCCTGCGGCGGCACGCACTTGTTCATGAAGTACTCGCGGACCAGGTCCTCGTGCTCCTGGACCGCCGTGTCCATCGCGCAGAAGATGATCCCCTTGTCGGCGTACTCCTGCTTGAGGCCCTCGTAGAAGGGCTCCTGGCGCCAGACGCCGACGACGCCGGCGAGGTGCTCGCGCTCCGCCTGCGGGATGCCGAGCTTCTCGAAGGTGTCCTTCTGCTCCTGCGGCACGTCGTCCCAGCTGTCGTAGCGGCCGGCCTCGGGCGGCGAGTAGAGCACCAGCTCGGACAGGTCGAGATCGGACAGGTCGACGCCCCAGGTCGGGATCGGCTTGCGCTCGAAGATCTCGTACGACTTGATCCGCTTCTCGCGCATCCAGTCCGGCTCCCCCTTGATCTTGGAGAGCTCCTCGATCACGTCGCGGGAGACGCCCTTCTTGGCGACGAGCTGGCCCTGCTCGTTCTCCTTGATCGGGCTGGGCTTGGCGATGCGGGTCTTGTCGGTGGCTGCCATCCCGAGGGATTCTAGCGCCGAAGGCGGCTTTCCCGACTCGCCAGGTCGGAGTTAAGTGCGACCTGCAACGACCATCTGGAGCTTGCCACCGGCTGTGCGCTCGAGCGCCTCCACGGTCTCGACCTCGACGACCGGTTGCGGCACCCCTAGCTCCTCGAGCCGAGCGCCGAGGCGCGCCTGGAGCCGGCCAGGAGCGTCGTCGGCGCCGTCGCGCAGCGCCACGCGCAGGCGCAGGCCGTCGCCCTGCTGGACGACCTGGAACTCGCGCACGTCCGGATCGGCCGTCACGAGCGCGAACTGGAGCGGGTGCACGACGACGCCGCGCAGCCGCAGCACGTCCTCGGCGCGCCCCTCCAGCGAGCGCAGCCGCATCAGCGAGCGGCCGCACGGACACGGCTCAGGGTCCACCGCCACCATGTCGGTGATCTCGAAGCGGATCAGCGGCTCCACGCGATTGAACAGGTTGGTGACCAGCAGCCTCGAGCCGACTTCGCCCGTCGGGACCGGATCGCCGTCGGCGTCGACGTTCTCGACGATGCACATGTCGTCGAACAGGTGCAGCGAGCCGGCCTCGCACTCGGTGCCGAAGAGTCCCTCCGTGGTCGCGTAGAAGTCCGCCGGCCGCACGCCGAAGGCCAGCTCCAACCGGTCGCGCAACTCCGGCGTGAGCGGCTCGCTGTTGGTCAGCATGCCGCGCAGCCGCAGCTGGAGCCGCCCGGCCAGCTGCTCATCGGCCAGCGTCGCTGCGACGGACGGGTAGGCGCTCAGGTGATGGGGCTGGAAGTCGTTGAGGCGCGCCACCAGCTGCGGGAGTGGGTCGGTCACGCTGAGCCGGCAGAGCCGGTGTATGCCGATATCCATCGTCTGGGCGCCGCGACGGCTCATGTGCGTGGGGGAGGCTCCCCAGACCATCGCCAGCCGCGTCCGCGGGAGGCCGGGCTTGATGCCATGCCAGTCGCCGCGGCGCAGGAACATCGAGGCACAGTGCCACCATCCGGGGCGGTCGTAGACGAAGACCGCCTTGCGCCCCGATGAGCCGCTCGAGGTCATGACGCGGTGCTCGCCCAGGTAGAGCTCATCGCCCCCGATCTGCTCCAGGTGGACGAGCAGGTCGTCGAGCCGAAGCCGCCGGTCGGTGACGATGTCATCGAAGCGCTCCATCAGGTCGGCCTTCGTCATGACGGGCAGGTCCGACAGCCGATCGGCGGGCAGGCGCTCGCGCCAGAACGGCGAGTGCTCCCCCGCGTGGCGCATCAGCTCGCCGAGACGCTCGCGCTGCCAGCTCTCGACGCGGTCGCGCGGCCAGCGCTCCCGTTCGAGCAGCTCCTTGCTCTCCCGCATGCCGCGGGCGAAGTCCACGAGCCGCTTAGCGCGGTAGCCCATCTCGTCCTCCCTCCATGAAGAGTTGTCCCATCCGGCGGCCGAAGTCGCGATCGACGACGTCGGGTTGCGTGAGCCGCTCGAGCTGAAGCCCGAGCTGGAGCGCGAAGCGCGCGGTGGCCAGCTTGTACGAATCGTCGGGCAGGTCGCCCTCGAAGCGCTCGGCGGCGGCCGCCAGCGGTTCGATCACGCGCCGGTGCTGGGCGGCGAATCGCTGCTTGAGCTCGGGGTGGCGCAGCACGTGCGCCCAGAACTCGAAGAAGACTGCCAGCCAGCCGTCGTCGGCCTCGGGTCGTCGGCCGGCGCCCGGGGCCATGCCATCCAGCGCCTCGACGTGAGTGGAGGCCTCGCGCAGGGCCGCCTCCATCTGCTCGACCCGGACGTCCACCCGGCGCTCGTAGACCGCGAAGAAGAGGTCCTCCTTCGACTCGAAGTTCGAGTAGACGGCGCCCTTGGTGAACCCGGCCTCGGCCGCGACCGCGTCGATCGAGGTCGCGTGGAAGCCCTGTCCCGAGAAGAGCCGCTCGGCGGCATCGACCAGCTCGTCGCGGGTGCGCTGCTGGCGCTCGGCGCGGGTGAGGACGGATGGCATACCACTAGTATCCGGATACTGAGGGTATCTGTCAAGTCCCCCAAACGCGAGCGCGCGCTCGGATACGGTGCGCGCATGCTGGTGAGCGCTCTGGCGGTGGCCTTGTCCCTGGCCGCCCCCGCGCCGGCGAAGCCGCTCACGATCCCCGCGCTGCGCCACTGGCAGCCCGCACCGGGGACATTCCACATCCAGCGCTCGACCCGCGTCGTGGGCCAGGGGGCGGAGGCGGGGATGCTCGCGCGCGCTCTGAAGCGACCGCTCGGCGCCGCGCCGGGGCCCGGCGACATCGAGCTGAGCCTGGGGTCGGGCGACAAGCGGCTCGGCAGCGAGGGCTACCGCATCGACGTCGACGCGAGCGTGCGCATCCAGGCCCGCACGCCGGCCGGGCTCTTCTACGGCACGCGCACCGTGCTGCAGCTGCTGCGCGGCGGCGGCCGCATCCCGGCCGGCGTCATCCGCGACTGGCCTCGCTACCCCGAGCGCGGCCTGATGCTCGACAACGGCAGGCGCTACTTCACGCCGGCCTGGATCAAGCGCCAGATCCGCGCGCTCGCATATCTGAAGCTCAACCAGCTCCACCTGCACTTCTCCGACAACGAGGGCTTTCGGATCGAGAGCGAGAGCCACCCGGAGGTCGTGTCGAAGCGGCACCTGACCAAGCGCCAGGTGCGCGACCTGATCGCGTACGCGGCGCGCCACCACGTCCGCGTCATCCCCGAGCTCGACATGCCGGGCCACCTGCGCGCCGCGCTGGCGAAGCACCCCGAGCTCCAGCTCCCGGGCGCCCCCGACAAGCTCGACATCTCAAAGCCGGCCGCGCGCCGCTTCTGCCGCGAGCTGATCGAGGAGTACCTCGAGCTCTTCCCGGGCCGCTACTGGCACGCCGGCGCCGACGAGTACACCCGCCCGCCCACCGCCGCCTACATCGACTTCATCAACTGGATCGACCGCCTGGTACGCGCCCACGGGCGCACGCTGCGCGTATGGCACGACGGCCTGTTCGGCGACCGCCTGCGGCGCGACGTCGTGGTCGAGTGGTGGGCCGAGCACAACGGCCCGTCGCCGCGCGAGCTGCTGCGCCAGGGCCACCGCGTGCTCAACGCCGGCTGGTTCCCCACCTACTACGTCGCCGGCGGGCCGCTCAGCAAGGTGCACCCGTCGATGAAGGTCGCCTACGAGAGCTGGGAGGTGAACCTGTTCGGCGGCCTGGCGATCAACTCGCCCACGCCGGCCAACCCGCTCCAGCGCGTCCCCGCCCGCAACGTGCTCGGCTCCGAGCTGCACGTCTGGAACGACGTGCCGCCCACGCGCAGCGACGCCGGGATCGCCCGCGGCATTGCGCCCCGGCTGCGGGTGCTCGCCCAGAAGACCTGGGACACGCGCGGGCCGCCCACGTACGCCGCTTTCGAGCGGCTGGCCGCCCGGCTCGGCCTCCACTAGCGCGGAAAAACACGGAGAGGCGGCCGGTGTGGTCTGCCGATGAAGCACCCATGAGTGCTCACTACGGTGAACACCGTGCTTAGAGCACGTTCGCCCCAGCTCGTCCGGCTGCTCGCCGTCAGCGCAGCCGCGCTCGCCGTCGTGGTCACGCTCGTAGTGGTGAGCCAGGGCGGCTCGTCCGACTCCGAGGTCCGCGCACCGAAGGGAGGCGAGCCGGTCGCCGGGGTGGGCGCGACGCGAGCCCGCTTCGATGGCATCCCGCAGCAGGGCATCGCGCTCGGCAACCCGAGGGCGCCGCTGACGATGGTCGAGTTCGCGGACCTCCAGTGCCCCTTCTGCGCTCAGTACGCCCGCGACGTCCTCCCGACGATCTTGAGGCGCTACGTGCGCACCGGCAAGCTGCGCCTCGAGCTGCGGGTGCTCGCCTTCATCGGTCCCGACTCGGTCCGCATGGGGCGCACGGTCGAGTCCGCCGGCCTGCAGGACCGCGCCTGGCAGCTCGTCGACCTGATCTACCACAACCAAGGCCGCGAGAACTCGGGCTACGCGACCGACGCGTACCTGCGCAAGCTGATGGCGGGGATCCCGGATCTGGACGGTGCGCGCGCCCTGCGCGACGCGGGCTCGGCGGCGGCCGACTCCCGGCTCGCGGACGCGCAGGCCGCGGCGGACGACGCCGGGATCGACTCCACGCCTTCGTTCCTGCTCGGCCCCACCGGAGGCGAGCTCACGCGACTCTCGCCGTCCGTCCTGGAGCCCGCGGCGTTCATCGAGCCGATCGACGAGCTGCTCGCCGCTCGATGAGCGACGACCTACTGAGGCGGATTGCCGCCGCCCTTGCGCTGGTGGGGGTAGCGATCTCCGGCTACCTGACCTGGGTCCACTACGCCGACGTCGAGCCGCTCTGCACCGGTATCAGCGACTGCGTCCGGGTTCAGGGGTCGGAGTACGCCGAGCTGGCCGGAGTGCCCGTGGCCGTGATCGGCCTCGCCGGCTACCTGGCCGTCCTCGGCTCGCTGGCGGTCCCCGGTGAGCAGGGGCGTCTGCTGGGCGTCTTCCTGACGCTCGTCGGCGTGGGGTTCAGCGGATACCTGACCTACCTCGAGCTGGCCGTGATTCACGCGATCTGCCAGTGGTGCGTGGCGAGCGCGGTTGTGATGGCCGGCCTGACGGGGGTGTGCTTCGCGCGCGCCGCGCACGTCGACCAAGCGGTTAGGGTCCGCCCATGAAGCTCTACGTCTGCTGGGGGACCTTCAACACCCCGCGCCCGGGCGGCCATCCGTGCCACAACGCACACGACGCCCTGAGGGAGGCGGGCTGGGATCCGGAGGTGCAGCGCACCTACGGTTGGGCCGCGCTGGGGACGGCGATGAACCCGACTCGCAAGCCGGTCCGCGACCTGACCGGCCAAAACTGGGTGCCCGTGCTCGTGACCGACGACGACCAGGTCATCCAGGGCTCGAAGCAGATCGTCGAGTGGGCGCGCGCGAATCCCGCAACAGGCTCTGACGCCGCCTAGCGCGCCCAGATGACACCCGGGGCTCGGACCCCCGGGCTCGCGCCTGCTATTCGGGCCAGCTGGGGTCGCCCGTCGTCGCGCCGCGCATCACCTTGAGGCCGAGCAGCGCGCACTTGCGGCGGGTGGGGGAGATCTCGATGCCGAGCTGGTCGATCACCCAGTCGGCGTTCAGCTTGGCCACCTCGTCCACGGGCATCCCGATCAGCTCCTCCGAGGTGATCGAGGCGGCTGCCTGCGAGATCGCGCAGCCGTGGCCGTGGAACGCGAGCCCGGCGACCTTCCCGTCCTCGACGACGATGTGGACGCCCAGCTCGTCGCCGCAGAGCGGGTTGTGGTCGTGGAACTCGAGGTCGTGCGGTTCGAGCTCGCCGAAATTCCGCGGGTTCTTGTAGTGGTCGAGGATGTAGTCCCTGTAGAGGGCGTCCATCGTCAACCTGCAAACCCGCGCTCGCCTGCGTCATCGGCCCTCGCCGTGCCCAGCACGGCTTCAGGCCTGCTTCCTTGGCGAGCTCGGTTTTCGGGGACGAACATCAGAGCTCGAACACCTCGCGTGCCTGGCCGAGCGCGTGCACCAGCCGGTCGACGTCCTCGCGCACGTTGTAGACGTGGAACGAGGCGCGCGCCGTGGCTCCTACGCCGAGGCAGCGCATCAGCGGCTGGGCGCAGTGGTGGCCGGCGCGGACGCAGACCGCCTCGCGGTCGGCCAGCTCGGCGATGTCGTGCGGGTGCATGCCCTCGATCGTGAACGGCACGACGCCGCCGCGCCGGTCCAGGGACTCGGGCCCGTACAGGGTGATGCCCTCGACCTCGGGCAACCGCTCGAGCGCGTACGCGGTCAGCTCGCGCTCGTGCTCGCGCACCCGCTCCATGCCGATCTCGCTCAGGTAGTCGATCGCCGCGCCCAGCCCGATCGCCTCGGCGATCGCGTTGGTGCCGGCCTCGAACTTCCAGGGCAGCTCGTTCCAGCTCGAGTGCTCGCGCTCCACGCGCGAGATCATGTGGCCGCCGGCAAGGAATGGCCGCATGTCGGCGAGCAGCTCGCGCCGCCCGTGCAGCAGCCCGGTCGCCGGGCCGAGTGCCTTGTGGCCGGTCCAGGCGTAGAAGTCCGCGTCGATCGCGCCCAGGTCGACCGGCAGCTGCGGCACCGCCTGGGCGCCGTCGACGAGCGTCACCGCGCCGGCCGCGCGGGCGCGCCGGGCGATCTCGCCGACGGGGTTGATCGTGCCGAGCACGTTCGACACGTGGGTGACCGCGACCAGCTTCACGCGGCCCTCGGCGAGCACCTCGTCGAGCTCGTCGAGAGACAGCTCGCCGGACTCGCCCACGCTCAGGTAGCGCAGCCGTGCGCCGGTCTCCTCGCAGAGCAGCTGCCAGGGCACGATGTTGGAGTGGTGCTCCATCTCGGTGATGAGCACCTCGTCTCCGGCCGCGACGTTCGCGCGTCCCCACGAGTAGGCCACCAGGTTGATCGCCTCGGTCGCGTTGCGGACGAAGATCGAGCACTTGGGATCCCATTTCACGAAGGCGGCGATCCGGTCGCGGGCGCCCTCGAAGGCTGCGGTCGCCTCGCGCCCGAGCTCGTAGACGCCGCGGTGGACCGTCCCGTAAGAGTGCGAGTAGAAGCGCTCCATCGTCTCGATCACCTGGCGTGGCTTCTGCGCCGTCGCCGCCGAGTCGAGGTACACAAGCGGATGTCCGTTGACCTCCCGCGCGAGCACTGGGAAGTCGGCGCGGATGTCGGTGGCGGCCACCGCCATCAGGCCGCCTCCGCGCGCTCCCCGATGAACTCGCGCACCTGGTCCTCGGCGCCCTTCAGCTTCTCGGCGATGCGCCGCCGAACCAGCTCCTCGAGACCGGGGTCCTCGAGCCGCTGCACGACCTCCTCGAAGTAGCCCTCGACCAACACCCGCACCGCCTCGGCGCGCGGCAGGCCGCGGCTCATCATGTAGAAGATCTGCTCCTCGTCGAGCTCGCCGACGGTGCCGCCGTGCGACGCCTTGACGTTGTCCACCTCGACGATCAGCGACGGGATCGCGTCGCCGCGCGCCTTGGGCGACAGCAGCATCTGGTGCGTCTGGAGGTAGGTGTCGACCTCGGGCGCCTTCGGCACGATGTGGATCAGGCCCTCGTACGACGCGCGCGACTCGCCCGTCAGCACGCCCTTCCAGACCGTGTCGCCGGTGGTGTGGCCGGCCTCGTGCTTGTCGGAGGTGAACAGGTCGAGGTGCTCGTCGCGCTCGGTGAAGTAGAGCCCGGTGTGCTTCATGTCCGAGCCCTCCTCGGCGGTGATGATGTCGAGCGTCTGCTTGGTCAGACGCCCGCCGAGGTGGATCGGCACCCACTTCACGCGCGCGTCGCGGCGGATCTCCACGCGGCGAGTGGACAGGTCGTAGACCTCGCCGCGGCCCCAGTCCTGGTAGTGGGCCAGGTCGACCTGAGCGCCGGGAAGCGCGTACAGCTCGAACGCGCCGGCGTGGAGCGCCTGGCCCTCGAAGTCGGGCGCCTCGAAGAACTCGCGGATCTTCACCTCGGAGTGCTCTCCGACCACGACCAGCGTGTGCGCCCACTGCGCCGTTCCGGGCTCGTCGATCGACCAGGCGATCTGGATCGGGTGCTCGATCTGCACGTTCTTGGGCACGTGCACGAACACGCCGCCGGTCCAGAAGGCGGCCGTGCCCGCGGCGAACTTGCTCTCGTCGTGGGGGAGCCGCTTGGCGAAGTACTCCTTGACGAGGTCCTCGTGCTCCTCGACGGCCTGCTCGAGCGGCATGACCGTCAGGCGATCGTCGACGACGTCGGTGTGCACGACGCTGGCGCCGCGCTGGACGATCAGCGCGGAGTGCTGCTCGTCGCCGAGGTCGAGCTGGGGCAGGCCGGGCTCGTAGCGCTTCGGCTCGAGCGCGTCGAGGTCGAGCCCGCGCAGGCTGGTGGTCCAGAAGCCGGACCGGCGCCAGGTCGGGATCTCCTCGGCCTCGTAGACCTTGAGCGCCGCCTTGCGGCGGTCCTCCACGAAGCTAGCCGGCACCTCCGGCCACCTCCTCGCGGACGAACTCGTAGCCCTTCTCCTCGAGCTCGTCCGCCAGCTCGGCGCCGCCCTCGCGGACGATGCGCCCGTCGAGCATGATGTGCACGAAGTCGGGGCGCACGTAGCCGAGGATGCGGGTGTAGTGCGTGATGATCAGGAAGCCGCGCTCTTCCGTGCGCATCGCGTTGACGCCGTCGGAGACGATCCGCAGCGCATCGATGTCGAGGCCCGAGTCGGTCTCGTCGAGCACCGCGAAGGCGGGCTGGAGCATGGCCAGCTGGAGGATCTCGGCGCGCTTCTTCTCGCCGCCGGAGAAGCCCTCGTTGAGGTAGCGCTTGGTGAAGTCGTCGCTGATCTTGAGCAGCTCGACGTTCTCGCGCAGGAGCGAGCCGAACTCCTTGACCTTGATCGGCTCGTCGCGGCCGGCGTTGACGGCCATGCGCAGGAAGTTGGCGACCGAGACGCCCGGGATCGTGGCCGGGTACTGGAAGGCCAGGAACAGGCCGGCGCGGGCGCGCTCGTCGGGGTCGGCCTCGGTGAGGTCCTCGCCGTCGAGCACGATCTTGCCCTCGGTGACCTCGTAGACGGGGTTGCCCATCAGCGTGTTGGCGAGCGTGGACTTGCCGGAGCCGTTGGGGCCCATCAGCGCGTGCGTCTCGCCGCGCTTCACGGTGAGGTCGACGCCGTGGAGGATCTCGCGGTCCTCGGTGCGGACGTGCAGGTTCTGGATCTCCAGGGTCATGCGGTAACGGTTTCCTTCTTCCGGAGCGGCTGGACGAGGTCGTCCAGCGTCATCTCGTTCAGGGTTCGGACGATGGACCCCTGTACCCGGGTCCACAGCAGCTTGGTGGGGCAGGGCACCGCACCCTCACGAGCGCAGGTGAGCCCACCGTCGGCATCGGCGGTGATGCATTCGATCGGGGCGATCTCCCCCTCGAGGGCGGACACGATCTCGGCCATCGTGATGTCCGCGGCCGGGCGGGCAAGCGTGTAGCCGCCGTGAGCGCCGCGGCGCGACTCGACCAGCTCGGCCTTGCGCAGGCGCTGCACCAGGTGCTCGAGGTAGGCGAGCGGCAACCCCTCGGCGTCGGCGATCGACCCGAGGCTGGTTGGCTGGCTGCCGTCGCGGCCCGCGAGATGGGCCATCACGCGGATGCCGTACTCGGCTTTGGTCGAGAACATCACAGCCTCAAATCCTACCTATGTGGTCGGAGAAAGCCTCACTCCTGCTCGAGCAGGCGGACGTCGTGGGCGAGCGTCTCGGGGGTCGCCTGGTCGCCCGGGAAGCCGATCCGCTGGAAGCCCTTCTTGTCGACCAGCGTGAAGCGGGCCTGGTGCTCCTCGTTGACCGACTGGGGACGGATGAAGAAGGCCTTCCAGAGGGGCTTCAGCTGCTCTCGTGTGCCGAGCACGAAGTCGATTCGCCCGAGCGCCGTCGCCTTCGCCAGGAACACCTTGGCGCGCTCGGGGGTGTCGCGCGGCGGGTCCACCGCGATCGCCAGAGCCGGCACGTCCTCGCCGAGGTCGTCGAGCGCGCCGCGCACCGTCTGGGCCTGTGCCGGGCAGGTGTCGTCACACGTCGTGTAGAGGAAGGTCACGATCACCGGCTTGCCGCGCAGGGCGCGCATCGAGACTTGCTCGCCGTCCTGGTTTCGCAGCGTGAAGTCCGGTGCGCGCACGCCGGCCGGCATGCGCGAGCCCTCGAAGCCGGCGGGGCCGGCGTCGGCAGCCGGGTCGTCGTCGCCAGAGTCGGCCGCCAGCACGACCGCGCCGAGGGCGAACAGCGCGACCAGGAAGCCGGCGATCAGGAGACGCGCGTGCACCCGGGTCAGGCTAGTGTCCCGGCGCAGCAATCGTGGAGCGCACACTGAGCATCACTTGGCAGGACCCGGCGGGCCTCGCCGCGCGGGCGCGCGACAGCAGTGGCGTCGACTTCCTGCGCGCGATCGTCGCGGGTGAGCTCCCGCCGGCGCCGATCCAGGACCTGCTCGGCTTCTCGCTCGACGAGGCCGCGGAGGGCCGCGTCGTGTTCTCGCTCGAGCCCGGCGAGCAGCACTACAACCCGATCGGCAGCGTCCACGGCGGTGTGGCCGCCACGCTGCTCGACAGCGCGATGGGCGCCGCCGTCCACTCCACGCTCCCGCAGGGCTCCGGCTACGCCACGCTCGAGGTGAAGTTCAACCTGGTCCGCGCGATCACCGCCGAGACCGGCCGCGTGGTGGCCGAGGGGAGGGTCATCCACGCCGGCAAGACGGTCGCCACCGTCGAGGCGAGTTTGCGCAGCGCTGCCGACGGGAAGCTGCTTGCGCACGGCACCTCGACCTGCCTGATTCGCTGAACGACGAGCGCTGGACACTCCTCTACGACGCCAACTGCGGCTTCTGCAAGTGGGTCGTGTCCGTGCTGCTCAAGTGGGATCGCCGCGACCGGCTCGAGACCCGCGGGGTCCCCGGCATCGAAGCGGTCGGGCTGATCTCTCCCCGCGGGGAGCGCTTCTCGGGCGGCGCCGCCCTCGCACCCCTGCTGCGGCAGCTGCCCGGCGGAGCGATACCCGCGCGGGCGCTCGCGCGGTTCCCGACGCTCACCGAGCGCGGCTATGCCTGGGTGGCCGCGCACCGGTCCGCGTTCTCGCGGGTGGGTTTCAGGCGGCGACGCGCCGCGCCGTGAACCGCTCCACGCGCTCCTCCTGCCGCGCGCACTCGGCGCGCAGGATGTCGAGCATCGCGGGGACGGCGGGGGCCGTGTAGCCGTTCGCCGCCACCGCCGCCGACACGCGCCGCTTGGGCGCGTCCGGCGTCATGCGGCGCACGACGATGTCCTCGCGCAGCATCGCCAGCCCGAGCCCGGGGACGAGCGAGACCCCGACGCCCGCGGCGACCAGCCCCTGCTTGCCGATCCAGTCGACGGCCTCGAATGCGATCTGCGGCTCGAAGCCGTTCGCGGCCCCGAGCTGCTCGAGCGCGTAGTTGCAGTACGGCCGGCGGCCCTCGATCCAGTACTCGTCGCGCAGCTCGCGCACGGGCACCTTCTCGCGATCGGCCAGCCGGTGGCCCTGGGGCAGCGTGATGAACATCGGGTCGTCGATCATCGGGTGCAGCTCGATCCCCTCGAGGTCGATCGACTGCTCGTAGTCCACGATCAGGGCGAGGTCGAGCTGGCCCGCGCGCAGCAGGTCCGCGCTCTCGTCGGAGAGGCGCTCCTCCAGCGTCAGCGCGACCGAGGGGTGCGCCTTGTCGAAGGCCGCCACGGCCTCGGCGACGACCGTGGCGACGGCCGTCGGGAAGGCCGCCATTCGCAGCCGCCCGGTCTCGAGGCTGGCCAGCGCCTCCAGCTGCTCCTGGGCAGCCGACAGGCGCTGGGCGATCGCCTCGGCGTGCTCGACCAGGACGCTGCCCGCCTGGGTCAGGCGGATCCCGCGCGGCGTGCGCTCCAGCAGCGCGGCGCCGGCCTGCTGCTCGAGCGCGGCGATCTGCTTCGAGATGGCCGGCTGGCTGAACGAGAGCGCGTCAGCCGCGGCCGTGAACGAGCCGTGCTCGGCGACCGCGCGCAGGACCTCCAGGCGTCTCGGGTCGAGCATAACCGCAGGTTATCACTGAGCCACGAAAGGCTATTTGAAGGAATGGCGCTCCGCTGCCAGCCTGGAAAGCGTGAACATCCATCCGTACATCGCCGAGGCGCTGCTCGCGGAGCGCCGCCGCCCTACGGCTCGACCAGACCTCTCCGAATTGCGTACCGCACCAGCTCGACCCGGTCGCGCATCTCGAGCTTCGAGAGCACGTTGGCGCGGTGCGATTCGACTGTCTTCTCGGACACCTTGAGCGTCTCGGCGATCTGGCGGTTCGTGTACGCCTCGGCGATCAGCTTGACCACCTCGAGCTCGCGCGGGGTGAGCGGGTCGTCCGGCTCGGCGCGCCCGCTCTCGACCCACTCGTCCATCAGCTCGCGCTGGGCGACGCTCGACAGGAACGTGCGGCCTCCGGCGACCGTCCGGACCGCCCCGATCAGATCGGTGTCGGCCGCGCGCTTGAGCACGTAGCCCGAGGCGCCCGAGGCGAGGCCCTCGAGGAAGTAGCGCTCGTCGTCGTGCATCGACAGCAGCAGCACGCGCGTGCCGGGCACGTGCGAGCGGATCTCGCGGGCCGCCTGGAGGCCGGTCATGCGCGGCATCGACACGTCGAGCACGGCGACGTCCGGCAGGTGCGCCTGAGACGACTCGAGCGCAGCCACCCCGTCGTCGGCCTCGGCCACGACCTCCATGTCCGGCTGCCGGTCGATCAGCATGCGCAGGCCGGAGCGCACGATGCCGTGGTCGTCTGCGATCAGGACCCGGATCATGCGGGCACCCGCAGCGTGATCGTCGTGCCGCCGCCCGGCGCGGAGCGGACGTCCAGCTCGCCGCCGACCAGCCGGGCGCGCTCTGCCATCCCGACCAGGCCGAGCCCGCCGCCCGGGACGTCCGAGCTGCTCCGCGTCACCGCCGACGGATCGAACCCGCCGCCGTCGTCGCGCACGCGCAGCTCGGCGCCGCCCGCGTCCTCCTCGAGGTCGAGCTCGACGACCGTGGCGCCGGCGTGGCGGGTGACGTTCGTGAGCGCCTCCTGGGCGACGCGGTAGATCGCCGTCTGGACGACCTCCGGCAGCGTGTCGGGGTCGCCGCTGGTGTCGAGCCGCACCTCGATGCCCGTGCGCGAGGAGAAGCGCTTGAGCTGGGTCTCGACCGCGGGCACCAGGCCGTGGTCGTCGAGCGCCGACGGGCGCAGCTGGCGGGCCAGGTTGAGCAGCTCGTCCATCGCCTGGTTGACGAGCCGCTTGAGCTCAGCGACCTCGGGGGCCCGCTCGGCCGGCGTCTCGTGGGCGAGCGCCTCGAGGCGCAGCAGGATCGCGGTGAGCGCCTGGTTGACCTCGTCGTGCAGGTCACGCGCGAGGCGGCGGCGCTCCTCCTCCTGGGCGCGCATCGCGAGCTGGCCCGAGCGGCGGCGCTCCTCCTCGATGCGCTGCAGCAGGCCGTGGAACGAGCTCGCCAGCCGGTCGATCTCCTCGACCGGGTTGCTGCGGCGCAGCTCGAGCGGCGACGGCTCCGCGGGGTCGATCGCCTCGATCTCGTCGATCAGGCGCTCCAGCGGGCGGAAGCGGCGCTGGAGCATCCACAGGTTGGTGCACAGCGTCAGCACGATCGCCAGGGCGATGATCAGGAACTCCCAGCGCTCGTTGCTGGCGCCCAGGTCCAGGCCGGCCGCCACGCTCGCGGCGAGCAGGGTCAGCGCGAACAGGACCACGTTGGCCGCAACGATCTGGCCAATGAGTGAGTCGTCGCGGCGGGTCATGCGTGGTCTGTCCATGGATCGGAATGCGCCCATTGCGGAGAAATGGGGTCTCCACCCCATATCGGCACGCAATCGCAGGGCCGAAACTGTTGATGAGGCTTCGATCAGGCAGATATCTGCCCCCGGGGCTTCCGCACTGAAAAACTAGGTCTGGGTCTTCGCCGGGGCGTCCATTTGGGCGCCCCGGCTTTTTGTCGCGGCCGCTATTCTTTGTGAAGTAATGGCTTCCGGCGCAGACGTCCTTCGCAAGGTCAAGGAGCAGATCCGCGAGGTGGACCCCAAGGAGGTCCACGACCGCGACACGAACGGGAACGGCACCCGGCCGCCCGTGATCGTCGACGTGCGCGAGCAGCACGAGTTCGAGGAGGCGCACCTGCCGGGTGCGATCCACGTGCCGCGCGGGCATCTCGAGACGCGCATCGAGGGCGCCGTCAGCGATCGCTCGCAGCCGGTCGTCCTCTACTGCGCCTCCGGCAACCGCTCTGCGTTCGCGGCCCAGACGATGACGGACGTGCTCGGCTACGAGGACGTCGTCTCCATGCGCGGTGGCATCACTCTCTGGAAGGACCGCGGCTACGAGGTCGAGGTCCCGCGGGCGCTCACCGGCGAGCAGCGCGAGCGCTACTCGCGACACCTGCTCGTGCCCGAGATCGGGCTCGAGGGCCAGATGAAGCTGCTCGACGCGAAGGTGCTGCTGCTCGGCGCCGGCGGGCTCGGCTCGCCCGCCGCGCTCTACCTCGCCGCCGCGGGCGTGGGCACGCTCGGCATCGTCGACAACGACGTCGTCGACCTGTCCAACCTCCAGCGCCAGGTCGCGCACTCGAACGAGCGCATCGGCATGCCCAAGGTCGACTCGGCGGAGATCTCGATCCACGAGATCAACCCGGACGTGAAGGTCGAGAAGCACCCGGTCCGGCTCGGTGCCGAGAACATCATGGAGATCATCGAGGGCTACGACGTGATCGTCGACGGCCTCGACAACTTCCCCACGCGCTATCTGCTCAACGACGCCAGCGTGCGGCTGCGGATCCCGGTCGTGTCCGCCTCGATCCACGGCTTCGAGGGCCCGCTGTCGGTCTTCCACCCCTACGAGGGCCCCTGCTACCGCTGCCTCTACCCGACGCCGCCGCCGGCCGAGCTGGCGCCCTCGTGCGGCGCCGCCGGCGTGCTCGGCGTGCTGCCCGGCGTGATGGGCCTGCTCCAGTCGGTCGAGGTGATCAAGCTGATCACGGGCGCCGGCGAGACGATGGCCGGCCGCCTGCTGCTCTACGACGCGCTCGGCACGACGTTCACGGAGCTGAAGGTCCGCCGCGACCCGGACTGTCCGATCTGCTCGCGCGACCCCGGGTCGATCTCCGACGAGGAGATGGGCGTCTTCCCGGACTACGAGCTCTTCTGCGCAGGCGCCGGCTGAGCCGGCTGCGTTAGTCTGCCGGCCGCATGAGCACCGTCAAGATCCCCCCGGTCCTGCGCGCCTCCGTCGGCGGCGTCAAGGAGGTCGAGGCGTCCGGCACCAACGTCGGCGACGTGCTGCGCTCGCTCGCGGAGCAGCATCCGGCCACCGAGTCTCAGCTGTTCTCGGAGGACGGTGACCTGAACCGCTACGTCAACGTCTACCTCAACGACGAGGACGTGCGTGTGCTCGACGGGCTCGACACCGCGGTCTCCGAGAGCGACACGATCGTGATCCTGCCGGCCATGGCCGGCGGCAGCCGCTGATCCGGCCGGCCTCCAGCGGCGACGGCCAGGCGATCGGCGACAACTGGGACACGTCCGCGCGCGCCGGATTCGCCGACCTGCTGCCGGCCGGGCACGACTTCCCGGGCTTCGACCCGGACCGCTTCGAGGAGCTGCTCGCCGACCCCGGCGTGCGCATCCTGGTGGCCGAGGCCGACGATGAGCTGATCGGCCACACGGCCTTCGGGACGAGCCGCGACGACGACTCGCCGGAGGAGGTGGGGGAGGTGCGCGCCTTCTTCGTCGGCCCGGCCGCGTGGCGTCGCGGGGTGGGCCGCGCGCTGATGGCCGGCGCGCTCGCCGGCCTCGCCGAGATGGGCTTCCGCCAGGCGACGCTGTGGTCGTTCGCGGACAACCAGCGCGCCAACGGGTTCTATGAGGCGCTCGGCTTCACGCGCGACGGCACCGAGCGGCGCGAGCAGGTCTGGGCCGACATCCTCGAGGTGCGCTACCGGCGCGGGCTGTCGTAGCCTGACTCGGGTGCGAATCGACAACCTCCAGAAGGTCGAGCCGTTCATCACGCTCGACGGTTCCGAGATCCGCGAGATGGCCGGACCGGCGTCGGGCAACGCGGTCAACCA
Source organism: Thermoleophilaceae bacterium (assembly GCA_052038485.1). GTDB lineage: Bacteria > Actinomycetota > Thermoleophilia > Solirubrobacterales > Thermoleophilaceae > JACVRW01. The sequence continues at coordinate 2,734 of JBQGCL010000076.1, read as the reverse complement.
GAGCCTCGCCGAGGCCACCGTGCCGCCGGGCGGCGAGACCGTCGAGCACTTCCACCGCGCGACCGAGGAGATCTACTTCTTCACCCACGGCAGCGGCCGGATGCGGTTGGGCGGGAAGGAACGTAAGGTCGGCCCGGGCGACACCGTCGTGATCGCGCCCGGCCTGCGCCACAAGCTCTGGGCGACCGGTTCCGAGCCGCTGCGCCTGCTGTGCTGCTGCGCGCCGGCCTACTCGGACGAGGACACGGTCATCGTCGAGTAGGCAGTACTACACTTTCTGAAGCAGTGACGCCACGGCTGGACAACCGACCGTGCGGGGGGAAGTTCCGCGACGTCGTAGAGGCGATCGGCAACACGCCGCTCGTCCAGCTCCGCTCGCTCAACCCCAAGCCCGGCGTGCGCATCTGGGCCAAGCTGGAGAGCTACAACCCGACCGGATCGGTCAAGGACCGCGTCGCCCGCTCGCTGATCGAAAACGCCGAGACGAACGGCCTGATCGAGCCGGGCCAGACGATCCTCGAGCCGACCTCCGGCAACACCGGCATCTCGCTCGCGATGATCTGCTCGCGCAAGGGCTACCCGCTCAAGGTCGTGATGCCGGACAACGTCACCTCCGAGCGCACCCAGCTGCTGCGCATGTACGGCGCCGAGATCATCTACTCGCCCGGTGAGCAGGGCTCCAACGGCGCGGTCGCGATGGCGCTCGAGCTGGCCGAGGCCGATGCCTCGGTCTACATGCCCTACCAGTACGGCAACCCGGCCAACCCGGACGCCCACTACCACGGCACCGCCTGCGAGATCCTCGAGGAGCTCGACGACGTGCGCGCCTTCGTGGGCGGCCTCGGTACCGGCGGCACGCTGATGGGCAACGCCAGGCGGCTCAAGGAGGAGAACGACGAGACGATCGTCGTCGCCGCCGAGCCGCTCCAGGGCGAGCTGGTCCAGGGCCTGCGCTCCCTCGAGGACGGCTACATCCCGCCGATCATCGACCTGGCGCTGCTGGACCGGAAGATCTTCGTCTCGAACCGCGACGCTGTCGTGTGGACAAAGAAGCTGCTCGAGCAGGAGGGGCTCTTCCTGGGAGTGTCGAGCGGCGCGATCGCCGCGATCGCCACCCGCGTGGCGGCCGAGCTCGACGAGGGCAACGTGGTCTTCGTGGCCCCCGACGACGGCTGGAAGTACCTCAGCTCGGGCGTCTACTCGAAGACGATCGAGGAGCTCGAGGCCGAGGGCGTGCTCGACTCCGCCTCCTTCTGGTAGACGGCCCTAGGTGACCGGCTTGGCCGGGGTGGGGCGCTCTTCCTCGAGCTCGTCCGCGTAGTCGTCGTCGTTGTCGCCCAGCCCCGACAGCGACTCCTTGAACTCGCGCATTCCCTTGCCGACCGAGCGGGCCACGTCGGGCAGCCGCTGCGGGCCGAGCACGAGCAGCGCTACGACGAGGATGACCATCATCTCGAGTGGGCCCGGTGCGGAGATGAACCCCATGGTAGCCAGGCTACTGCACGCCGTCCGCGGACGGGGCGCTTTTGCACGTGTCGTTCATCGCTGAGCTGAGCGGTGGGTCGAGCGCCTCGACCGCGCCGCGGCTCAACCTCAGCTCGCGGGCCATCTCCTCGACCACGACGTGCCACGCCGGACGCGCGCTGCCGTTCGAGCGGAACCAGGCCGAGTCCCATCCGTACGGGTCGCAGCCGGCCTGCCACTGGTAGGCGTACAGGCGCGTGATCCGGTGGGAGCGCTTGGCGAGGCCGAACATCCGGCGGGTGGCGCGGGCGGCCCGGTGCTCGTCGTACTTCGGGTAGCGGCGCGAGACGACCACGCCCGAGGTCTCGGTGATCCACAGGTTCCCGCGAGTCAGGTGGAGCAGCTTGCGCGTGCCCGACTGACGCCAGCCGCGCGGGCGGTTGACGTCGAGGTAGTTGTGGATCGACCACAGCCGCGGCCGGCCGCGCAGGTGGGGGCGGTAGCGGTGGAACCAGCGGACCAGGTTGTGCCAGTCGAGCAGGTCGCCGGCGGCGACGTTGCAGCGCCGGCAGGCGCGCTTCATCGCGTTGTAGAAGCCGGCCGCCTTCTTGGGGTGGCGGAAGGTCGGCTGTGAGGAGTGGTTGGCCTCGTTCCAGGGGTTGAAGTCCCTGACCCAGGGATAGCGCTTGCGGAAGGCCTTGAAGCAGTGCAGGTACCTGCGGTAGCCGGGCAGCTTCCAGCGCTGGCCCTCGAGGCTGAACGAGAAGGCGACCAGCGGGCGGGAGCCGGTCCGGCGCGCGCCCGCCAGCCATGTGTCGAGCCCGTCGCGCTCGAAGCCGTTGCGGCAGGCGACGTCCCAGGCGGTGACCACGCGCACGTGCTCGAGCTCGAGGGCCACGAAGCGCGGGTCGTCGAACATCTGCGGCTGCTGCTCGCCGATGCCGAGCTCGAAGGGCCAATCCGCCCGCGCCGGCGCGGCCAGCGCGAGCAGGGTCAGCACCGCGAGCATGAACATCCGCCGCATGACCGATTGAACCGTCCCGGCGGGCGCTAGTTGCGCTCGAGCAGGTGCTCGCCGAGCACCTGCCGGAGCGCGACCTCGTGCTGCGCGCCGCAGGCCATGATCGAGCCGAGCGGCTGGAGCAGGGTGTCGTCGTGGAAGCTGGTCAGCACTTCCAGATAGGTATCGACAGCGGACCGCTCCAGCTCCAGTGCCGAGCGCGCGAAGGCGCGCCGGCCCGAGAGGTCGACGCCGGCCGCGGGCGCCGGC
>JBQGCL010000075.1:0-17781 GCA_052038485.1 Thermoleophilaceae bacterium | reverse complement strand
GGCTTGTTCGGGTTGTCGGGGACGATCGAGTCGAGCTCTGCGTCCTGGCGATCGGGGTCGTCGCCGGTGTCCATCCGCGGCGGCAGCTCGAGGTTGTTCTGGGGCAGGAACGAGAACAGGTAACGCGCGTCCTCGAGGCAGCTCTCCTCGTCGTCGGCGGCGAAGTGCGCCACGCCCGACTTGGAGTTGTGCGTCATCGCCCCGCCCAGCTCCTCGAACTCGACCTCCTCGCCCGTGACCGTCTTGATCACGTCGGGGCCGGTGATGAACATGTGCGAGGTCTCCTTGACCATGAAGATGAAGTCGGTCATGGCCGGGGAGTAGACGGCGCCGCCCGCGCACGGGCCCATGATCAGCGAGATCTGCGGGATAACGCCCGAGCACTGGACATTGCGCACGAACACGTCGCCGTAGGCGCCCAGCGACACGACCCCCTCCTGGATGCGCGCGCCCCCGGAGTCGTTGATGCCGATGACCGGGCAGCCGATCCGCGCGGCCAGGTCCATGACCTTGACCATCTTCTCGCCCATCACCTCGCCGAGCGATCCGCCGAAGACGGTGAAGTCCTGCGAGAACACGCACACCGGGCGGCCGTCGATCGTGCCGTGGCCGGTGACCACCGCGTCGCCCCAGGGCCGGTTGCGGAGCATGTCGAAGTCGGCTGTCCGGTGGCGGACGAACGTGTCCAGCTCCTCGAACGAGCCCGGGTCGAGCAGCTTGTCGATCCGCTCGCGAGCGGTCAGCTTGCCCTTGGCGTGCTGCTTCTCCTCGGCCTGCGGGTTGGTGTGGGCCGCCTGCTCGCGCAGCTCCTGGAGCTGCTGGAGCTTCTCCTCGTAGGTTTCGGGGGACTGCCGCCTCATTGCCCGCAGACTACTCGTACGAAGGCAGGTCGCCGCCGGCCTGTGCGCGCACGATGCCGTACAGCTGCTCTACCACGTCGGGGTGATCAGCGGCCACATTGCGCGCCTCGTCCGGGTCGGCGTCGAGGTCGAACAACTGCGAGCTGAGTCGCTGGTTGTCGGCCATGTAAGCCCACCGGTCGGTGCGCGCGTAGTGGTGGTCGGAGTAGCCCCCGTACGCGTGGGGGCGCTCCGGGAGCGTCAGGCCGTCGAGCAGTGGCAGCAGGCTGGTGCCCTCGACGGGGCCGGGGATCTCGGCCCCGGCCAACTCGAGCAGCGTCGGCGCGACATCGTGCGTGGACGCGTGCCACCCGCTGCTGGCAACGACGGGGGACCGCCCCGGGTCCACCAGCACGAGCGGAGTTCGGATCAGCTCGGGATGGAGTGCCGCCGAGATCTTCCCTGCCCAGCCGTGCTCGCCGAGCTGGATCCCGTGGTCGCTCACGAGCACGATCGCGGTGTCCGATTCGAGGCCCAGCTCGTGCAAGCGCTCGAGCAGCCTGCCCAGCCAGTGGTCGGTCATCGTCACCTCGGCCGCGTAGAGCGCGCGCATCCGCTCGAGGACGAGCCCGGCCTCGTCAGCCGCAAGCCAGTTCTCGACTTTCCCGTAGCGCGGCATAGCCGGCTCGGGGCCGTGGTAGTCGGGGTCGCCATACATGTCCACGTACCGGCGTGGCGGTGTCCAGGGCTCGTGCGGCTCGTACGTGTCGACGATCAACAGGAACGGTGCGCGGCGGGCGGCGACCTCGAGCGCGCCGATCGCCGAGCGAAAGACCTGGGCGGCGAAGGAGCGCTGCTCGTCGTCGGAGTAGTCGGCGTTGGCGATGTACCGCCTGACCCGCTCCGCCATCCCTGCCTCGCGGACGGCCGGATGAACCCAGTGCTCGAGCTTGTCACGCGCGACCGGTCGGTCGGCGCCGCCGATCTGACCGCCGTGACGGATGAACATGTCGAAGCTGCGTCTCAGCGGCTCGTATGGCGAGGAGAAGCCCAAGAAGGGGTTGTCGGTGACCATGCCCGTCCACCATCCCGCACGGCCGAGCACGATGGGAAAGGCCGCGTCGAGCTCGTCGAGTGGCTCCCAGCCGGGCTTCGCGATCAGGCCCTTGTAGTCGTGCCAGTTCCTGAACGGGAACATCCGCCGTCCTGACAGGAGCGAGTTGCGTGCGGGCACGGTCGGCATCGCCTCCGGGAAGAAGCGCGTGAACCTGAGCCCGCGCCCGGCAAGCGCGTCGATGTTCGGCGTTTGAGCGCGGGGGCCGAACGCGTGATCGGCCCGGAGCGTGTCGACGATCACCACGAGCATGTTCGGCCCGGAGCCGCGCGATGCCTTCGAGGGCTGCCGGCCGAGGTAGACGGCCGCGCCGAGCGCCGCCGCGGTGGCCAGCAGCTGGCGTCGGGTGCTCGGCACCGCGCGATTCTCTCAAGTTGGTTTCGCTACCGTCAGCGGCCGTCTCGATGCCACCCTCCGCGCGCACCAACGGCTTCACGCGTCGGCAGTTCGTGGGCGCGGCCGGCGCGGCCGCCGCCGGGAGCATCGTGCTCGGTCAGAGCGCTTGCGACGATCGCCCGGCGGCCTCGTCCGACCGCCCCAACGTCCTGCTGTTGATCGTGGACTCCGTGCGCAGCGACTTCGTCTCCGCCTACGGAGCGCCGCGCGTGCGCACGCCGAACTTCGACGCGCTGGCTTCGCAGGGGATTCGGTTCACCCGCTTCTTCCCGGAGGCGATGCCGACCGTGCCGGCCCGGCGGACGATCATGACCGGCCGCCGGATCTTCCCGTTCCGCGGCTGGCAGCGGGCCCCCGATCTCGGGCGCGGGCCGGGAGCCGCGCCGATCGAGGATCTCGACCAGGTGTTCACGACCAAGTTGAAGCGCGCCGGCTTCTGGACCGCTTCGGCGAGCGACAATCCCTTCCTCGGCTTCACGAAGTCGTTTCGGCCCTTTCGCCTCACGTTCGACCGGTACGTGTCCGTCGTCGGGCACAGCGGTTTCGTGCCAGACCCGGCGCCTGTCAGCGACGCCCAGCTCGAACGCTGGCTCCCGGAGGGCCTGCGCGGCGACGAGCGCTACGTCGCCGGCATGCGCAAGTACCTGGCGAACACGGGCGTCGGGCGAGACGACTCGGACTCGAGCGCGGCGCGCGTGTACCAGGAGGCCATCAAGCTGCTCGAGGAGGCCGCCGAGCGACAGCCCTTCGCGCTCGTCGTCGACTCGTTCGATCCGCACGAGCCATGGAGCCCCTCCGCCGAGTACATCCGCATGTACGCGGACCCGTCCTATCGGGGTCCCAACCCGGGCACGGCGCTCTACACCCGCTCCGACACCTACCTCGACGACGCGGAGCTGCGCCAGATGCGGGCGGTCTATGCCGCCGCCTTGACGATCGCGGACAAGTGGCTGGGCGAGTTCCTGGACCGCTTCCGCGAACTGGGTCTCGACCGGAACACCGTGGTCGCGCTCGTCAGCGATCACGGCATCCTGCTCGGCGACCGCGGGTGGACGGGGAAGATCGCCCAGGAGCTGCATCCAGAGCTGATCCAGGTGCCGTGCATCCTCGTGCACCCCGACCGGAAGGCTGCCGGCGCTACCAGCCCATGGTTCGCGTCGACGCACGACGTGGCGCCGACGCTGCTTTCGATGGCGGGCGTCCGGCCGCCGCTCGGCATGGACGGCCAGGATCTCTCGCCGCTGTTCGACGGGGAGCGGTTACCCGACCGTCCGCTGGCATACGGCGGCTACTTCAACCACTTCTACGTGCGCAGCGACGAGTGGTCATACGTGGCCGACAACCGCGGCGAGAACCGCGAGCTGTACGACCTCGCACTCGACCCCGGCGAGCTGACCAACGTCGTTGGCGACAACCGCGACGTGCAGCGGGAGCTCCACGCGCGCCTCAACGAGGCGATCGGAGGCGCGCCGCCGTTCTATGAGGGCGACGCCGTGGCGCCGGTGAAGCGCTAGTCGCGGTCGACACCCTCGTAGTACGGGAGCGAGCCGCCCGCCCGCCGCAGCACGGTGCGGTACAGGCGCCGCACGACGTCAGGCCGCCGATGGGCGAGGTTGTTGAACTCGCCAGGATCGCGGCGCCGGTCGTACAGGTGAAAGCCCTTTGGCTTGGTGCGTGCCCACATCGCCCAGCGCCGGGTGCGGATGTAGAACGAGTTGCCGTATCCGCCGAACGCGTACTTGCGAGGTCGCAGCCGCTTCCCCTCGAACAGCTGGGACAAGTCGACGCCGTTCATCCGCTCCGGCGCCCTGACGTCGAGCATGGACAACAGCGTGGGTGCGAGATCGTGCGTGGACGCGAAGTAGCTGCTCGCCCGCCCAGCCTGCCGGCGGCGCGGATCCACGAGCACGAGCGGGACCCGCGTGAGGGCCGGGTGGAGAGCCGTCGAGATCTTGCCGGTCCAGCCGTGCTCGCCGAGCAGGATCCCGTGGTCCGACACGAGCGCGATCACCGTTTCGTTCTCGAGGCTGAGCTCGTGGACGCGGTCCAGCAGGACTCCGAGCCAGCGGTCGGTCATCGTCACCTCGGCCCCGTACAGCTGACGGAGCCGCCGCACGACCGGCCCGCGCTCGCGCGGCCCCAACCAGTTCGACGCGCGTCCGTACTGAGGCATGGCGGGCTCGCGCCCGCGCCACTTGCCGTACATGTCCGCGTAGTGCGGCGGTGGCGTCCACGGCTCGTGGGGCTCGTAGGCGTCGACGATCAAGGCGAACGGCCGGTGCCAGGCCCCGATCTCCAGGGCGCGGACCGCGTCCTTCATCACCCTGGCGGCGAAGGAGCGCCGCTCGTCGTGCCAGTAGCGGCTGTTGGCGAGGTATTTCCCGACGCGCTCCCGCTTCGTCTGAGCGATCGAGGGATGGAGCCAGTGGCGCAGCACCTTGTCGGGCACACTCGCGATCGGCCGGCTACCGCCGACCTGACCGCCGGTGCGAATGAACTGGTTGACGCTGGCGCGCACCGGGCCGTATGGGCGCGCGAAGCCGAGAAAGGGATTGTCCGTGACGTAGGCGGTCCAGTAGCCGGCCCGCCGCAGGACGGCGGGAAGCGAGTCCTTCACGTCCCGGAGCGGTGCCCATCCCGGGGAATAGAGCAGTCCCGGGTAGTCGTGCCAGTGGCGGAAGGGGAACGTGCGCCGGCCGCCGAGGATCGAGTTGCGAGCGGGCACGGTCGGCATGGCCTCCGGGTAGGCGCTTGTGAAGCGCAGGCCGCTGAACACCAACTGGTCGATGTTCGGCGTGTGGATGTGGCGGTCGTAGACGGCGTCCGCGCGCAGCGAGTCGACGATGATCAGCAGCAGGTTCGGCCCGTCCGGGCGCTGGGCGAACGAGACGTGGTCGCCCAGGATCGTGCCGGTCGCCGCCGCCGCTGCGGAAGCGGCGAGAAAGCGACGCCGTGTCGTGCCTCCACTCACGTATCTAGTGGAGCACGTGTCGGGCTCGTTTGATGCGCTAGCCGCGTGAGAACGGGCGGTGATGCGCCGAGCCAAGGGCCTCGAGCGCGTCTTCCAGGGCGGCTTGAGCGTTGTCGCGCGTGAGCGCGCCATCCGCGGGCTCCGGCTCGGCGGCTGCGGCCGGCTCGGGCTCCGGCTCGAGCTCGGGCTCCGGCTCAGGCGCCGGCGCCGGCGCACCCGGCACCCAGACCGGCTCCAAGGCAAGCGCCTCGCGCCGCTCCCACCCGAACACGCGCGCAAGCCAGCGGCGCTTGCGCACCGGCGGCTCGACCGCCGCGACGGGCTCCGGCTCGGGCTCGGGCTCGGTCTCCGGTTCAGGCTCGGGCTCCGGAACGGGCTCTTCGCCTTCGATCGTCGCCGTCAGCACGACCTTGGTTCCCCAGCCGGAGGGTTCGATCGAGACGGTGCCGCTCGCGCTCTCGCCTTCCCAAGCGACCGTGCGCTCGGGCTCCAGCTTCGTGATCTTGATCTCGCCGAAGGCCCCCAGGTGGCGGGCCAGGCGCTCGACCTCGCTCAGCTCGCTCCAGAGCTCCGGAGGGGACTTCACAAGGGTGCGCTTCGCGGTTAAGTCCTGCATCGCCTCAGCGTTCGAGCAGGCCTCGCCGAGTCCTTCGTGAAAGATGTCTTGCAAATGCTCGGCGCCGACCTCGCAGACCTCTTGGGAAGCCGAATTCCGGCGGATCACAGTCGCGCCGTGCTGGCCGACGAAGTCGCGGCCGGCTGGTTCGCGGCCCCCGGGCGCCCGACGGCGCCGCGCGTGCTCGATCTCGGCTGCGGCGCGGGGGACTCGGTCGACCTGTTCCGCTCGCTCGACCCACGCGTCGGGTGGACCGGCGCGGACATCGAGCACTCGGACGAGGTGGCCCGGCGCACCCGCACCGACGCCGACTTCGTCACCTTCGACGGCGAGCGGCTGCCGTTTCCGGATGCCGGCTTCGATCTCGTCTACTGCAAGCAGGTGCTCGAGCACGTCCGCCGCCCCGGCCCGCTGCTCGCCGAGGTCGCCCGCGTGCTGCGCCCCGAGGGCGCCTTCGTCGGCTCCACGTCCCACCTCGAGGCTTTTCACTCGCGCAGCGTCTGGAACTACACCCCCTACGGGCTGATGCTGTTGCTCGAGGAGGCCGGCCTCGACCTCGTCGAGGTGCGGCCCGTGATCGACGCCTTCACGCTGGTCGCGTGGCGCGCGCTCGGCACGCCGCGCTTCTTCGCGCGCTGGTGGGCGACGGAGTCGCCGCCCTACCGCGCGATCTCGCTGCTCGCCAGGGCGACGGGCTGGGACCACCGCACGATCAACACCGCCAAGCTGACCTTGAGCGGCCAGTTCACCTTCCTGGCACATCCCACACCCCGCGCGGATTAGGATCGCGGCGTGCTCCGCGCCGCCGCCCTGGTTGCCGTCTTTTTCGCGCTCACGGCGACCGCCCAGGCGGCGCCCCTCACCACGCCCTGTGGCGGCCGGGCGATTACGCCGGACGAGGTGATCACCGGCGAGTTCGACACCCGCTTCAACAAGAGCTACGTCCTGCTGCCGTTCGACGTCCCCGCGGGCACGACGGCGATCCGCGTGAAGTACTGCTGGGACCGGCCCGAGGCCGGCAGCTCCCGCCACACGCTCGACCTCGGCCTGTACGAGCCGCTCCACGCGGGCGACAACCTCTGGGGACCGCCCGAGTTCCGCGGCTGGGGCGGCTCGTCCCACCCGGACGTGACCCTCTCGGCCGAGGGCTTCTCGAGCGAGGCCGACTACACGGCTCAGCCGCGCGTGGAGCCGCCGGGCAAGACGACGCGCGCCTTCCTGCCGGGGCCGATCAAGCCCGGCGCCTGGGCGGCCGAGCTCGGCGTCGCGGCGGTGATCCCGCAGTCGGAGGGCGACGCCGACGGCAAGGTGGGCTGGCGCGTGGAGATCGAGCTGGCCGACGACCCGGCCTTCGCCGACGAGCCCTACGAGCCGGTGCCCTATGACCGCCGCCCGGTGCGCCGCCGGCCGGGCTGGTACTCGGGCGACTTCCACGTCCACGCCGAGCACTCCGCGTACGGCAACGCGACGATGACGGCCAGCTTCGACTACGCCTTCGGTCCGGTCGCGCAGGGCGGCGGCGGGCTCGACTTCCTGACGCTCTCCGACTACGTCTCCGGCAGCGCCTGGGGCGAGATCGGGCGCTATCAGCCGCGCTACCCCAACAACCTGATCATCCCCAGCGCCGAGGTGATCACCTACCGCGGCCACACCAACAACCACGGCAGCCTCCACTTCGTCGACTACCGCGAGGGCCCGGTGTTCGTGCGCCAGCCCGACGGCCAGTTCCAGCTCGTGCGCGGTACGCGCGACCCGCGCGACCTGTTCTCGGAGGTCCACCGCTTCGGCGGCTGGACCCAGGTCAACCACCCGACGATCTTCCCGCCGGTCAGCCCCGCCGCCGCTGCGCTCTGCCGCGGCTGCTTCTGGGAGTACTCGGACGCCGAGACGGACTGGTCGCGGGTGGACGCGTTCGAGGTCGCGACCGGTCCCGGCGACATCGCCGGCACCACCCAGAACCCGTTCACGATCACGGCGATCGAGCGCTACGAGGAGCTGCTCGGGCAGGGCTACAAGATCGCCGCGGTCGGCTCGAGCGACTCACACGAGGCGGGCAAGGCCGACGGCCCGCTCGACGCGCCGATCGGCGAGGCGCGCACGGTCGTCCACGCCGGCGACCTCTCGATGCGGGGCATTCGGTGTGGCGTCCTGCGCGGCCGCACTTACGCCAAGGTGTCCGGGGCGAGCGCGCCCGACATCAGGTTCAAGGCGCATCCGTTCGCGAAGCAGGGCTGGTGGAAGACGGCCCAGATCGGCGACACCGTCAAGGCACCCGGCGCCGGATTCACCGCCCGGGTGATCGGCGGCAACGGGAGCCAGCTGCTGATCGTCGCGAACGGGACGACCGTCAAGACCGTCCCCGTGACGAGCGACGACTTCACCTACGACTTCATCCAGGGCGGCGCCGGGCACTGGCGCCTCCAGGTCATGAAGGGCTCCCTTATCCAGGCGGTCTCGAGCCCGATCTGGGTCGCGCCAGGTCCTGGTGACGTCGAGCGGGCCCGCTGCCGCTAGAGCGGCTTGGTGGCCATCGCCCAGAGTGCCACCCCGTAGGCGACGATCAGCAGCAGCGTAAGCCCGTTGGCCCACTTCACCAGCCCGCTCGGCGTGTCGCCGCGCTTGGCCCGGCGCGACGCCATCCCGGCGAGCACGGTCATCACGATCAGCACCAGCAGCCCGATGTCGGCGACCATGTAGCCGATGTCGACCCACGCGAAGTCGGCGTCCTCGAGCTTCTCCTTCGACGCGAGCCACTCGGCGCCGACTCGCATCACGAGATAGGAAGGGATCGCGCCGATCAGCAGTGTCCGGAACGCGAGCCGCAGCGCCGCGGCGCGATCGTCGGAGCGCAGGGCGAGGCTGAGCACGACCGCCGCGGTGGCGAGCAGCGCGACCAGCACCATCGCCCCCAGCACGTGCAGCAGCAGCGGGAAGTTCCAGCTGTCTGGGCGGACGGCGGCCGTCATGCGCCGGGCTTGTAGATCATCACGACGAGCAGGGCGAGCACGGCGATCGTCATCACGGCGTAGAGCGGCCGGACGCGCTCGCTCGCGCCCGAGTCGAACGCCATCCCGATGCGCACGCCGGTGGCGGCCGCAATCGCCCACAGCACGAGCGCGATCAGGATCCACCCGTCGCCGATGCTGTAGTCGTCGAGCGCCAGCCAGATCCCGAACACGAGCGTGAGCAGGCCGCCGACGTCCCAGAGCCGCCGTGCGAGGAAAGTCAGCTGGGCACCGGCGACGCGGTCGGCCCCGAGCAGCAGCACCGAGAACACCACGACCGAGCCCACCGCAGCGAAGGCCCCGATCAGGTGCAGGAAGAGCAGCCAGTCGTAGCGGCTCACGGCCGGGAAATGTAGGGCGGCGTCCGGATGTGACAGGTCTCACACGCCTGAGCGCTCGGCTCGGCCCAGCAGGGCCTTGTCGAAGAAGCCGATGATGCGGCGCTCGTACTCGCGCGGCCGGGCCTCGATGCCGTTCGTGTGGGTGGCGCCCGGGACCTTCCACACCAGCTTCGGTTGCCTCGCCGACTCGTAGTAGTCCTGGCTGAGCTCCTCGCCGCCTTGCCCGCTGCTCGCATAGATGAAGAAGACCGGTCGCGGTGAGATGCGGTCGACCACGTCGTTCAGGTTCGGCGGCGGCGCGTGGCCGGAGAACACGGCAGTGCCGGCGGTCAGCCCGGCCCAGATCGGCACGGCCGACCACATCAGGCTCGCCTCACGCACGGACCGGATGCCCGCGCCGTCGGAGACCACCGCCTTGAGGTCGTCCGAGTCGGCCGCGGCCTCGAGCAGCATCTCCCCGCCGACCGACAAGCCGATCCCGCCGATGCGATGGGCGTCCACGTCGGAGCGCTGGTGGAGGAAGTCGATCGCCGCCCTCACATCGCGGGTCCCGTTCCATCCGAGCGCATTCGGGTCGCCCTCGCTGTCGCCTTCGCCGCGCCGGTCGAACAGCAGAACGCCGTAGCCGTGGCGGATCAGCATCCGGGCGGGTCGCTGCGTGCCCTTGCGGCCCGGGAACGCGATCACAGCGGCGCGGTTGCGCGACGGCACGTACCAGCCCTCGAGCTCGAGCCCGTCGTCGGTGGTGAAGGACACCTCCTCGAAGTCGGCGCCCAGCTCGGGCTCGGGCACCACCGCGCGGCCGAGGTGCGTCAACCCGTACGAGTAGACGAGCGGGTAGACGACGATCATGCCGGCCACCAGGCTCCCGACGGCGATCAGCGCGCGCCGCCCGTAGCGGCGCCAGAGTGGCTTGTCCAGGCGCCGGGAGCGCCACAGCGTCACGACGCCCGCCGCGAGCAGCACCAGGCCCGCCGGGATCGCGAGCAGCCCGGTGTAGTCGTCGCCCGACGCGCCGACCTCGCGGGCGTAGTACCAGGCCTCGGAGGCGACCGCGAGCCCGAAGACCCCGAGCAGGAGCGCGGTCACGGCGCGCCACCCGGCGCGCAGCCGCGGGTAGGCGACCGCGGCCAGCCCCAGCACGGCGAGCGGCACCAAGCCGCCGACGATGTGATCGGCCGCCGAGGTCCCGGGCTGAGGCTGGAGGAACGAGTCGTCGACGATGTGGAGGGCGATCAGCCCCACGCAAATTCGGACGAGCGTTAGCTCGCTGACCATCTACTCGTACTGCAGGGCCGTCACGCTTCGGAGTACTCGCCGAACTCGTCGCGCATCACGCCGCAGACCTCGCCCAGGCTGGCGCGCTCCTTCAGCGCCGCGCGCATCGGGACGAGCAGGTTCTGGTCGGAGCCGCAGGCGCCGCGCAGCTCCTCCAGCCGGGCGTCCACGGCCGCCTGGTCGCGGTCGGCCTTGAACGCCCGCAGCCGCTCGACCTGCTGGCGCTCCGACTCGGGGTCCACGCGCAGGATCTCGACCTCGTCGACCGTGTCCGTGACGTACTCGTTGACGCCGACGACGATGTCCTGCTTCTGCTTGTAGCGCTCCTCGTAGCCCCAGGCCGACTCCTCGACCTCGGCCCGGATGAACGGGATGCACTCCACGGAGCCGCCGAGCTCGTCGACCTTGTCGATCAGCGCCTGGGCGGCCCCCTCGATCTCGTCGGTGAGCGACTCGACGAAGTAGGAGCCGGCGAACGGGTCGGCGGTGTCGGCGGCGCCGGTCTCGTGGGCGAGGATCTGCTGAGTGCGCAGCGCGATCCGGGCGGCCCGCTCGCTCGGCAGCGCGAGCGCCTCGTCGAACCCGTTCGTGTGCAGCGACTGCGTGCCGCCGCAGACCGCGGCGAAGCCCTGGAGCGCGACCCGCACGATGTTGTTCTCCGGCTGCTGGGCGGCCAGCGTCACGCCACCGGTCTGGGTGTGGAAGCGCATCTTCAGCGAGCGCTCGTCCTTGGCGCCGAAGCGCTCGCGCATGATGCGCGCCCACATGCGCCGGGCGGCGCGGAACTTGGCCACCTCCTGGAAGACGTTGTTGTGGCCGTTGAAGAAGAAGGCGAGCCGCGGCCCGAACTCGTCGACCCCGAGCCCGGCGTCGAGCGCCGCCTGCACGTACGCGATCGCGTTGGCGAGCGTGAAGCCGACCTCCTGCACGGCCGAGCAGCCCTTCTCGCGCATGTGGTAGCCCGAGATCGAGATCGTGTTCCACTTCGGGATGCGCTCGCGGCAGTAGGCGAACAGGTCGGTCGTCAGGCGCATCGCGGGCGCCGGCGGGTAGATGAAGTTGCCGCGCGCGATGTACTCCTTGAGCACGTCGTTCTGGGTGGTGCCGCGCAGCGCCTCGGCCGGAACGCCCTGCTCCTCGCCGACCAGCTCGTAGAGCAGCAGCAGCACCGCGGCGGGCGCGTTGATCGTCATCGAGGTCGAGACGTCGGCCAGCGGGATCTGGTCGAACACGCGGCGCATGTCGTCGATCGTGTCGATGGCCACACCGGTGCGGCCGACCTCGCCCATGCAGAGCGGGTCGTCGGAGTCGCGGCCGAGCTGCGTGGGCAGGTCGAACGCCATCGACAGCCCGGTCGAGCCGTGCTCGATCAGGTAGCGGAAGCGCTGGTTGGTCTCCGTGGCGGTGGCGTAGCCGGCGTACTGGCGCATCGTCCACCTGCGCCCGCGGTACATGTCGGGGTGGATCCCGCGCGTGTAGGGGTAGTCGCCCGCCTCGCCGAGGCGCTCCTCGAGCCCGGCGCCCACGTCCTCGGGCGAGTACTCGTGCTTGATCTCGATGCCGGAGTCGGTGAAGCGGCGCGGGTCGTCGGGACCCACGACCGGCGCGATGCTGGGCTTGTGGTCGCGTGCTGTGGCCATCAAGGGCACAAGTCTAAGGTCAGGTTGTGCGCACAGCCCTGATCATCCTGGCGGCCATCGTGGCCGCGATGTGGGTGACGGAGATCGTCGACACGGCGCTCGACCACCGCCTCGACCAGTACGGCATCGAGCCGCGCGAGGCGGACGGGCTCGAGGGGGTGGCGACCGCTCCGTTCCTCCACGTGGGCTTCGGCCACCTGCTCGCGAACACGATCCCGTTCGTCGCGATGGGCGCGGTGATCGCCCTGGAGGGCCCGAAGCGGCTGGTGCTGGTGACGGTGCTGGTGGCGCTGATCAGCGGGCTCGGCACCTGGCTGGTAGCGGCCTCGGGCAGCGTGCACGTGGGCGCCAGCGGGGTCGTCTTCGGGTACGCGACCTACCTGATCGCGCGCGGCGTCTTCAACCGCAATGGCACCGAGCTGGCGATCGGCGCGATCGTCGTCCTGCTGTGGGGAGGCGCGCTGCTGGGCGGGCTCGAACCGCAGCGCGGAATCTCGTGGCAGGGACACCTGTTCGGGGCGATCGGAGGCGTGATCGTCGCGTCGATGCTCGCCCGCCGCCCGGAGCCGCAGCCCTAGCAGGCGGCCGGCAGCGCCTCGAGCACGCGGCGCTCGCGCAGCAGGCGCGCGGTGGCCGTCGCGACCAGGCCCATCAGCAGCGCGGCGGCCAGCGCGGCCAGCTGCATCCCATGAGTGAAGGTCTCGGCGCCCGCGAATGTGTGCCCGCCGGAGACGGCGGTGCCGATACTGCCCAACAGGGCGATCCCGAGTGCCCCGCCCAGCTCGAGCCCGGTCTCGGAGATCCCGGACGCGGAACCGGCTCGCTCGGGGGGCGCCGCGCCGACGACGACGTCGGTCCCCAGCGTGATGATCTGGGCCGCGCCGAGCGACATCACGACCGAGCCCGCGACCAGGACGGCGGGCCCGGAGGTGGCCTCGACCTGCGTCAGCAGCGCCAGCCCGAGCGCCGTCACCGCGGCGCCGCCGGCGAGGACGTGCGCGGTCGGGACGCGGGCGGCGATCAGGGGCGCGAGGTTCGAGCCGGCGACGAAGCCGAGCGCCGCAGGGAGCAGCCAGAGGCCGGCCTCGAACGGGTTCATGCCGAGCACGAGCTGCAGGTACTGCGCGATGAACAGGTCCATGCCGTAGACCGCGAACAGCGCGAACATGCCTCCGGCCAGCGCGACACTGAAGGCCGGCACGCGGAACAGGTGGGTGTCGATCATCGGATCGGCCAGCCGCGTCTGGCGGCGCAGGAAGATCGCGCCGACGCTGAGGCCGACCGCGATCGACAAGGCGGCCGGCGCGCCCGGGTTGCCCTCCGCGATCCGCTTGACGCCGTAGATCACCGCCAGCACGCTCACAAGCGAGAGGCCGGCGCTTGGGAGGTCGAAGCGGCCTGGGGCGGGATCGCGGTACTCGGGCAGCAGGCGCGGACCGGTCACCAGCAGCAGCGCCATGACGGGGACCGAGATGAGGAACACCGAGCCCCACCAGAAGCGCTCGAGCAGCAGGCCGCCCACGAGCGGTCCGATCGCCGCGCCCGCCGAGTAGCTCGTCACCCAGAGGCCGATCGCGATCGTGCGCTGACGCGGGTCGCGGAACATGTTGCTGATCAGCGAGAGGGTGGAGGGGCCGAGCGTCGCCGCGGCCACGCCGAGCAGGGCGCGAGCGGCGATCAGCGCCTCAGCGCTGGTCGAGAAGGCCGCGAGCACCGAGGCGGCGCCGAAGCCGGCGGCGCCGATCATCAGCAACCGCCGCCGTCCGATGCGGTCGCCGAGCTTGCCCATCGTGATGAGCAGGCCGGCGATCAGGAAGCCGTAGATGTCCGTGACCCAGAGCAGCTGGGTGGCGCTCGGGTCGAGGTCCCTGGTGAGCGACGGCACCGCCAGGTAGAGGACGGTGAGGTCCATCGAGTAGAGCAGTGCGGGGAGGGCGATGACGGCTAGGCCGATCCACTCGCGACGTCCGGCTCGACTGGGGGCTTCGCTTGCGGTGGGGGCTTCGCTTGCGGTCATCTTCGACGGCCTTTCCTACTTAGAACGAACGATCGTGCTAGATAGTACGACCGATCGTGCTATCTTGTCAAGGCGATGAACGAATCTGTGAGCAAGGCCACGCCGCGTCGGGCGGCCGCCCCGCGCCGGGCGGCCGCCCCGCGCCGCGAGCGCTCCGACGGCGTCCGCTCCCGCGCGGCCATCCTCAACGGCGCCACCGAGCTAGCGACGCTCGAGGGGCTCGAGGGCCTCTCGATTGGTCGCCTGGCCGACCACATCGGCATGAGCAAGAGCGGCGTCTACGCGCACTTCGGCTCCAAGGAGGAGCTCCAGCTGGCCACGATCGACGCGGCCCAGGAAATCTTCGAGCACGAGGTCGTGAGCCGGGCGCTCGACTACGCGCCCGGCCTGGCCCAAGTGCTCGAGTTCTCGGAGGCGTACCTGTCCTACCTCGAGCGGCGCGTGTTCCCCGGTGGCTGCTTCTTCGCCTGCGTCGCCGCTGAGGTCGACTCGCGCGACGGTGCCGTGACCGACAAGCTGCGCGACCTGATGGCGGGAGGGATCGTCGCGCTGGCCGACATGGTCCGCGACGCCCAGGCACGCGGGGAGGTCGACGCCGGCGCCGATCCGGCCCAGGTCGCCTTCGAGATCGACTCCCTGCTCCACGGCGCCAACGCCGGTTTCAACCTGTACCGCAGCGACGAGCCGCTCGAGCGAGCGCGCCGCGCGATCCGCGACCGGCTCGCTCAGCCCTAGCATCTGCGCTGTGGAGGTAACCGTCCGCCTGTTCGCGATGCTGCGCGAGCGCGCCGGCACCGGCTCGGTGACGCTCGAGCTGCCCGAGGGCGCGCGCGTGCGCGACGCGCTCGACTCGCTGTCCGGCCTCGCCGAGGGCATCCCGCTCGTGATGGCGGTTAACCGCGAGTACGCGTCCGAGGACGACCTGCTCGACGCGGGCGACGAGCTGGCGCTGATCCCGCCGGTCAGCGGCGGGGAGGCCACCCGCTCCGTGCGCGTCACCGACGAGCCGCTCTCGCTCGACGCGCTCGCCGCGTCCGTGCGCGATCCGCGCGCCGGCGCGGTCGTGACCTTCTCCGGCGTTACGCGCGAGGTCGAGCGGCTCGACTACGAGGCCTACGCCGAGATGGCCGAGCAGCGCATCGGTGAGATCGTCGGCGAGGCCGTCGAGCGCCACGGACTGTGTGCGGCGGTCGCCGAGCACCGGGTGGGCGAGGTGCCGCTGTCGGAGCCGAGCGTGATCGTGGCCGTGTCCGCGCCCCACCGCGGCGAGGCCTTCGCGGGGGCCCGCGAGATCATCGACCGGGTCAAGGCCGAGGCGCCGATCTGGAAGAAGGAGATCGAGGGCGAGCAGGGCCGCTGGGCGGAGGGCTCGAAACCGGGCTAGAGCGGGCCCCTCCGCCAGGGCCCGGTGACTGCGCAGGTCATCCCCTCGACCCCCTGTCCGGTGACCGCGCTGCCGAACACGTTGAAGAACAGCGTCCGCCCGCTTGGCGAAAAGCAACAGCCCGCCAGCTCCGACTCGTTCAGCACGTTGACCGCCAACTCGAAGGTCTCCCCGCGCCGTCCCAGACCGATCACGCGGTTCACGTTCTCGATGCCGGGCGCCAGGGGGTGGGTGTCGACGTGCGCCGACGATGCATCGTCCTCGCACATGATCAATCCGCCGCGGGGTGTCACGGTGAGGTTGTCGGGCGAATCCAGCTGCGCTGCGCCGGGTGACTCGTAGACCAGCCTCAGGACGCCGCCCTTCCACCACGGCCGGTACTCCCAGACCTGACCGAAGCCCTCCCGATAGCCGTCGGAGTTGACGTCGCCGTTCTTTGCGTCGCCACCGCTGGTGGAGACGAAGAAGATGCTGCCGCAGTCCTCCCAGCACCCCTCGAGCCGGTTGAACAGCGCCCCGCCCTTCGCGTAGCCCTGAAAGAACGTGCCACGCGCGTCGTTCACGTCGACCTGCTCCGGATCGGGCTCGTCGATGTCGACCCAGCTGACCTCCAGCCGCTTGCCGACCTGCTGACCCTCCCGCATGTCGAGCTGGGGTTGGTCGGCGACGGCGAGCATCTGCAGCCTCCCGCCCTCGGTGAGCTCGTATGGATCGTCGGGCAGGAAGCGGTAGAAGCCCGCCCCACGTCCCGACCCCGGGTCCTCTGTCTCGTAGACGACTCCGGTGCGCTGGTCGACCGCGGCCGCCTCGTGCGAGAAGCGCCCCGCGGCGCGCAGCGGCTCGCCGCGCTCCAGCTCCCCCGGGCCGCGGGAGACCGGCACCTCGAACAGGTACCCGTGCCGCTCGGAGAAGCGCTCGCCCACGGCCGTCGCATCCGGACCCCGAAGGGTCTCCTCGCCGGTCAGCCAGCTCCTTCTCCTGTAGCCGATCCCGCCGGCGCAGTTGACCGTTGTGCCGTTGAGGCTCACGAAGTCCTCCACGAGGCTGCCGCTGTGCTCGTCGTAGACCAGCGTCGTCGTGCCGCCGCCGCCGTCGGCGTCGTACTTGGCCGCCGGATCGCCGCCGACGCTTCCCGCGCCCGCGCCGTTACGGTCCTCGCTGTTGCGGACCAGGCGCACGAGCCCGCGGCGGCCGCCGTCGAATGAGGCCATCCCGTCGAGAGCGAGCGGCGTGGCGTTGCCGTCCGACATCGTCGACCCGGTGTGGCTGAAGGTGACGTAGCTGAAGCCGGCGGGCAGTGCCAGCACCTCGACGCCACGTTGATCGGCCACGCGCGCGAGTGGACCGTAGGAGTCGTGTCGCCGGTGCGGGCCGCCGGCGGCCGCGTCGCGCAGCGCGAGTCGCTCGAGCGCCGTCAGGCTCAGCAGCGTGCCTCCGGCGGCCGCGCTGCGGGTCAGAAAGGTACGCCGGTTCAGCGTCCTGGTGGACATGCGACTTTCCCCTCGTTTTGTCGTTCCGTGCCCCGCACGGGGAGGAGTTACACCTGCCTATCGGAAAGTAGGTCCCCGGCTCCGGCGGCTGCCAGCGCACCCGCGAGCGCGGCGAGCAGCAGGCCGCCGAGCTCCGCGCGCGTGAGGTCGCGGTGCTCGAGCCAGTCGAGGATCGCGCCGTCGAGGAACCACAGCCAGGCGCGCACGGCGGTACGCGGCTGGGGAGCGTCGCCGGCGCCCACCCCCTCGAGGATGCGGGCGGAGGTGCGGTCACGCACCTCGCCGATCAGCGCGCCTACCTCGGGCACGCCGCCGGCGCTCTCGAGCAGCTTGCGGTAGGCGAGCCCGTTCTGCTCGACCCACTCGAGGAAGGCGTCGAGGCTGCTCGCGAGCGCCTCGGCGGGCGGCAGGGCCGGATCGGGCTCGGTGCGCCGCGCGACCTCCTCCGCGGCCGCCTGGAGCGTTGCCACGAACAGCTCCTGCTTGCTGGGGAAGTAGTGGTAGAGCAGCGCCTTCGAGATGCCGGCCTCGCGGGCGATGTCGGCCATCGACAGCTCGGCGTAGGAATGGCGGGCGAACAGCTCGGTGGTGAGCTCGAGCAGCTGGCCGCGGCGCTCGTCGACCGGCAGTCGCGTGTAGGCGGGCTCGGCCACACGCCGCACGCTATACCGTGCCCCCGTGCGCGCCCTC
>JBQGCL010000074.1:0-1655 GCA_052038485.1 Thermoleophilaceae bacterium | reverse complement strand
CGCGCGGCGCTCAGGGCGGCCTCGACGTCGCCGCGCCTGCGGGCCCGGTAGAGGGCCACGGCGGTCGAGGTGACCTCGAAGCGCCGTACACGCGCCTCCGGCAGCGCCGAACCAAGGCGCTCGGCCTCCTCGAGCAGCTCGTCCGCGCCCGCATCGTCGCCTGCATCGAGGCGCAAACCGGCGAGCGCGAGCGCCCGCTCGGCATCGGCCCGCACGACATCGCGCGGGATACGCTCGGCGAGCCGCAGCAACGCCGCACCGCCGCCACGCCGCAGCAGCGCCACCCAGTGCTCGACCGTCACGTCCGCGGCCAGCTCCCAATCGCCGCCCTCGACCGCGTGGCGGACGGCCTCGAGCGCGCTGCCGTCGCGCGCGTACCAGCGGGCGGCGCGGCGGTGCAGGGACGCCTGTTCGTCGTGCAGGCGCCGGCGCGACTCGCCGCGCAGCACCTCGAGCAGGAGCGGGTGATAGCTGTACCAGCGCCCGGGGCCGTCGATCGCGCGCACGAGGCCGTCGCTGCGCTCGAGCGACCTGAGCGACCGGTCGCCGTCGTGCCCACCGGTGAGGGCATCGGCCAGGTCGCCGGTCAGGCGCTCAGCCACGCAGGTGCGCAGCAGGAAGTCGAGTGTCTCGGCCGGCTGACGGTCGACGACCTCCGAGATCAGGTAGTCGCTCACGGCACGGTCGTCGCCGGCGAAGCTCGTGACGAACGCGTGCGCGTTGTCGGCTCCCTCCATCGACAGCTGCGCCAACCGCAAACCGCCGATCCAGCCCTCCGTGCGGCGCCAGAGGAGCTCGACGTCCTCGCCGGACAGCTCCAGCGCGCCGAGCAGCTCGTGGGTCTCCGCCAGCGTGAAGGCGAGGTCGGCCGCCCGGACCTCCGACATCAGGCCGTTCACGCGCAGGCGCTCGAGCCGCAGCGGCGGATCCCTGCGGGTGGCGAGCAGCAGGCGGACGTTGGGTTCGTTCCGCTCGAGCAGCCGGTCGAGCTCCGCGACCAGCTCCGGCGAGCTGATCAGGTGGAAGTCGTCGACGACCACCACAACCGGCGCGGCGGCCGCCGCCGCCGCGCGCACGGCGCTGCGGAGCGAGCGCGCGCCGTCCCCCTCGAGCCCGACGCGCTCCACCGTTCCCGGCGGGTTGCCCACGGCGAGCCACTCGGCGAGCAGCGCGGTCTTGCCCGAGCCGGCTGGGGCGGACACCAGCGTGAGTGGACGCCGGATGCCGTCATCAAGCCGCTGGACCAGTCTGGAGCGGCTTACTTGCCTGGTTGTCCTCGGTGCTGGCGTCGTGCGAGCCCCACGAATCCGCGCCCGTCCCGTGTGATCCTAACCCTTGCCCCGGCACGCGGGAAAGGGGATAGTCCTCCTTGCAAGATGACCGGCACGGAAGCCCCGGCCCGCCTGCTCACCCCGGAGCTCGAGGAGATGCTCCGGCTGGTCGGCGACGCCGACAGCGTGGAGCTCAAGCTGACCGTGCCGGACGAGGACAGGCAGTCGGCCGCGCAGGCGCTTGGCGTGGACCCCCTCGACGCCCGCATCCGGCAGGTCTTCTTCTTCGACACCCCCGACCTGCTGCTCGACCAGGCCGGCGTCGTGGTACGCGCGCGGCGCACCCAGGGCGCACCCGACGACACGGTCGTGAAACTGCGGCCG
>JBQGCL010000073.1:0-2616 GCA_052038485.1 Thermoleophilaceae bacterium | reverse complement strand
GCCGAGTGGGAGGCCCGGCCCGGCGAGCGCTTCACGGGCCTGGGGGCGCGCCACTGCGAGCAGCTCGACCAGACCGGCCGGCGCGTGCGGCTCGGCGCCGACCGTCGCTACACCGGCCCCGACTGCCCGCCCGACATGCTCGACGTGGGCGGCATCCCGCAGGGCGACTACGCGCCCGTGCCCTGGCTGCTCGCGAGCCGCGGCTACGCGCTCTGGATCGAGACGGGCGGCGACGGCGTGGAGCTCGACCTCGGTCACCGCGTGTCGGTCTCCACCCGCGCGGCGGCGGGCGGGTTCCGGCTGCACGTGCTGACCGATCCCACGCCGGCGGCGCGCCTGCGCCGCTTCCTTCGGCTGAGCGGCAGCCTGCCCGCGCTGCTGCCCGAGTGGGCCTACGGACACTGGAAGTCGCGCGACGTCTACGAGCACCAGCGCGACGTCGAGGACGACTTCGAGGGCTACGGCCGCAACGCGCTCCCGCTCGACGCGATCGTGATCGACTCGCCCTGGGAGACGCAATACAACACCTGGGAGCCGAACCCGCACCAGTTCGACGACTTCGAGGACATGGTGACCCGCTTCCGCTCGCACGGGGTGCGCACGGTGGTCTGGGTGACGCCGTGGGTGAACCTCGAGTCGGCCGACGGCCAGCGACCGCCCGACCCAGAGTCGGAGCGCCTGCACCGCGAGCCGGCGCCCAACTACGAGCCGGCCGCCCGCGCCGGCCACTTCGTCAAGACCGCCGACGGCGAGCCCTTCGTGGCGCGCTGGTGGATGGGCACCGGCTCGCCGGTCGACTTCACCTCGCCGGCGGCGGACGAGTGGTGGCGCGAGCTGGCCGAGCGGGCGCTGCGCCTGGGCGTGGAGGGCATCAAGACCGACGACGGCGAGGGCTACTACTTCCCGCCCGACGTGCGCTTCGCCGACGGCCGGACCGGCGCCGAGGCAGGTTGGGCCTACGGGCTGCTGTACCGGCGCTCGATGCAGCGCGCGCTCGACGAGGTGCACCCGGGCACGGGCGTGCTGTTCGGCCGCTCGGGCTGGACCGGGCAGCAGGGCGTCGGGGTCACGTGGGGCGGCGACCAGGCCTCGGACTTCTGGTCGCTCGAGACGCTCGTCACGGCCACGCTGACGGCGGCCGCCAGCGGCTTCTCGAACTGGTCGCACGACGTCGGCGGCTACCTCGGCGAGCGGCTGGTGGCCCGCTGCCCCAAGGAGCTGCTGCTGCGGTGGGCGTGGTTCGGCTGCTTCACGCCGCTGATGCAGGCGCACGGCCGTTTCGCCCAGGAGGCCTGGACCTACGACGCCGAGACGCTCGCCTCATACCGCGCCGCGGTGCTGCTGCACGAGCGGCTCGTGCCCTACGTACGCGCCGCCGCTGCCACCGCGCGGCGCACCGGGCTGCCGATCGTGCGGCCGCTGCTGCTGACCGACCCGGCCGACGAGCGCGGCTGGACGCTGGCCGACCAGTACGGCTACGGGCCCGCGCTGTGGGTCGCGCCGGTGCTGGAGGGCGGCGCGCGCGAGCGCGAGGTGTCGCTGCCGCGCGGTGACTGGATCGACTTCTGGACCGGCGAGCGCCACCGGGGCGGCGGCGAGCTGCTCGCACCGGCGCGGCTCGACCGCATCCCGGTCTACGTGCGCAGCGGCTCGATCGTGGTCACCTACCCCGCCGATCACGTCGCTGCCGGGCTTGGCGACACGCCCGAGAGCGAGCGCCCGCTCGAGGCCACGCTCTACGGCGAGCCGCCCCTGGGCCATGCCGGGGTGCGGCTCGCCGACGACACCCGGATCAGCTGGCGCGACGGCGACTGGGACGTCACGCCGAAGCGAGAGGTCACGTTCCGTCACAATCCGGGGAAAGGAGGAATCAATGGCAGACGAGCAGGCGCAGCAGGATGACGGCGGTGGCGTAGCCACGGCACGCGACAGCCTCAGCGTCACCGACAACCGCACCGGGGAGACCTACGAGATCGAGATCTCCGACGGAACCGTCAAGGCGATGGACTTCCGTCAGATCAAGGTGTCGGAGGACGACTTCGGGCTGATGACGTACGACCCGGCGTTCACCAACACGGCGTCCTGTCGGAGCGCGATCACCTACATCGACGGCGAGGCCGGCGTGCTCGAGCACCGCGGCTACTCGATCGAGCAGCTGTGCGAGCAGTCGTCCTACCTGGAAGTCGCCTACCTGCTCGTCTACGGCGAGCTGCCCACCCGCGACCAGCTCGACGAGTGGATCTTCGAGATCACCCACCACACCTTCGTCCACGAGAACATCAAGAAGTTCGTGGAGGGCTTCCGCTACGACGCCCACCCGATGGGGATGCTGCTCGCCACCACCGGCGCCCTGTCGACCTTCTACCCGGACGCGAAGCACATCGACGACGAGCAGGAGAAGCACATGGCGGCCGTGCGCCTGATCGCCAAGATGCCGACGCTTGCGGCCTTCGCCTACCGGCACAACCTCGGGCTGCCCTACGTCTATCCCGACAACGACCTGTCCTACCCCGGCAACTTCCTCTCGATGATGTTCAAGATGACGGAGGTCAAGTACGAGCCGGATCCGCGCCTCGAGAAGGCGCTCGACGTGCTGTGGATCCTCCACGCCGACCA
>JBQGCL010000072.1:0-12177 GCA_052038485.1 Thermoleophilaceae bacterium | reverse complement strand
CTTCGGCGGCGCGCGGTTCGAGGGCGGCCCGTCGCCGCTCGGGTCCGACAATCCGATGCTCGCGGGCGCGCTCGGCGTGAGCGCGGCCAAGCCGCCGCAGCCCGCCGCACCGCCGCCCGTCGGGGCGCCACCGTCCGGCCTTCGCATCTCCCAATCCGCCTCGGCTCAGCCTCCCGCGGCCGAGGCTGGTGGCCGCCCCGCCGGACCGCCGTCTCCAAGGAAGGCTCCAGCTCCGACGGCGGGCGGGGCGGCCGCCGCCAGTCCGGGCGGCCTGACCTTCGTGCCTTTCCTGGCTCTGCTGGTGCTTGCCGCACTGGCGGCGCCGAAGCTCATGCGCAGGCTCGAGGCCAAGCCGGCCTTGCTGCGGCCGGCGCTGTTCGCCTGCGCGCTCGAGCGGCCTGGCTAGTCCCTCCGCGGACTCCAGAAGCCAGTTCATTCGAGCAACAGAAAGGAACATCATGAGACGCATTGCGGCTCTCATGGCGTCGACCGTCGCGGTGGCGGTGGGCGCGGCTCCGGCTTACGCCGGGCTGCCGTCGCTCCCCGATCCGGGACAGGTCAACACCAGCGCCGTCACGCAGGGCGACCCGACCGCCATCGGCGGCCAGGGCTACGCCTCGGGCGGCGACGGCGGCAGCGCCGACACGGGCAACGTGCAGGCGCTGAACGGCAACTCGGTCGCCCTGTCGCTGGGCGGCGAGGCCAAGTCCGAAGGTGGCCACACCTCGGCGAAGAGCGGCGACGCCTACGGCGGCGACGGCGGCAACGCCAAGGCCTCCGGCGGCGACGCCGACGCGTCCAACCAGGCCGGCTCCGGCCAGGGCAACGGCAGTGACCGCGGGTCGGGTTCGCAGCAGAACGGCTCGCTGGTGTACCAGGGCGATCCCAAGGCCAAGGGCGGCAAGGCCAAGGCCGAGGGCGGTGACGGCGGCGACGCCGACACCGGCAACAAGCAGGTCCTGAACGGCAACTCGATCGCCGTCTCGGTTCCGCTCGAGCACGGTAAGAAGGGCGGCCACAAGGGCCACGACGGCGCGAAGGCCGAAGGTGGCGACACCTCGGCCAAGAGCGGTGACGCCTACGGTGGCGACGGCGGCGACGCCAAGGCCGGCGGCGGCGACGCCAACGCGTCGAACGAGTCCGAGTCCGAGCAGGTCAACTGGTCGAAGGGCGAGGAGCACGGCTCCTGGCACGGCGACGAGCACGGCCACAAGGGCAAGGGCCGCAAGGGCAAGGACCACGAGGAGGACTCGCAGGAGAACCTCTCGTGGACCTACCAGGGCGATCCCAAGGCCAAGGGCGGCAAGGCCAAGGCCCAGGGCGGTGACGGCGGCGACGCCGACACCGGCAACGTCCAGTTCGGCAACGGCAACGCGCTCGCGTTCGCCTTCGGCGACGAGGCCAAGGCGGAGGGCGGCGACACCTGCGCCGACAGCGGTGACGCCTACGGTGGCGACGGCGGCGACGCCAAGGCCATCGGCGGCGACGCCGACGCATGGAACGCCGCTCGCGGATTCCAGCTCAACGCCCCCTGGAAGGGCGCTGTTCTCTAGCCGGAAGTGAGGGGAGGCCCCCGCGGCGCCGCGGGGGCCGCCTCTCCCTATGTCAAGCTGCGCCGGGTGACGCGGACCCGTCGCCAGTTCCTGCTCACCGCGGGCGCCTCAGCGAGCGTGCTCGCGGGCGTCGACCAGTTCGCGGCCGGGCAGGCCGAGGATAGGCCCAACGTCCTGGTGATCGTGGTCGACACGCTGCGCGCCGACCACGCCTTCGGCAAGCGCGCCCGAACCCCGAACATCGACGCGCTCGCCCGTCGCGGGCTCAGCTTCACGCGCTTCTACCCCGAGGCGATGCCGACCGTCCCCGCGCGGCGCTCGATCCTCACCGGCCGGCGCGTGTTCCCGTTCCGCGGGTGGCACCCGTACCCGGGGCTGCTCGCGGAGCCCGGTTGGGCCCCGATCGGCGACGTCCGGACCACTTGGACCAGCGCGCTCAAGCGGGCCGGCTACTGGACCGCTTACGTCACCGACAACACCTCGCTCGGCTTCTCCCCGCCGTGGGGGCCGTTCCGGCGCAGCTTCGACCGCTTCGTCCGGCGCGGGGGCCAGATCGGCGGCACCGACCAGGGCGTCTCCGACCACGAGCTGCGCCACTGGCTTCCGCCGCAGATCGAGGACCCGGACACACGCGACCGGATCCGCCGCTACCTCGCAAACGGCCGCTACTCCCACGACGAGACGAAGTCGTTCGCCGCGCGCGTGTTCCGCGACGGCGTACGCGTGCTCGACGCGGCCGTCCGCCAACGTCCGTTCGCGCTCGTCGTCGACACGTTCGAGCCCCACGAGCCGTGGACGCCGCCGCGCAAGTACGTCGACATGTACGGCGATCCCGACTACCACGGTCCGGAGCCCGCCCGGCCCTACTACGCGCCGGTCAGCCGCTACCTGCACGGCCATACCGGCGAGGTCCTGCTCCAGCGCATGCGCGCCCTGTACGCGGCCGAGGTGACGATGACCGACCGCTGGCTGGGCGTGTTCATGGACAGCTTCCACGAGCTCGGGCTCGACCGCGACACGGTCATCGTGCTCGTCTCCGACCACGGCTTCTACCTGGGCGACTACGGCTTCACCGGCAAGATCGCGACGGTCCTCCACCCGGCGCTGATCAAGACGCCGCTGATCGTGATCGACCCGGGGCGCCGGCTCGCGGGGCGCACGAGCACGTACCGGGCCTCGACCCACGACGTCGGGCCGACGGTCCTGTCGATGGCCGGCGTGCCGGTGCCGCGCGGCACGGACGGGGTGGACCTCTCGCGCCTGTTCGAGGGCAGGCAGCCGCCGCGCCGCCGCTACTCGTACGGCGGCTACGGCAACAGCTACTTCGTCAGGACCGACGACTGGTCGATGTACGGACCCAACAGCGGCGGCGGCTATCACCTGTTCGACCACGACAAGGACCCGGGGGAGGGGCGCGACGTGGCGGGCGTCCATCCCGGCACTGCGAGCCGTTTGCACTCGGTGGTCAGAGGTCGGCTCGGCTACCTGCCGACGTTCCCCTACTAGCTCGCGCGGCGGGCCAGCAGCGCGCGGCGCACGGTCTCGTAGCGCTTGCCGGCGACCTTCTTGACGGTTCCGCGCAGACCCCAGGCGGTGCGCTGGCGCGCCCAGGGCAGCGCCGCGCCCGTCGCCGCGGCGGCCGCCTCGGCGGCGCCGGTGTCGGTTCGCACGGCGTAGCGGCCGATCAGCCGCATGCCCTCGATCGAGCGTGGCCGCTGCGACGGCAGGGACGTGAAGAGCGACGTGTACCCGGCCGCCGCCGCGGCGCGGCCGACGCCGGCCGAGTAGAGACCGCCCGGCACGCTGGCCGTCATCACGGGATTGCCCAGCTCGCGGGCGAGCACCGTCCGGCTGCGCGACCACTCGTCGATCAGCTGGTCCCGCGAGCAGGCCGCCATGCGGTCGGGGTGGCTGCACGAGTGCGAGCCGATCACGTGGCCCATCGCCTCCACGGCGCGTACGCCATCCCAGTCGAGGTAGCCGGGCCGGCCGACGAGATCGGTCGCGATGAAGAAGTGCCCGCGCCACGAGCGGCGCGCCAGCTCCTCGCCGACGGACACCGAGCTGGAGCAGCCGTCGTCGAACGTGATCAGCCAGTCGCCGTCGCCGGCCTCGTCCACGACCGCCGGCGCGTGACCCGCGGCGGCCTGGATTGCGTCGAGGTGCTCGCGGAACCGCTCCGGCGGGACGTTGTAGATGTCGGGATTGCCCTCGGCCACGTCGTGGTACATGAGGGCGCGCAGCTTCACCGTCGGAGGCGTCCGATGGCCCGCAGCCAGCCGACCGCCTGACCCGATCCGTGGCCCAGGTGGAACGCCGGGAAGGCGGCCAGCACGCGCGGCAGCAGAGCCATGGGCTCGCCGTGCTCACGCAGGCTGCGGGCGGCGAACGCCACCGCCGCAGCGCTGTAGCCCGACCATTGCAGCAGCAGCAGGCGGCGCGCCAGCGGGAAGCGCGCGGTCGCCGCGAACAGGACCGCGGTCGCGAGCACGAAGGCGAGCGGGGCCACGCTGCGCGCGGTGAGCACGCGGCGGTGCTTGAGCATCACGGGCACCTTCCAGAGCCCGTACTCGTAGTACTGACGCCAGACTCGCCCGATCGAGTCGCGCGGCCGGTACATCACCGTGATCTCGGGGTCGAGCATGATCTGCCCGCCGGCGCGGCGCAGGCGCAGGTTGAACTCGTCGTCCTGGTTGCGGACGAGCGTCTCGTCGAACAGGCCGGCGTGCTCGAAGGCCTCCGGGCGGAACGCCCCGAACGTGACGGTGTCGGTCATGACCGGCCCGGAACCGGGGGCGCGCGTCCAGCCGATCCCGCCGAAGGGGCTGTCCATCGCGCACGCGACCGCGCGCTCGGTGGGCGTGGTGCCGGTCGGCACGAGGCGGCCCCCGACGTTCCAGGCGCCGGTCTGCTCGGACAGCTCGGCGCAGCGGCGCAGGTAGTCGGCCGGGTAGCGCGAGTGGCAGTCGAGCCGCACGATCAGGTCGCCGCGCGCGTGCCGGATGCACGCGTTCAGGCCCTGGGAGACCCAGCCGGCCGGGTTGTCGATGATCCGCAGGTTGAGGCCGGCCGCCCAGGCCGCGGCGCGCAGGCGCTCCGCCGAGTCGTCCTGGGAGTTGCCGTCCGCGACCAGCACCTCGAGCTCGCCGCGGAAGTCCTGCGCCGCGAGGTCGCTGACGAAATGGTCGACGTTGGCGCCCTCGTTGCGAACGGGTGCCACCACCGAGATGGTGCGGATTGGAGTCGTTGAGCCGCGCGAGCCGTTCGCGGCAGGGTCCGGGGCCATGCCTCAACTATTACGGCAAGTCCTCCAACCGCGCCAGCAACCTGCCAGCTATTTGGGAACGTCTCGGGGCCGAAGCTGCAGTTCGCGGCTCAGTTCAGGTCGTACCCGTGCCAGCCGTCCTCGTCGGCGACGGTGGGTCGGCGACGCGCGAAGGTGCGCAGTCGATGAATGAGCCTGGCGAACACAAATCCAAGGTCCCATGGCTGTGTAAGTCATGCGTAAGAACTGGAAATGTCGCAAGAAACCGCTTAGGGAAGCCGATTTCCGAGCTGGTCGCGGCCGCCCAGAACGCGCACGGGCTCCCCGCGCGACACACGCAGCGTGCCGCGGCCGTGGCGGATCCGAACCGTCCTGCGCCTGTCGTCCACACGCATCGTCACAGCGCCGCTCGTGGCCGCCGGCGGGCGGGCCGTGAAGTCCCGCTCGGCCAGGGCCGCGGGGTAGAGCAGGCGCACGACCGCCCCGCGCGCGGTCCGCGCGACGTCCGCGCGAAGGCTGCGGAGCGCCCGCAGCGCGAACGGGCGTGACGCCAGCCGGTAGCGGCTCGCGGTGACGAGGAAGCGGTAGCGGCCGGTCCGCGCCGACACGGGCGGCTCCCAGGTCGCCCGGTAGGTGCCCGTTCGGCCGCGCCGGTAGCGCGGGACGCCCTCGAGCTTGGGATGGGCGTCGTCGACGCTCCAGAGCAGCTCGAGCCCCAGGTCGGTGGCGACCGTGCGCCAGCCGCGCGCCGTGCGCCGCTGCACGCTGACGAAGGGCGTGTCGAGTGGGCGGTCGGTGCCGGACTCGCCTCCGCGCCAGCGGAAGGTCGCGTGGCCGAGTCGAGCGGTCGCGCGCGGCTGGCCGACGGGGCGGCCGCCCGCCGCGCCGGGCGGGTACGGCCCGGCGGTCGGCCGCAGCCCGAGGGTCGGGTCGAACGGGTACGGGGTCGGGGCCGCCTGGCCACGGACGAGGCGGGCGGCGAGGTCGGCGAGCGAAGCGGTGATGAAGGGTCCGCTCGCCGGCCCGTACACGGTTGTCCCGCCCTCGTAGTGCTGGGCTCCGTACTCCTCGGGGGTCGTGAAGTACGACGCGTACTCGTTGGCGTAGCCGGCCAGCACAACGCGGCTCATGCCGCGCCCGCGGATGGCGGCGAGCATGGCGGCCCGCGTGCGCCGGCCGAGCTCGGCGGTCGCCTCGCCGGGCACCGTGACCACCAAGCGGTCGCCGACGCGCGCCGCGGTCAGCGGCACACCCGTTGGCTCGAGCGTCCGGTCCGTGTCGGCGCGGGCCTCGATCTTCACGCCCTGCGCCCCCAGTGGCGTCGTCAGCCGGCGGCCCTCGTAGATGTCGCCGGTCGCGTCGAAGATCGGGCCGCGGCCCTCCTCGGAGCCCGTCAGGTAGGAGACGCCGAAGACCGCGTGGTCGGCGAGCGGTCCGTACGGCGTCGACTGGCCGCAGAAGCAGACGCGCGTCCAGCGCAGCTCGAGCGCCGGGCTGCGCGACAGGTGGCTGCCCGCGCGACGCCAGGCGCTCAGCATCGCGCGCGCCTCGCGCGTGCCGACCTCCTCGGCGACGGCGGGGCCGAAGCGGGTCAGCCCGGCGGACACGTCACCGGCGTCGCTGTTGCCGTACACGTTGACCACGGTCCTGCCGGAGGGCACGTGGCCGGCGCGGCGCACCGCCGCCTCGAATACGCGCGCAGCGGCGGCGTGGTGGTCGGCGTTGTAGAAGCCGAATGTCGAGCGGTTGACCGTGCCGTGGTTGGCGAACGTCGACCACGCGCCGAGCGGCACGCGCCGGCCGGCGGCGACGCGGTCCACGCGCAGGACGTCCACGTTCGGGTCGATCGTGTGGGCCGGGCCGTCCGGGTCCTGCGCCGGCCGCCCGTCGCCGCGCACCACGTCGAGCCCGTGGTCGGCGAGGTGGGCCTCGAGCGAGCGGTTGGCGGTCAGCCCGGTCAGCCGCGTGCTGCCCCAGCCGGCCGCCGCCGGGGCGAGGTCGGCGCGGGCCCTGGTCAGCGCGAGCGCGAGGCGGCGCACGAGGAAGGCGTACAGCAGCGGGTCGGGATCGCTGACGCCCGAGCGCGGCGCCTTCGGGGTCGGGAAGGCGGCGTCCTTGAAGCGGAAGTTCGAGTACCCGGTCGGGCCGGCAGGGGTGTGGCTCGCGGACACGATCACGTCGCGCGGGTCGAAGCCGGCGCGGCGCGCCGCCTGCTCGGCGAGGCCGCCCGCGATCATGTTCAGGTCGACGGCGACCACCGCGAGCCGCCGCGAGCCGCGCTCGAGCACCAGCGCGCGGGCGAACAGGCGCGTGTGCTGGCCGAGCGCGCGGGCGTCGCCGCGGGCCCAGCCGAGCATGGGGTAGCCGGTCGGCGGGGTGATGTCGGCACGGCCTGCGCCCGCGCGCAGCGTCGCCCCGTGCGCCGCCGCGGGCGCGATCGCGACGGCGATCAGGAGGGCGCCAAGTGCGAGCAGCGGGCGGATGTCGCGATCGTAACCAGCCCGCGGCGGCGAGCGGCGTAGGATCACCGCATGAGCGACGAGACCATCGCCGCGCGGATCGAGCAGCTGGTCAGCGAGGAGCATCAGCTGCGTGCGCGCGAGCGGGCGGACGCCGACGACGACGACGCGCTGGACGCCGATCGCGAGCGCCTGCGCTCGGTGGAGGTCGAGCTCGACCGCTGCTGGGATCTGCTGCGCCAGCGCCGCGCGCTGCGCGACGCCGGGGCCGACCCCGACCACGCCCAGGTGCGCGACGCGGACACGGTGGAGGGCTACCGCCAGTAGCGATGGCGCGACGGGTCACCGCCGCGGCACTGGTCGCACTGGCGCTGCTTGCCGGTTCGGCGAGCGCCGACGACGACAAGCCCTGGCCGGGCCCGCCTGCCTGCTCGGCGGTGACCGAGCGGATCCCCCTCCCACCGCGGGGCGCGGCGCGCCGGGGCGTCCGCCTCTGGGTGCAGTGCAACTTCGCGGTCGACAACCTCGCGATCCGCTCCAACCGCGAGCTGAGCGGCGTCGGAGCCCGGCCGCGCCTCTACCGCTCGGACGAAGGCGACGCGCTGGCGTGCCGCAAGCGGGCGCCGCGACGTGCCAACTGCCGCGGCGCCGTCGGCCAGGACGCGCGCATCGCGGTGCGCCTCGTGCTGGCGAAGCCGGTGTGCACCGGCGCCCGCCCGAGGATCGCGGTGAGCGTCAGGGGCGGCATCGACTGCGACGACGGCCAGGCCTGTCCGGCGATCGGCTACCTGTATCGGGTCAGCGCCGGACCGCTCACCTGCTAGGGCTCGGGCAGCCAGATCCGCACGGTCGCGCCGTCGCCGGGCACGACCGCCGCGCGCCCGCCGTGTGCCGCGGCGATCGTCCGCACGATCGCCAGGCCGAGGCCGGTGCCATCGCGCGCGCGGGCGGGATCTCCGCGGGCGAAGCGCTCGAAGGCGCGCTCGGCGAAGTCGGGGTCGAAGCCCGTGCCGCCGTCCGAGACCTCGAGCGCGAGCCCGCCACCGGTGCGCCGTGACCGCAGCACCACTTCGCCGGCGCCGTAGCGCAGCGCGTTGTCCACGAGGTTGCCGAGCGCCTGACCGAGGCGATGCTCGTCGCCGTACACGTGCGAGATGCCGTCGGCATCGACGCGGATGTCGCGGCCGCGCTGCTCGGCGCGGGCGGAGAAGCGCGTGCGGACGCGCTCGAGCAGGTCGGGCAGGTCGAGCCGCTCGCGCCGCATCGGCAGCTCGCCCTCGCCGGAGCGCGCCACGACGAGCATGTCCTCGGCCAGCTGGGCCAGGTGGTCGCACTCCTCGAGCGACTCGACGAGCGCCTCGCGCACGTGCGGGTCGTGCCCGCCGGCGCGCAGCGCGCCCTCGAGCTCGGCCTTGACAACGGCCACCGGCGTGCGCAACTCGTGGCTCGCGTCCGCGACGAAGCGCCGCTCGCGCTCGAACGAGCGGCGCAGGCGGTCGAGCATCTCGTTGAGCGTCGCGCCGAGCCGGCGGATCTCGTCGTCGGCGGCGGGCAGCGGCAGCCGGTCGTCCGCGTCGGTGAGCGAGACCTGCTCGGCGCGGCGGCGCATCGCCTCGACCGGACGCAGGCCGGCCGTCGCCAGCGCGTAGCCCAGCAGCGAGGCCAGCACAACGGCGATCGGCCCGCCGATCGCGAACGACGCGACGAGGCCGGCGAGCGTGTCGTCGCGGTCCTGGAGCGACTGGCCGACGGCGACGAGCCGCGACCCGTCTCCGCGCGCGAGCACACGGACCGTTCCCTCGACGCCCGCGACCCGGCGCTCTGTCAGCACCTGCTCGCCGGCCGCCGCGCGGCGCAGCTCGGCCGGGGTCAGAGCGCGCCCGCGCGCGCCGCCCGAGCTGTCGACCACGCTCCCGTCTGGCCGGAGCAGCTGCGCGAAGCCCTCCTCGGCTTCGCCGGGCGCGCCCGCCGCGGCGGACTCGCTGCCCAGCACCGCCTCGGCGCGCACGTAGAGCCCGGCGGTGACGCTCTCGTCCAGGTCGCCCTGGAGGCGGCTGTACACGAACAGCCCGGTGGCCGCGAGCACGGCGACCATCGCGACGGCGAACGCGACGGTCAGGCGCGCCCGGATCGGCAGCCGGCTCACGCGCCGCCGTCCTTGCGCAGCCGGTAGCCGGCGCCGCGCACGGTCTCGATCGAGGCGACGCCGAAGGGGCGGTCGATCTTCTGGCGCAGGTAGCGGACGTAGACCTCGACGACGTTGGAACGCTGCTCGTAGCCGAGGTCCCAGGCGGCCTCGAGCAGCTGCGTCTGGGAGAAGACGTAGCCGGGCCGGCGCATGAAGGTCTCGAGCAGGGCGAACTCGCGCGCCGAGAGCTGGATCTCGGCGTCGCCGCGCCAGACCTCGCGCGTGCTCGGGTCGAGCCGCAGGTCGCCGACCTCGAGCACGGCTGGGCGCTCGACCGCGCCGCGCCGCACCACCGCACGCAGCCGCGCGGTCAGCTCGGCCAGCGAGACCGGCTTGGTCAGGTAGTCGTCGGCGCCGCCGTCGAGGCCGCGTACGCGGTCCTCGACCGCGTCGCGGGCGGTCAGCATCAGCACGGGCACCCAGATGCCGTCGGTGCGCAGGCGGCGGCAGGTCTCGAAGCCGTCGAGGCCCGGCATCATCACGTCGAGGACGATCGCGTCGTAGTCGACGGCGCCAGCCGTCCGCAGCGCCGCCTCGCCGTCGGGGGCGATGTCCACGACCAAACCGTCGAAGCGCAGCCCGCGCCGGATCGCCGCCGCCATCCGCACGTCGTCCTCGACGAGCAGAACCCTCACATTCCAATGATGGCGCGATCTGGCTGAGAGGCGCCTGAGAGCCGGGTGCGGTGCTACGAGCGCAGGAAGGTCAGCACCGCCAGCACGCGGCGCGACTCGCTGCCGGTGGACGGGAGGCCGAGCTTGCCGAAGATGCTCGATACGTACTTCTCGACGGCGCGCAGGGTGATCACGAGCTTGTCCGCGATGCCCTGGTTGGAGCTGCCGGTGGCCATCAGCTCGAGCACCTCGCGCTCGCGCGGGGTGAGAGCCGCCAGCGGGTCGTCTTTGCGCTGGCGCGACAGCAGCGTCGACACGATCTTCGGGTCCACGGCGGAGCCGCCCTCGGCCACGCGCCGCACGGCGGCGACGAACTCCTCGACGTCGCTGATCCGGTCCTTGAGCAGATAGCCGACGCTCTCGGCCGAGTCGGACAGCAGCTTCAGTGCCAGACCGAGCTCCACGTACTGCGACAGCACCAGCACGCTGACGTCCGGGTGTTGCGCCCGGACCTCCAGCGCGGCCTGGAGCCCCTCGTCGGTGTGGGTCGGCGGTAGCCGGATGTCGACGATCACGATGTCGAGCTCGTAGCTGCGCACCTTGAGCAGCAGGTCCTTGGCGTCGCCGCACTTGGCGACGACCTCGAACCCAGCGTCGTCGAGCAGGCGCGCCACGCCCTCGCGCAGCAGCACGCTGTCCTCGGCGATCGCTACCCGCACGGCAGCTCCGCCCGCACGCGCGTGCCGCCGCCGTGCGGCGTCCACACGCGCAGCCGGCCGTCGAGCGCCTCCACCCGGTCGGCCAGGCCGCGCAGGCCGCTGCCGGCCTCGCTGTCGGCGCCGCCGACGCCGTCGTCGACGACCTCGACGACGAGCTGCCCGTCGTCGCGCGTGACGGCGATCGTCGCCGACTTCGCCTGCGCGTGCTTGCCGATGTTGGCGAGGCTCTCGGAGACGACGTAGTAGGCGGCCACCTCGAGCTGCTCGTCGACGCGGTCCTCGAGGTCGACCTGGAGGCGGACCGGCACCGGCGCCCGCGCCGCCAGCGATTCGAGCGCCACGGCCAGCCCGTGCCCGCTCACGACCGCCGGGTGGAGGCCGTGCGCCACGTCGCGCAGCTCCTCGAGCGACTGCGCTATCTCTCGCCGCGCCTGGTCGAGCTGGGCGCGGGCCCCGGGGTCGTCGCCGAGCCGCGCCTCGAGCATGCTCAGGTCGAGCGACAGAGCGATCAGGCGCTGCTGCGCGCCGTCGTGGAGGTTGCGCTCGAGCCGCTGGCGCTCGCGCTGGCCCGCCTCGAGCACCCGCTCGCGCGACCCGCGCAGCTCCTCCAGCCGCGCCCGCAGCTCCGCCTGGAGGCGGCCGTTCTCGAGCGCGATGCCGGCCGCGGCACTGACCGCGTCGAGCAGCTCCGGCTCGTCCTTCAGCGAGCGGTCGTGCACGAGTGCCGCGAGCCGCACCCCGTCGCGCTCGATGGTCGTTACCGCGCGGTCGGGCGGAAACGTGACAGGGCGGCCTTCCAGGTCGGCCCAGCTCTCGTACTGCGGCAGCCAGTAGGCCAGCGTGAGCGACGGGTCGCGGAGCGCGCGCGCGAACAGCTTCGGCAGGTCGGCGGGGGCCGGGTCGGCGTGCAGCTCGACGAGCAGGTCCGCGACGGTCGAACGCGCGAGCCGGGCACTCAGCAGGCCGATCAGGAACGCGATCGGCGACAGGCCGATCGTGATGAAGGTGACCCGGCGGATCGTCTGGAACGACGACCAGCCGAAGGAGGCCGCCACCAGTAGCACCGCGACCATCACGAGACCGAGCGCGAACGAGTAGACGAGCAGCTCGACCCAGCGCCGCAGCGGCCGTCCGGAGCGGCGCCTGCGCGCGAACAGCAGCGGGATCCCGGCCAGCGCTGCGGCCGCCAGCGTGAGCAGCTGGATGTCCTCGACGGTGTTGGCGGCGGACAGGTTGTCGACGACGCCGAGCAGGTTGTCCGGGATGAAGCCGCCGAGCAGCATCTTCACGAGCTGCAGGCCGATACCGGCGAAGTAGGCCACCCCGACGACGAGGCGCTCGGCGCGGGTCTCCAGGTTGCCGTCCGGGAACGCCAGGAA
>JBQGCL010000071.1:0-1592 GCA_052038485.1 Thermoleophilaceae bacterium | reverse complement strand
GCCAACATGACGATCCTGAGGACCGAGCTGGCCCTCGCCGAGGCGGTCGCGCACCGCGAGCTGGGCGATCGCGAGCGCGCCCTGCCCGCCCTGGTCGCGCTCGCCGAGACGCCGGCCGAGACGATGATCTACTGCCGGATCCTGGCGAGCCTCGAGCTGGCCCAGGCGCACCTCGACGCGGCCGACGTGGACGCCGCCCGACGCGTGTTCGAGCAGGCCGAGGCACTGAGCGCGGCCGAGGCCTTCGGAGCCGGCGGGCGCGACTGGCTCGGCCGGGCCGGGACGCAGCTGGCGCTGTCGACCGGGGACATCGACCAGGCGCGGCGCTGGTCCCACCAGATCGCCGATCCCTTCTGGGCACGTGTCAGCGCCGCTCGGATCGAGCTGGACGCGGGCAACTCCGTCGATGCCCTCGCCGCGCTGACCGACGCCGCACCCCGCTGCGCACGCCACGACGTCGTGCTCGGGCTGCTCCGCGCCCGCGCCACCCCCGATCACGACGAGGCGACGAAGCACACCATCGCCGCCGTCGAGCTGGCCACGGCCAACGGTCTGCTCCAGACCGTCGCCTCCGAGGGAGCCGACGCAGTCGAGCTCGTCGAGCGCTGCGCCTGGCGGGTGCCCGCGCGCTGGCTGGACCGCCTGCGGCGGGCGACGGCGGGGAGCGCCGACCACACACCGGCGGGCGGGACCGAGCTCGTCGAGCCCCTGACGGATCGAGAGCGCGACGTGCTGCGCTTCCTCGCCAGTCGGCTCACCGTCAGCGAGATCGCCGACGAGCTCTTCCTGTCGGTCAACACGCTGAAGTTCCACCTCAAGGCGATCTACAGGAAGCTCGGCGTCAACTCGCGCGCCGAGGCCGCCGAGGCGGCACGGCGCATGTCGCTCGGCCGGTCGCGCGCCTAGCGCGGGTACCAGACCCGCGCCTTCTGGCGCTCGAACTCCTCGCTGGTCAGCAACCCGCGGTTGTGGAGGTCGGCGAGCTTGTGCACCTGGTCGACCGGATCGACCATGAGCGCCGCGACCCCGCCGTCGAGCTCACGACCACCACAGGGCGGGCGAGCCAACAGATCGCCCTGATGGCGGCGGTGCGTCCGGCGACGTCGCATGGTCACGAACCTCCTTGCTCCTCCTCGGCCGAGTCGGCGAGGACCTCCTCCACCCGGGACGGCGGGATCCGCTCGCCGGCGACGATCAGGCCGCCAGCGCGCCGTGCCGCGGCCGACAGCGGCGCAGCCCACCGATCCTCGGTGACGAGGACGATACCCACGGTCCCCGGGGGCAACGCACGGGATGCCAACGCGATGTCGTTCTCGCTGAGCATGGCGCCCAGCTCGCCCTCCACGTCGCGCAGGCCCGCCATGCTGTCGACCGCCTCGAGCTCGAGAACGGTGACCGAACCCGCTCGGTGCCGCTCCAGGACGACGAGATCGAGGATGCGGATCCTGCCGGTGTGCACCAGGTCGGCCAGAGCCGGCACCACGGTCGCCAGCGCGTCACGGTTCTGCGCCTGGACGACCACGTACTGGACGAGGTCGGTCGCGATCTCGTCGTTCGGGTCGACGGGCCCACTTACGTCAGTCACCGGATGG
>JBQGCL010000070.1:0-7645 GCA_052038485.1 Thermoleophilaceae bacterium | reverse complement strand
GCCGGTCTTCGACACGTTCGCCCCGAACGTCCCCGACCAGGAGCTGCACGAGCTGCCCGGCATCTGCAGCCACTTCGTGGTCGACCGCGACGGCACCATCTACGCGCTCGTACCGACCACGATCATGTGCCGCCACACGGTTGGCCTCAACTACACGGCGATCGGCATCGAGCACGTCGGCCGCAGTGACGGTCAGGTGCTGGGCAACGCGCGCCAGATGGCCGCCTCGCTGCGGCTCACGCGGATGTTGCAGGGCCGCTACGCGATCCGCACGCGCAACGTGATCGGGCACAACGAGAGCCTGTCCAGCCCGTTCCACCGCGAGCGCGTTCCGAGCCTGCGCACGCAGACCCACGCCGACTTCCCCAAGGCCGCGATGGATGCCTACCGCCGCCGCCTCGGGCGGCTGCCGGCGCCCGCCAGCCTGCGCTGAGCTTCACCCGGGGCGGGTGACGTCACATCACCCCGGTGGGCGCGAGGCTGGCGCGACTGTGGTTCCCGCCGACTACGAGATTCGGATCAGGGGCCGCCTCAGCGATTCCGTATGCGGCGCGTTCGAAGACTTCACGACAGCTGTTCGGCCAGCCGAGACCGTCATGCGCGGCGAGCTGCGCGACCAGTCCGAGCTCCACGGCCTGCTCGACCAGATCCAGTCGCTCGGGCTGGAGCTGATCGAGGTGCGGAAGCTCGAGGACTAGCTTCCGGCGGCCGGATAGGCACGCCGGTGCCCCAGGTACTCCCGGATCGCGATTGCGCGGTTGAACGACGTAGTCTCGAACTGCTGGTAGACGATCGCGAAGATCGCCCAGATGATCGTCGCAACCCCAACCCAAGGAGGCTGAATGCCGATCGCCGCTGACTATCCGTTCCTCGACGTGTTCTGGACGATGCTCGTCTTCTTCGCCTGGGTGATCTGGTTCTGGCTGCTGATCACCGTGTTCTCGGACCTGTTCCGCCGCCACGACATCTCCGGCTGGGGCAAGGCGGGCTGGTGCGTTTTTGTGATCGTGCTGCCGTTCCTGGGCGTGTTCGTCTATCTGATCGCCCAGGGCAAGCACATGGCGGAGCGCAGGGCCGCCGACGTGCAGGCGAGCCAGGCGGCGTTCGACCAGTACGTGCGCGAGGCGGCCGGCAGCAGCGGGCCGAGCGACCAGATCGCGAAGGCCAAGCAGCTGCTCGACAGCGGCGCGATCGACGCCACCGAGTTCGAGCAGCTCAAGCGGAAGGCGCTGACGTAGAGCCGCACGACCTCACCGGCCTGTTCGTCGCGCCCCGCTGGCTGCGGGATCTGGGCCGCACGGCGTGGCTCGCGGTCGGCGTCACGCTGGCCGTCGTCGGCGCGGTCTGGATCCTCGCCCTGACCCAGACGATCGTCGCCCCGGTGATCACCGCGGCGGTCGTGGCCGCGGTCGCCTCCCCGCTGGTCGGCTGGCTGGCAAGGAGGCGCCTGGGACGGGGGCTGGCGGCCGCGCTGCTGCTGGTCGCGGCCATCGTGCTCGGGATCGGGGTCGTCCTGCTGGTGGTCGGAGGGATCACCGGCGAGTCGGACGAGCTGAGCTCGC
The DNA here is from genome assembly GCA_052038485.1 of Thermoleophilaceae bacterium. GTDB lineage: Bacteria > Actinomycetota > Thermoleophilia > Solirubrobacterales > Thermoleophilaceae > JACVRW01. The sequence goes on along the minus strand of JBQGCL010000070.1, from coordinate 6,083 downwards.
AGCTCACCTCGGCGAAGGACACGATCGCCGGGTGGGCGACCGACCTTGGTGTCGACGAGGGCAGCGCGGACAGCGCGAAAGACGACGCGTCCTCCGCGCTGAGCTCCGCACTGCCCGCGCTGTTGAACGGGCTCGAGGTCGGCCTGAAGAAGCTGTCGTCGCTGGCGTTCTTCCTCGCGCTGACCGCGCTCAGCCTGTTCTTCCTGCTGAAGGACGGGCCCGAGATCAGGAACTGGATGGAAGGACACATGCGCGTGCCGCGGCCGGTCGCCCACCAGATCGGCAACCGCGTGCTCGAGTCGCTGCGCGGCTACTTCCTCGGCGTCACGTTCGTGGCGCTGTTCAACGCCGCGGTGGTCGGCACCGGGGCCCTGATCCTCGGCGTCCCGGTGCCAGGGACGATCGCCGCGATCACGTTCCTCGGCGCGTACATCCCCTACCTCGGCGCCTGGGGCGCCGGCGCCTTCTCCGTCCTGATCGCGCTGGGCGGGGCGGGTACCGACGCGGCGGCGGGCATGATCATCGTCCAGCTGCTCGCCAACGGCATCCTCCAGCAGCTGGTCCAGCCGATCGCCATGGGCACGGCGCTCGGCATCCACCCGCTCGCTGTCCTGATCGTCACGATCGCCGGCGGCGCGCTGTTCGGCGCGGTCGGGTTGATACTCGCCGCCCCACTGACTGCGGCGGTCACGCGCATCGCGGACGACCTGTCGCGCGAGGGCGCGCCCGCGCCGCCGTGAGCGTCGCGCGGACGGAAGAGGCCGGCGCCGGGCTCGGGCTGCCGATCGCGATCTTCGCCTCGGCGCAGTTCGTGATGGTGCTGGACAGCAGCGTGATGAACGTGTCGATCTCGCAGATCGTGGCCGACCTCGACACGACCATCCAGGGCGTCCAGCTGGCGATCACCGCCTACACCTTGGTGATGGCGGCGCTGATGCTGGCCGGCGCGAAGCTCGGCGACATCATCGGGCGCGACCGCACGTTCGCGCTCGGTCTCGCGATCTACGGCGTCGGCTCGTTCACCACGGCGATCAGCCCCAGCCTCGGCGTGCTGCTGTTCGGCTGGTCGGGCATCGAGGGGATCGGCGCGGCGCTCGTGATGCCGGCGATCGTTTCGCTGATCGCGGTCACCTACAGCGGCTCGCAGCGGGCGCTCGCGTTCGGCATCGTCGGCGGCGTGGCCGGCGTCGCGATCGCGGCCGGGCCGCTGATCGGCGGCTGGGTCACGACCGAGCTGAGCTGGCGCTACGTGTTCGCCGCGGAGACCGTGATCGTCGCCGTGATCCTGCTGCTGCGCCGTCGCCTGCCCGCGCCGCCCGCTCTCGAGCGCCGCCCGGAGTTCGACGTCGTCGGCGTGCTGATCTCCGCGACCGGGTTGGGGCTGGTGGTATTCGGCATCCTCAAGAGCAGCTCGTGGGGTCTGATCGAGCCGCGCGGCGCGCTCACGATCGGCGGCGAGGAGATCACGCCGTTCGGGTTCTCGATCGTGCCGTTCCTGATCCTCGCCGGGTTCGCCTGCCTGGCCGGGTTCGCGATGTGGGAGGAGCGGCGCGAGCGCCAGGGCCGCGACACGCTGCTCGACCGTGCGCTGCTCAAGATCGAGACGCTGCGCGCCGGCCTGACGACGCTGCTGATGCAGCAGCTGATCCTGCTCGGGACCTTCTTCGTCCTGCCGGTCTACCTCCAGGTGGTCCTGGGACTGGACGCGTTCGAGACCGGCAAGCGCCTGTTCCCGCTTTCGGTCGCGATGTTCCTCGCCGCGCTGGCCGGCCCGCGGCTCGCGGGGCGGCTCGCTCCCAAGGGCGTGGCGCAGGTCGGGCTGGGGGCGCTGATCGTCGCGTCGCTGGTGCTGCTCGGGACGATCGACGTCGAGCTCAACACCGCGGAGTTCGGGATCGCCCTGGCGCTGTTCGGCGTGGGGGCGGGGTTGCTGCTCTCCCAGCTCGGCAACGTGATCATGTCCTCGGTCGACGAGAGCAAGACGAACGAGGCCGGCGGCCTGCAGGGGACGGCGCAGAACCTCGGAGCGTCGCTCGGCACAGCGCTGATAGGGGCGGTGCTGATCGCCGCGCTGACCAGCGGCTTCGTCGCGCGCGTGGAGGACAACCCGGACGTGCCCCAGTCGGCGCGCGACCAGATTGGGCGTGCGGCCGAGAAGGGCATCCCGGTCGTACCCGTCGACCAGGTCGAGCAGGTGGCGCGCGAGGCGGGGCTGACGCCCGACCAGGCGCAGGCGGTTGCCGACGACTACGGCGACGCGCAGCTCCAGGGGCTGAAGCGCGCGATCGGCGCGGTGGGGGTCTTCGCCGTGCTGTCGCTGTGGTTCACGAGGCGGCTGCCGGGGCGCGTCTTAACCGAGGCCGGCTGAGCGATGCCCGTCTGGAGCCCTCAGCGCCCGCGCCTGCACCCGGTCCGCCTGCTGGTCGCGTGGCTCGGCTCGGCGCTCGGGCTGCTGCTCGCCGCCGGCCTGGTGCGCGGCGCCGACGTGAAGGGCTTCGGCGGCGCCGTGGCGGTGGCGGGGATCGTGGCGATCCTCAACGCGCTGCTGCCGCCGCTGATCGCGGCGCTGCGGGTCCCGTTCACGATCGCGATCGGCTTCCTGGCGGTGCTCGCCCTCGACGCCGCGTTGCTGATGCTGGCCTCCGACCTCGTGCCCCACCTGTTCGAGGTGGATGGCTTCGGGTCGGCGCTGTTGGTCGCGCTGATCGCGTCGGCGATCAGCACGCCGATCGGCGTGGTCGCCGGGATCGACGACGACGATTCGTTCACGCTCGCGGTGGCGCGACGGGTGGCGCGCCGAACGGGCAAGCCGACCGAGACCGACGTGCCCGGCTTCCTGTTCATGGAGATCGACGGCCTGGCGCTGCCGGTGCTGCGGCGTGCGATTCGCGACGGGAACGTGCCCAACATGGCTCGCTGGGTCGCCGAGGGCACGCACGCCCTGTGCGAGTGGGAGACCGACCTGTCGTCGCAGACCGGCGCCAGCCAGGCCGGGATCCTGCTGGGCGACAACGACGACATCCCCGCCTTCCGTTGGGTCGACAAGGCCTCCGGGACGCAGGTGAGCTGCTCGAACCCGGGCGACTGCACGGAGATCGAACGGGCGCGCTCGAGCGGCGTTGGGCTGCTCGCGGACGGCGGGACCAGCCGCGGCAACCTGCTCTCGGGCGAGGCCGAGGCGGCGATCCTGACGGCGAGCCGGCTGGCCGACGAGAAGCGCGCCAACCCCGGCTACCGCGCCTTCCTCGCCAACGGCTCGAACGTGACCCGGACGTTCGTGCTCGTGATCTGGGAGGTCGTGCTGGAGCTGATCGCCGCGGCCCGCCAGCGTCGCCGCGACGTCCAACCGCGCGGCCACCGCGGCGGCACCTACCCGCTCCTGCGGGCGGGCATGTGCGTGTGGGTCCGCGATCTCGTGATCTTCTCCGTGCTCCAGGACATGTTCCGCGGGGTGCCGGCCGTCTACGCGACCTTCGCCAGCTACGACGAGGTCGCGCACCACTCTGGCCTCGAGCGGGCCGACACGCTCGAGGCACTGCGCAAGCTCGATCAGCGGCTCGGCATCGTCGACCGCGCGCGCCGCTTCGCCCCGCGGCCGTACGAGCTGATCGTGCTGTCGGATCACGGCCAGACCCAGGGCGCGACCTTCAAGCAGCGCAACGGTTACTCGCTCGCCGAGCTGGTGGAGCGCTCGTTGTCGGATCGCGAGGTGGCGGCGATCGAGGCGGGCGACGAGAACGCGACCGGCGTCAACCGCGCCGTCGACGAGGCGACGGGGCGCGGAGACAAGCCGGCCAACCGGGAGCGCGCCGAGGCGCCGGAGCAGAAGGCGATCGTGATGGGGTCGGGGAACCTCGGCCTGATCTACCTGATGGAGCGGCCGCACCGGCTCTCGCTCGAGGAGATCCAGGAGCTGCACCCGAGGCTGATCCCCGCGCTGCGCGCGCATCCGCACGTCGGGTTCGTGCTGGTGCGCAGCTCCACCGACGGCGCGCTCGTGCTCGGGGGCGGCGGCACGCGCCGGCTCGCCGACGGCGCGGTCACCGGCGAAGACCCGCTGCGCGGCTTCTCTCCCAACGCCGAGCGCCACCTGCGCCGCACCGACGGGTTCGCGCACGTCGCCGACATCATGGTCAACAGCTTCTACGACCCGGTCACGGAGGAGGGCTGTGCGTTCGAGGAGCTGATCTCCTTCCACGGCGGGCTCGGCGGGTCGCAGACGCAGCCCTTCCTGCTGCACCCGGTGAGCCTGCCCGTTCCGCGCGAGCCGCTCGTCGGTGCCGAGGCGGTCCACGGGCTGCTGCGCGGCTGGCGCGCGGGAGGTCAGCCCGCACAGCCTGCTAGACGGGCGGTGTCGGCCTGAACGGCCGCTCCTCGAGCACGCCCCCGCGCTCGACGGTCACGGCGGTCCGCTGCGGGATCTCCTGCCACACCCCCGGTAGGTCCGAGAAGGGCTCGGAGACGATCACGCGGTCGTCCGGGCTGAGGCGTTGGAAACGCGGGTTCTCCGGGTGCAGGTGGCGGATCGACTCGACGTCAGCCGACGCGAACAGCGACCGAGCCGGTCCCTCGGTCGCGTAGCGCACGGCCCAGAGCGTCGTGCCGTCCGTGGCGCCGAAGCTTGCCTGCACCGCGCCCTCGACGTCGTGCCTGCGGGCGGTCTCTTCGATCAGGCCGACGGTCCGCTCGAGTGCGTCGAGCGGGTCTCGCTCCAGGCCGAGCGTCAGCGCGAGGTTGAAGACGACCTCCGTATCGGTCGAGCCCTGGACGTCGCCGAACAGCTCGGGGTCGATGGCGAGCATCAGGTCGCGACGCAGCGCGTGGAACCCCGCGACGTAGCCGTTGTGGACGAACAGCCAGTCGCCGCGGCGGAAGGGGTGGCAGTTGGTCTGCTGAACCGGCGAGCCGATCGCCGCCCGCACGTGCGCCATGAACAGCGGGGACTCGACGTGAGCGGCCAGCTCGCGCAGGTTGGCGTCCCCCCACGCGGGGGCGACGCTGCGATAGACCGCCGGCCCCTCGCCGCCGCCGTACCACCCGAGGCCGAACCCGTCGCCGTTGGTCGGCTCGGCGCCCATACGCGCGTGCAGGCTCTGGTCCACGATGCCGTGCTTGGTCTTGAAGAGCAGCTCCTCGATGAGCACCGGCTGACCGAGCCACGCCATCCAGCGGCACATACGCGCAACCTACAGTTCGAGCGACTCGCCCGGGGAGAGGACGCGCACCTCGATTCCCCGTTCGGCCGCGTGAGCCGCGAACTCGGTCCCCGGATCGGTGAACCAGGGGCCACGAGACTGCGTGAGCGGGCGGAAGGTCCGCCAGTGGATCGGCACCGCCAAGCGCGCTTGTAGGCGTGCCGCCGCTTCGGCGGCACGCGTCGCGTCGAGGTGGCCCGGCCCCAGCTTGGGGCTGTAGCCCGCAACGGGAAGCAGCGCCAGGTCGACCGGGCCGAGCGCGGCCATCCCGTCGAACAGGTCGGTGTCGCCGGCGAAGTAGACCGATCGCTCCGCACGCGCCACGAAGCCGAGCGGCCGCACGAGCGGCCCGAACGGCCAGCGCTTGCCGCCGTGCTCTGCCTCGGTGGCCTGGACCTGCACGCCGGGGAGCGCAACCGACTCCCCCGGCAGCAGCTCGTACAGGTCGTTGAACCCTGCCTTGGCCAGCAGCAGTCCGCTGCCGGCGGGGCAGACGAGCCGCGGCTTCGGCTTGAGCATGCGCAGCGAGCGCAGGTCGAAGTGGTCTGCGTGCAGATGCGAAAGCAGGACCGCGTCGATCCCCTCCGGGCGCCCGGGCGCCGGAGCGTCCCGGCGCAGGTGATAGACACGCGAGCGCAGCAGCGGGTCGGTCAGCAGCCGCAGGCCGCCGAGCTCGATCAGCACCGTGGAGTGGCCGAGCCAGGTGACCCGCGGCGTCACGTGTGGGCGGGGGCCGGGCTCTGCGCCGGCTCGAGCGCGTTCACCGTCAGCCACGCGGCCACGGCCGCCAGGACGGCCGCGGGGATCGCATCCAGGCCGCCCGTGCCGACCAGCAGCGCGGCCACCACGAGCGACGAGATCAGCAGACGGGTCGCGGCCGCCATGCCC
>JBQGCL010000069.1:0-2658 GCA_052038485.1 Thermoleophilaceae bacterium | reverse complement strand
TAGTCCCGGGCTGCCTGGGCGTCGATGCTGCCGCCAGCGGCGTACTGGCCACGGATGAACATGTCGGGCAGGAGCACGTCGCCTATGACCGAGCCGAACCAGAGCCCGCTGGGGTCGCCTTCGGCAGCCGACAGCCACGTGTCGATCATCATCGGAGCGGGGAACGGACCGGACGCCGTCTCGAACAGCCCGAACAGGGTCATGACCCGGACGTTGGACTCCTTGATCGGCAGGAACAGCCACCGGTCGGGCACGTCGGCGGCGATCCGGTGAAACACGGTCGACAGGTCGTCGGTCCGCGCCCGGCAGCTGTCATCGGCCGCGCACAGCGCGGAGTAGCGTTCGAGCTGCTCGTTGGTCGTCGCGGGATACCAGAGGAAGTTGCCGGGCGGGTTCACCCCGACCATGAACGACCGGTGGATCGACTCGGGGTGCCGCCAGGCGTAGATCATCGCCGTGCGGGTCCCCGCGCTCTCGCTCAGCAGGTTGATGCGGCCGTAGCCGAGCGCGGTGCGCGCGGTCTGCATGTCGTCGACCTGCTGGACCAGGCCGTAGCGGGTGACGTCGATTCCTTCGCGGGCGAGGCGACCGGCGCAGGACCGGTACGCGTTCGTGTAGGCGCGGAAGAATTCCTCGCTCAGGATGTCCGACGAACGGCTGAGCGCCGAGGACACTTCAGGGCAGTCGAGGCGCACCGAGCCGTCAGCGCCGCGGTAGCCGACCACGACGAAGTCGCGGTTCGCGACGTACCGGTCCGCGAACTGGGAAGCGTAGTCGATGTTGGACCCGCCGGGGCCGCCCGTGAGGAAGAACACCGGCTCCTGCGGATTTTCGGACGTGGCGCGTACGCGAATAACCGGCAGCGCGATCAGCGGCGACCCGGGTTCCGCCGGGTTCTCGGCCACGACCAGCGTGCCGCAGTCGGCCGCGTAGGTACCGCTCTCACCGGCGAACTCGCAGGGCTCGAGGATCAGGTCGCCGGCGTGGGACCCTTCGGGCACGGAGACCACCTCGTCGTCCGGGGCAACACGGAGGTAGACGAGGCCTATCGCCAGCGTTGCGATGACCACGAGGGCGACGATTCGCGCCGGCGGGAAGGTCCGGCTCGTCGAAGTGTCCATGAGGTCCTCCTTTCAACCAAGGGCGACGGCGGCCTGACTGGACGGGCGATGCGTCGAGCTTGCCGCGCGCGCGGCTCGGCCAACATCGGGGTGTCACCCTGACCCCAACCCTGATTCGTCGATCCGACGACCCTGAGCTGTGTCGAGCTTGGTTAGGAGCTGGCGGCGCCAGATTTGACCGGCGGCGTTAGGCGCCGAGCGGCCCCTCCTTCGAAACCCGTCACGTGCCGTCTGCTGGCAACGGGCGAGCGAACCACGTCGAGCGGACCCCCATTCATCGGTCGCGGCTCGCTGTTCGGTCCGTACGTTCGACCGCGCGCGCGACGTCCGCGCGTGTCGTGACGCCCATCTTGTGGAAGATGTTGCGCAAGTGGGTCTCGATCGTCTTCTGGCTCAGGAACAGTTCCGCGGCGATCTGCGGGTTGGTCTTGCGGTCGACGACGAGCCGCGCCACCTGGAGTTCGCGTTCGGTCAGCGACTCGATGCCTGATCCATCGGTCGTGCCTGGGCGCGTTCGACGATGGATGCGCAGGCCGAGCTTCCGCAGCTCGCGCTCTGCCTGGTTGCGGTATCGGAGCGAGCCGAAGGAGTCGAATGCCGCCGCGGCGAGCTCGAGCTCGAGTGCCGCACCCTCGCGGTCGCCTGCCTGAGCGAGCGCGCGTCCGGCGAGTTCCCGCGCGCGGGCTGCGTCCCAATAAGCCGCCACCGATCCGAGCGCCACTGCCGCAGCACGCGCCAGCTCGGAGGCGGCCGTTGGCTCACCGGCTTCGAGGGCGAGTGCGGCCGCGGCAAGGCTCGCCATCGCGGCCGCACTCGGCAGCGCCACCGCGTCGGCGCAGGCTTGAGCCGCCGCCGCGGCACGTTCGCCCTCAGCCTGCCTGCCGGTGGCGAGAAGGGCGCGCGTGAGCACCTCGAGGAATCGGGCCCGCCAGCCTCCGCCGATCAGCCGGAGATCTTCGCCGCCGGCCCTCGTAAGCAGCAGTTGGACGCATCGGTCGGCCTCCCCGGCCTCGAGCAGCGCGGCTGCGAGCACGGCAGCCGCCAGGGCGGAAAGCGGCCCCGGATCCATGCTCTTCTCGAGCTCGAAGCTCTCTTCGGCGGTCGCGAGCGCGACGTCGAGGTCTCCGGCTACGAGCGCGGTGAAGCTGCGATTAAAGAGGTTCCAGGCCAGGCTCTGGACGTTGCCGGCGAGTCGCGCAGCCTCGACGGCCCCGTCGAACAGCTCCCCGGCTTCCTGCGGCCTCCCCTGGACCCACAGCGATCCTCCGAGCATCGCCACGACGGGCGGGAACAGGTCCCCCTGGCCGGTTGCGCGGCCGATCTCGAGCGCGCGCTCTGCGTGGCGAGTGGCTGCCAAGTAGCGATCGAGGTAGAGGTCGGCGCTCGCGAGATGGGCGAGCCCGTCAAGCCGCCGTGCAAGCTCCTCGTCCGACAGCTCGTCGACGAGCTCGGTCGCCTGGTCACAGTGCGCCTGAGCACGTTCGCCGTCGCCGGCCGCTGCGCCGGCCCACGCGCGAACGGCCAGGGCCGCGGCGAG
>JBQGCL010000068.1:0-26181 GCA_052038485.1 Thermoleophilaceae bacterium | reverse complement strand
AGATGATCAGCGTGAACCCCTGCCGGGCCAGCCGCATCCCGAGCGTTGTGATGAAGGAGTTGATGCCCACCAGCGCGGTGAAGCCGCCGTTGACCAGGCCGACCGGGACGCACTGGCGCAGCGCAAGGTGGGGGGCGGGGTGAGCGGCGCCCCCACCACGGACGCCTTCCTCACCTGGGAGAACTTCAAGACCCTGCTCCCCTACTTCGCGCCGTTCGCGATCCTCGCGGCGGGCGAGGTCTTCCTGATGATCAACGGGGAGATCGACCTGTCGATCGGGGCGGTCTACCTGTTCGCGCCGTTCATCTTCCACGAGTTCGCGGAGGTCACCGGGCTGCCGCTCATGCCTGCCCTCCTGCTTGCGATGCTCATGTGCGTCCTGGTCGGCCTGGTCAACGGCGTCTTCACCGCGGTGGTGGGCATCAACTCTTTCATCACAACGCTCGGGATGCTGCTGGCCCTGCAGGGGTTCACGCTGATCATCTCCGACGCCCAGCCGGTCCAGACGCCGGGGACCGACGTGCTCGGCGGCCTCTCGACCTTCTCGAGCATCTTTGGCGGCGGCACCTACTCCGAGCTGATCTGGGCGCTGGCGATCGTGATCGTGCTCCAGCTCGTGCTGAGCTACAGCCGCTGGGGCGTCTACACGGTCGCGGTCGGCAGCAACCGGCTCGGGGCGGCGGAGGCCGGCATCAAGGTCCGCCTGGTGATCATCCGCAACTTCGTGCTGTGCGCCGTCTGCGCGGGCTTCGTGGGCGTCCTCGAGGCGGTCCGGACCACCTCGGTCCAGCCCGACCCCGCGGGCGCCAACGAGGTCTTGTTCGGCGGCATCGCGGCGGCGGTGATCGGCGGCACGCTGCTCGCCGGCGGCTCGGGAACGGTCGTGGGCGCGCTGATCGGCGCGCTGCTGCTGGGCATCCTCAACGACGGCCTGATCATCAAGGGCGTCAACGCCGACTACCTGAACTTCTACCTCGGCCTGGCGATCATCATCGCGATGGCCGCCAACACCTACATCGGCCGCGCGCGCAGGGGTGAGGCGGGTGTCTGACAACGGCGAGATCCTGCGCGTCGAGCACATCTCCAAGCGCTTCGGGCCGGTCGAGGCGCTGCGCGACGTGAGCCTGCGGCTGCGCAAGGGCGAGGTGCTGGGCCTGCTCGGGGACAACGGCGCCGGCAAGTCGACGCTGATGAAGATCATCTGCGGCTTCGAGAAGCCCGACGGCGGCCAGATGTTCCTGCGCGGCGAGTCCTACGAGCCGAAGAGCGTGGATCACGCGCGCTCGCTCGGGATCGACACCGTCTACCAGGACCTCGCGCTGATCGACGAGCTGTCGGTCTTCCAGAACATGTTCCTGCGCCGCGAGTGGGTCCACCGGCCGCTGCCGTTCCTCGCGAACCGTGCCATGCGGGCACAGACGCGTGCCGCGCTCGACCAGATCGGCATCGACATCCGCAACCTCAACCAGCCGGTGGCGCGCCTGTCCGGCGGACAGCGCCAGGCGATCGCGGTCGCGCGGACGGTCCACTCCGCGTCCGGCATCCTGCTGCTCGACGAGCCGCTGGCCGCCATGGGTGCCAAGGAGGGCGCCCGCATCCTCGACCTGATCGAGCGCCTCAAGCAATCGGGCGAGGTCTCGATCATCATGGTCCTCCACAACTACGTGCACGTGCTGGCGAGCTGCGATCGCGTGAACCTGATCCAGGACGGCGAGATCGCGCTCGACAAGGCGACCGCGGAGACGTCGGTCGAAGAGCTGACGGAGATCGTCGTCAACGAATACCGGCGCGCACGGCTGGCCGCCAACGGGCAGGGGACCACGGCGCGGTGAGCTACGTCGTCGGCGTCGACTTCGGGACGCTGTCGGCCCGGGCGGTGGTGGTAGACGCAAGCGACGGCACCGAGCTCGGGACGGCGGTCCACGAGTACGAGCACGCCGTGATCGAGCGCGCACCCCAGTGGGCGCTCCAGGACCCCGCGGACTACATCGAGGCGCTGCGCAGCACGGTTCCGGCCGCCGTGCGCGCGGCCGGCGTCGACCCGGGCGAGGTCGTCGGCATCGGCACCGACTTCACGGCCAGCTCGCCGATGCCCGTGCTTGCCGACGGCACACCGCTCTGCCAGGTGCCCGGTTTCGAGGACCGCCCGCACGCGTACGTCAAGCTCTGGAAGCATCACGCGGCCCAGCGCCACGCCGACCGCATCAACGCTCTGGCCGAGGAGCGCGGAGAGCCCTGGCTGGCACGCTACGGCGGCCGCATCTCATCGGAGTGGGAGTTCGCCAAGGCGCTGCAGGTCCTCGACGAAGACCCCGAGGCCTACGAACGGATGGACCGCTGGATCGAGGCCGCCGACTGGATCGTCTGGCAGCTTTGCGGGCACGAGACGCGCAGCGTCTGCGCGACTGGGTACAAGGCGATCCACCAGGACGGCGCCTACCCCTCCGAGGAGTACCTGCGCCAGCTCGACGAACGCTTCGCCGGCTTCGTCGCCGACAAGCTCGCCATTCCGCTCTCCCCCCTCGGCGCGCGCGCCGGGGACCTGACCGCCGAGGCGGCGGCCTTGACCGGACTGCCCGAGGGGATAGCGGTGGCCGTCGGCAACGTCGACGCGCACGTCACCGCACCCGCCGCACGCGCCATCGAGCCTGGCCAGATGCTGATGATCATGGGCACCTCCACGTGCCACGTGATGAACGCCGAGCAGCTCGCCGAGGTGCAGGGCATGTGTGGTGTCGTGCGCGACGGGATCGTCCCCGGCCTGTTCGGCTACGAGGCGGGGCAGACGGGCGTCGGCGACATCTTCGGCTGGCTGGTTGATCACGCCGTGCCGCCGCGCTACCACGACGAGGCGCGCGCACGCGGTATCGACCTGCACGCGTACCTGTCCGAGCTGGCGGGCGAGCAGCAGGTCGGCGCTCACGGTCTGGTCGCCCTGGACTGGAACAACGGGAACCGCTCTGTGCTCGTAGACCACGAGCTGAGCGGCCTGGTTGTGGGCCTGACGCTCGACACGCGCGTGGAGGACCTCTATCGCGCGCTGATCGAAGCGACGGCCTTCGGCACGCGCGTGATCCTCGACGCTTTCGCGGACGCCGGCGTGCCGGTCGGCGAGCTGTTTGCCGCCGGTGGGCTGATCAAGAACCCGACGATCATGCAGATCTACGCCGATGTGACGCGCATGCCGCTGCATGTGATCGGCTCCGAGCAGGGCCCTGCCCTCGGCTCGGCGATGCACGCCGCGGTCGCTGCGGGAGTCCACCCGGACATCCGCGCCGCCGCCGCCGCGATGGGGAAGGTCAGTCGCGACGCCTATCTGCCCGACGAGCGCCGGGCCGATGTCTACGACCTGCTCTACGAGCACTACCTGCGCCTGCACGACCACTTCGGCCGCGGCGGCGACGACGTGATGCACAGGCTGCGTGAGGTGCGGCCCCGAGAGCTGGCCCATGGCTGAGCTCGACGCCATCCGCCGCGAGGTCTCCGAGCTGCACGCCGAGCTGCCGCGCAACGGGCTGGTGGTCTGGACCAGCGGGAACCTGTCGGCGCGCGTGCCCGCCGACGACCTGATGGTCATCAAGCCGAGCGGCGTCCCCTACGAGGAGCTGACCCCCGACGCGATGGTCGTCTGCGACCTCGACGGCAACGCCGACGGGCCGGGGCTCGCGCCGTCCAGCGACGCGGCCACCCACGGCTACGTCTATCGGCACCTCCCCGACGTGGGGGGGATCGTCCACACCCACAGCCCCTACGCGACAGCGTGGGCCATCCGCGGAGAGCCGATCCCGTGCGTCATGACCGCGATCGCCGACGAGTTCGGCGGCGAGATCCCGGTCGGCCCGTTCGCGCTGATCGGGGACGAGGAGATCGGGCGTGGAGTCGTCGAGACGCTCGAGTCGCACCGCTCCAGCGCGGTGCTGATGCGCGGCCACGGGGTGTTCGCCCTCGGGAGCGGTCCGCGCGAGGCGGTCAAGTCCGCCGTCATGTGTGAGGAGGCCGCCCGGATCGTGCACGCCGCTCGTTCCCTCGGTCCCGTGGAGCCGCTCGACGCGGACAGCATCGACGCCCTCTACCACCGCTACCAGAACGTCTATGGCCAGCACTGACCGAAAGCCGCGCGTCGGGATGCTCGCGATCATGCAGGGGCTGTACGACGCGATGCTGCCCGGCATCACCGAGCGCCAGGGCGCGTACGCGCGGGAGATCGGCGCGGCGCTCGCACGGGTGGCCGACGTCGACGTCGGCGAGCCGGTGAAGGACCGCGACGGCATCGAGCGGCGCGTGCGGGAGATCGAGAGCGCGGACGTGGACGGGCTGCTGGTCGTGATGCTCACCTACGGCCCGGCGATGCGCGTGGCGCGCGCTCTCGGCGAGACGCGGCTGCCGGTCTGCCTGGCGAACATCCAGCCGGTACCCGCGGTCACGCCCGAGTGGGACATGGGCGACCTGACCTACAACCAGGGCATCCACGGGGCCCAGGACACCGCCAACGCGATGGTCCGCGCGGGCCGCCCGTTCGCGGTGGTGACCGACGACTGGCATGCCGAAACGTTCGTCGACGCGATCGGCGCCTGGGCGCGCGCGGCCGCGGCGGTCACGCGCTGGCGCTCGCTGAAGGTCGCGGTGTTCGGCTACGCCATGAACAGCATGGGCGACATTCGCTTCGACGAGCACGCGCTGCTGCGTGCGCTCGGCCCGCAGGTGGACTCGCTCGGCACCGGCGCGCTCCATCGGGCCGCGGTCGCCGTGTCGGATGACGCGGTCGACGCGCTGATCGCCTCCGAGGACGAGACCTTCGAGGTCGACCCGCGCCTCAGCCGCGAGGAGCGGGTGGACCACGCGCGCATGCAGCTCGGCCTGGAGCAGATCTTGACCGAGGGCGGCTACGGCGCTTACTCGACGCACTTCGGCGCGATCGCCGAGGACGGTCGCTTCGCGCGCCTGCCGCTCGGGGCGGCGTCCAGCTTGATGGCCAAGGGCTTCGCGTACGGCGCCGAGGGCGACGCGCTCACCGCCGCGTTGATGTCGGCCGCCGGGTCGCTCCTCGGCGAGACGCAGTTCACGGAGATGTACGCGATGGACTTTCCCAGCGACTCGATTCTCATGAGTCACATGGGCGAGGGCAACTGGCGCCTGGCGCGCGAGGACCGTCCGGTGCGGCTGATCAAGCGACCGCTCGGCATCGGCGGCCTCGACGACCCTCCGACCTTCCTGTTCCAGTACCGACCCGGCCCCGCGACCCTCGCGACGCTGATCGCACTCGGCGGGGAGCGCTTCCGGCTGCTCGTGTCGGAAGGCGAGGTGCTGGAGACCGACGAGCTTCCCAACCTCGAGATGCCCTATGGACAGTTCCGGCCCGACACCGGCGTCCGTCAGTGCATGGACACCTGGCTCCGGTCAGGCGGGCCACATCACCAAGTGCTCAACCCAGGGCGTCAGGCGGCGGCGTGGAGGGCGTTCGCCGAGCTGGCCGGCCTGGAGTTCGCGGTGGCGTGAGTTGCGCGCCGCCGCCGCACCTGTACCCACGACGGCAGGAGGAGCCATGCCGAACGTATCGAGGGCGCTGCTAATCGCCCTCTGCACAACAGTCGTACTAGGCGCGCTCGGCGCGCCCGCCGTTGCCAAGTCGAAGTCGAAGTCGCACGGTGGCCTGAGCGTCACCAAGTCGAGCTTCGGCAACCTGCCGGCCAGCATGGGCGGCACGGCGATCGACCGCTACAAGCTCCGCAACGGCCGCGGGATGTGCGTGTCGATCATCACCTACGGCGGCATCATCCAGAAGCTGAGCGTGCCCGATCGCAACGGGCACAAGGCCAACGTCACGCTTGGCTTCAAGGACATCGCCGGCTACACGAGCGACGCGTACGCCGAGGCGAACCCGTACTTCGGAGCGATCATCGGTCGCTACGGCAACCGCATCGGCGGCGCCCAGTTCACCCTCGACGGGGTGACGTACCACCTGGACGCCAACAACGGGCCGAACACGCTCCACGGCGGCTTCCAGGGCTTCGACAAGAAGGTCTGGGACGCGGAGTCGTTCAAGACCGGCAAGACCGTCGGCGTGCGGCTGACCTACACCAGCCCGGACGGCGAGGGCGGGTTCCCCGGCACGCTGCCCGTGACGATGGTCTACACGCTCGACAACCGCAACCGGCTGCGCATGGACTACGAGGCCACGACCGACAAGCCGACGGTCGTGAACCTCACCAACCACGCGTACTGGAACCTCGCCGGCGAGGGCTCGGGCACGATCGAGAACCACCAGCTCAAGCTGAACGCCGACCGCTACACGCCGGTCGACGCGACGCTGATCCCGACGGGTGAGCTCGCTCCGGTTGCGGGCACGCCGTTCGACTTCCGGTCCTTCCACGCGATCGGCGAACGGATCCGCGGGGATCACGAGCAGCTCGTCTTCGGGCGCGGCTACGACCACAACTGGGTGCTGAACCCAGGCCATGGCCACGGCCTCAACCTGGCGGCGAAGCTGGTCGATCCGTCCAGCGGACGGGTGCTCACGATCCTCACCGAGGAGCCGGGCATCCAGTTCTACTCGGGCAACTTCCTCGACGGCACGCTGTACGGGACGAGCGGCCGGCAGTACCGGCAGGGCGACGGGTTGGCGCTGGAGACGCAGCACTTCCCCGACTCGCCCAACAAGCCGCAGTTCCCGTCGACGGTGCTCCGTCCTGGCGAGACCTACAACACGACAACCGTGTACGCGTTCTCGACGAACGGCAAGCACTGACAGGACCCCAGGAAGCCCCTCTCCTCTGGGGATAGGTGGACCCGGCGCCGCCGCGTCTGCGGCGCCGGTCCACCGCCGGTCGCGCTCAGCCGGCGAGTGCCTCGATCACGTCTTTGGAGTGCGTGAGCGGCAGCCGGTTGCCCTCGAGCTCGATGCGCGATCCGCTGGCGTCGTCGATCAGCTCCAGCACGCGCACGTTGACCCGCTGGTGGACCTTTGCGGTGATCCCCGAGCGCGGCACCTGGAACGCCAGCTCCCTGGGCTCGCTGTGGCGGGTCGAGGCGGCGAAGCCGTACACGGAGGTGTCGGACACGCCGACCAGCATCTGGTCGGGCAGCGCCGAGCTCGCGTCCGCCGCGGCCATCCCGGCCAGTGCTCCCACGCCCGTGCCGACCGCGTCGCCGACCGCGCCGAACACGCCGCCCGCGTCGCCGCCGAGCAGCCCGCCGATGAACAGGCCACCCGTGTGGCCGCGCGGCTCGAACTGCCCGACCGCGACCACGCGGTCGTCGATCCCGCGTGCATCGAGCGCGCCCTGGACCAGCTCCAGCATCCGTTCCTCAGACATCCGACCTCCTTTCGGTGCCGCGATTAGACCACAGCGGCTTTCCCCCGGCAGTATCGGTAGTCGGGACGGATGTCGGACGAGCGAGAGATTGCGACCGTCTCGGCCATGGCAACTGAACTCGTGCAGAAATGGGAGTACCTGGCCGTTCCCTTCAAGGACGCCGGCGACCTGAAGAAGAACTCGAAGGATCTGAGCCCGAGCCGGCTCAACGAGCTGGGCGCCGAGGGCTGGGAGGCGGTTGGCCTCACGCTCAAGCGCGGCGATCTGGTCGCCTGGCCGATCGTCCTGCTGAAGCGGCCGGCCGCCTAGGTCCAGGCCTCCGCCTCGAGCCCGGCCGCCCGCAGCCCCTGCTCCCACGAATAGAAGAAGCGGTCGCGGATCACCAGGCCCTTGTCGAGCGTGACCAGCTGGGAGAAGTCCTGCTCCCACTCGACCCCGCTGGCGCGTGCCTTGCCGCGAAACGTGCCGAGGGCCAGCACTCGGTCATCCAGGTCGAGCGCGCGGCCCGGCCGGATCTCCCAGGACTCGAACGCCTCCGCGAACTGCTCCAGTCCCTGGACCAGCCCGTCGTGCCCGTGGTAGCTCGCGGCGAATCCGAGCGTCTGGAACTCCTCCGGGATCTCCCAGACCACGTCGGGCGAGTAGCGGACGAACATCAGCTCCCAGTCCTTGCGCGGCGCGGCAGCCCAGCCGGAGCGCAGCACGCGCCGAAGTCCGTCGCGCCGGACGGCCGAGCGCGGCTTCGTCAGCCGGATCCCGACCGCCAGGAACATCCGCGCCAGCCGCGGGAACCGAACCGTCAGCCGGTCGGTGACCGTACGCCCTGAGGGGACCGGCCCAGCGACATGCGTGACGACCGGGGGTTCCATTCGCGCCCCCGCCAGTATCGTCGTTTGCGGCTAGCCGGCGTTCGCGCCGCAGTTCTGGTCGGCGACTTCGGTGAGCGTGGGCGTCGTCGACGGGGGCGCCTCGGTGACCGTGACGTGACCCTGGAACCCGGCGCCCGAATAGGGCATCATGCGCAGTGGACCCGTTGGCCCGGGTCGGACTCGCGCGATGAACGTGATTGATGGTCTTAGTCGTAAGTGGCTGCTCGGCGGCATATGGCTGCGTTATGTAACCGCGCGCAAAGGGCGCGACCTCGATGAGCAGCTCGCCCGAGGGACGGATCCGATCGCCAGCGACGAGCTGAGCCTGCGCGCCGGCCAGCTCGGGTCGGCTCGAAGCCGGGCCCGCTTCGCATGTGTCCTGCGAGGAGCGGTAGAGCTGGCTGATGCGCCGTACGACCCGGCGCGTCTGGGGCGGCCCGTGATCCGCCGCGCCCAGGTCCAGGAGAATCGCGAGCTGCTGTTGGAGCTAGCCGACCGACTCAGGGTCGGCGGATACCTCGGCGTCCAAGGCCTGGCCCTCACGTCACTGCTCGTCGGCGACGGCGTCAGCCCTCTGTTTTCGACGGCTGGGCGCGGCTCGCTGACGATGTCCGTCACCCGCGCCTTGCTCGCGTTGGACCGAGGCGCGGCCAGCCGCCGTTTGTGATCGTCACCGCGCCCGCCGTCGCCGCCGACGCGGCGTCGGTCGCGGCGGTCGTCCTCGCGCTCGAGTCGTCGCTGTACGGCCGAAGCACGTTCTCCCAGGCGGACCTGGAGGGCGAGTGGTCGGAGATCGACCTCGAGCGGGACGCGCGCGTCGTGCGCGACGGCGACCGTGTCGTCGGCTACGGCGTCGTGCGCGAGCGAGGCGAGCCCTGGCAAGTCGAGGGGTACGTGCACCCGGACGCGGTCGGGCGCGGGATCGGAACGGTGATCGCAACCGCGCTCGAGGAGGAGGCGATCCGTGGCGGCGCCCGTGCGATCCAAAACGCCGTCCTGGAGGCCGACTCCGCCGCCCGTGAGCTGCTCGAGTCGCTCGACTACGCCGGCGTGCGCGTCTTCCGCGAGATGCGCATCGAGCACGAGGGACCTCCGCCCGGACCCCAGTGGCCGGACGGGCTGCGCGTGGTCCCCTTCGACCCCGTGCGCGACGCGCGCGCCTTCCACGCCGCCCACCAGGAGGCGTTCGCGGACGCCTGGGGGTTCACGCCGCGCGACTTCGAGTCGTGGTCGACGACCCACCTCGGGAGCGAGCGCTTCGATTCGACCCTCTGGTGCGTCGTCCGCGCGGGCGACGAGATCGCCGCGGGGACGATCTGCACCGGCGACACGTACGGCGGCGGCTTCGTCCACGTGCTGTTCACGCGCCGCCCGTGGCGCAGGCGGGGTGTGGGCGCGGCCCTGCTGGCCGACGCGTTCGGGCGCTTCTGGGAGCGTGGCGAGCGAAGCGTCGGCCTGGGCGTCGACGCGGCCGGCGACTCCGGCGCCTTCCGTCTCTACGCGCGCGCCGGGATGACGCCCGCGCTCGGATGGGTGGCGTACGAGAAGTCGCTCGCGTGATACTGGGCGGACGATGTCGCAGCGCAACGTGGACCTGGTCAACGCCCTGATCCCGCAGGGCTTCGACATCGCTCCCCTGTTTCGCAGCGAGGCCGGCTTCACCCAGGTTCGCGAGGCGCTGGCCGCGAGACTCACCGAGGACTTCGAGAACGTGGTGGTCCTGCCCGGTCAGACGCGGACGGACCAGGGTCCGCAGGGGCTGCGCAGCAACTGGCTCGACTGGCTCGAGCCGTGGGCGACCTATCGCGTCTTCATCGACGAGGTCATCGACCTGGACGAGCGTGTCCTCGTCCTGACCCGCCACTACGGAAGGCGCAAGGACATGGACGCCGAGGTCGAGATGATCGCGGCCGTGATTCTCACCTTCAGGGACGGGAAGGTGGCTCGGTGGGAGGACTACGCCGACCGGGCGGTCGGTCTGGAGGCCGCGGGGCTCAGCCGTGGGCCAGCACGCTGATGACGACACCCTGCGGATCGCGAACGAAGAAGCGACGGACGCCCCAGGGCTCGTCGACCGGACCGTAGATCACCTCGTGCCCGGCCCGCACGGCTTCGGCGTGCGCTGCATCGACGGCCTCACGCGATCCGACGTCCATCCCCATGTTGGGCAGCACCGGCTCGGTGCCCGGTGGCGCGAAGAGAACCTGTGCCGGGCCCGACCCGAAGCCGACGTAGTCGCCGCCGAAGCTGCCCTCCTCGAGACCGAGCACGCGCGTGTAGAAGAGGCGCGTGGCCTCCAGATCCGATGACTCGTAATAGGGCATGATGCGCCGAACCGCCATGCGAAGCAGTGTCGCACCGACAGCCACCCTGACGATCTGCGCCGTTTGCCTCTGCCTGGGCCTCGGCGCGGCGAGCGCGTCGGCGCGGCCGGTGCACATCCGCGGCACCGCCTACGAGTTCAACAACACGAAGGTGCGGCTGGGCGGCGCAACCGTCCGCGTGGCCGAGCGTCCGCGGGTTCGCGCGACGGTCCGGCGTGACGGCAGCTACGACCTCGTGGTGCCGGACCGGGCGAACATCACGCCGTACATCACGGCCGCCGGCTACCACACGATCTACCTCCAGACCTTCCGGACGCCGGGCGAGGACCTCGCGCGCGTGAACTTCCAGACGCCGCGGGACAACATCTACCTCGCGCTCGCGGCACTGCTCGACGTGCCGCTCGACGAAAACGGCGAGCTGCGCCAGTGCGCGATCGTGTCGACGTTCAGCACCCGCAACGTACGCGACCTCTCCTTCCGCGGGTTCACCGGCTACGGCGCGCACGGTGTCGCCGGCGCGACGGCGTTCTCGACGCCCGTCCTTCCGAAGCCGGTCTACTTCAACGAGAACGTGATCCCAGACCCCACGCAGCCGCTGTCCTCGATCGACGGCGGCGTCGTCTGGACCCGCGTACCGGCCGGGGTCTTCACGATCAGGGCGCGGCACCCCTCGACGCGATTCGCGAGCTTCGTCGCGACCTGTGAGCCCGGACGGGTCGTGAACGCCAACCCGCCGTGGGGCCTCCACGAGCTCGGCAGGCGGAACCCGGCCAAGGTCTCGCTGACCTCGACGGGCACCGAGCCGAGCCGGTTGCGTGTCACACACTTGCCGCCGCGCGCGATCGTCCGCCTCAGCTGCACCGGCGACGGCTGCCCGTTCAAGTCGCACAGGCTCCGGGGGAACGCGATCGTCCTGCGGGAGCTCGCAGCCGGGCAGACGCTCGAGGTGCGCGTCACCGCGCACGCCTACGACGGCAAGCTGGTCCGCTACCGCCTGCGCCGGGGACAGCGGCCAAGCGTGGTGACCCGCTGCATCCCGCTCGGCAACACGGAGCCCCGCCGGCGCTGCTGACTCACTGCGCGGTCCACCCCCCGTCGACCGCGAGGCTCGTCCCGGTGACCGTCCGGGCCGAGTCGGACACCAGGAAGCAGATCGCCGCCGCGACGTCCTCGACCCTCGCGAGCTCCCCGAGCGGGATGCGCTCCATCACCCAGTCGCGAAAGCTCGCGTCGGCGAAGAAGCCGGCCGTCATCGGCGTGTCCACGAATGTCGGCGCGACGGCGTTGACGCGGATCCCGTCCCGCGCCAGCTCGACGGCCATCGCCTTGGTCAGCCCCTCCACCGCGTGCTTCGTCGCGCAGTAGACGGTCCTGCGCGGCGACCCGACGTGGCCCATCTGCGAGGACACGTTGACGATGGCCCCAGGCTTCGCGCTCGCCTTGAGTGCCCGCACGACGCGCTGCGAGACGAGGAAGGTGGCCTTCAGGTTGACGGCGAGCAGAGCGTCGAGGTGCTCCTCGGTGACGTCGAGGAACGGCTCGGGGATGTTGGTCCCCGCCGAGTTGACGAGCACCTCGACGCCGTCGACGTCGAGTGCACCGACGGCGTTGCTGTCGGTGACGTCAAGCGCGACCGCGCGAGCCCGCCCACCGCGGGCTTCGATCTCCGCCACGACCGCGTCCAAGTCGGCGCGAGTCCGCGCCGCGCACACGACCTCGTGGCCCGCATCGGCCAGCGCCAGCGCGGCGCCCCGGCCGATCCCGCGTCCCGCGCCGGTGACCAGCGCGCGCTTGGCGGGGGCGGCGCTCACTCCCGCCGGTATAGCGCGGCGCGCGCCCGGTCGGGAGTGCCTGTTCTGTCGCTTCGGCTGGATCCGTAGTTCGGACACCACGAGCGCGGCCTTCTACAGACTCGCCGGTGCCCTGCCTGCGCCAGGCTTGCCAGGGAAGGAGGTGTTGGATGTGACGACTGCTGCACAAGAGTCCTCGGGTGCGTTGCCCGAGAGGCGGCCGTTGCTTTCGCAGGTCGTCGTCCCGGAGATGTGGGCGTCGCTCGCGATCGCCGTGATGTGGCTTGCGGTCCTGTTCGACGCGTTGTTCGGACCGGACCTGGTGGTCACCAACGCATCGGGCATGACCACGATCCCGTCCGCCATCATCGTGGCGCCGTTCGCCTACCTCGGTACGCGGGTTGTGGCGCGCTACGGCTTCTCCGGGGGCCCGGCTACCGATTAGGGTCGGACCAACTCAACCCTGGAGGGCCCATGCCGGCAATGCCCATCCACCACGTCGATCTCGCTGTCGCCGACGTCGAGCGATCCCTCGCGTTCTACCGCGCCCTTCTCAGGCCGCTCGGCTGGACGAACGAGCTCCGGTACCCGACCTATCGAGGAACAGAGGAGGTCGTCTACCTGCAGGAGCCCACGACACGCACGGGGCTCGGGCTGCGCCCGGCCGACGGAGGTGAGCACCGCTACTACTCCGTGGGAATCGAGCACCTGGCGTTCGAGGTCGACGAGCGGGACGAGGTCGATGCTGCGTACGAGCGGTGCCTCGCAAGCGACGCGAACATTCACTTCCCTCCCGAGAACGATCGCGACATCGAGGACTACTACGCGTTCTTCGTCTTCGATCCGGACGGGATTCGGGTTGAAGTCCTGTGGTGGCGGCCGGAGGTCTAGTCCGGGAAGCCGGCGGCCTCGAGAGCCGTGTCGAGATCCTGCCCCCATTCGAACCGAGCGATCCTGCCCTCGTGCAGCGTCCAGGTGTGCGCCTCTTTGTTGACGAGCTCCCGCTCGCTTCCTCGGCCGCGAATGTGCCAGTTGACGGCGGCCACGACCGCGTCTCCGCAGTCGTACAGCTCCCGGAGCTCGTGGCGGGACGTGTCCCAGACTTCGGCGAAGCGGCGCATCGCCTGCCCGACGGCGACGAGCCCGCGGCGCACGCCCGGTTCCACCGCGTAGGGAGGATTGACGTACTCGATGTCGGGAGTCGCGAGCTTCAGAAGCTCCGCGGGATCTCGATCGAACAGCCCCGACTCGTAGAGGTGGCGCACGAACTCGACGTTCTCAGCCGACATCGCCCCCGCAGTCTCGCGGACGGCGATGAGTCTCGCAGCGTGCCGGGGTCTGTAGACCCATGACCGCTACCTACACCTTCGACGTCTTCTCCAGCCTCGACGGCTACGGCGCCGCCGGCGGCGACTGGACCGGCTACTGGGGCAAGCAAGGGCCCGAGTTGCTCGACCACCGCCTCGCCTTGTACGACGCGGAGCAGCGGATGGTCTTCGGGGCCAACACGTATCGGGCATTCGCGCGGATGCTGGCCTCCAGCACCGAGGAGTCGGAGGTGCGCGACCCATGGGTCACCCGGATGAGGAGCCTGCCGGCAACCGTGGTGTCGACGACGCTGGAAGGCCCCCTCGACTGGCCGGACGCGACGGTCGTGAGCGGTGATGCCGTCGACGTCGTCGCCCGGCTCAAGGAGGAGTCCGAGGTGCCGTTGCGCTCGCACGGCAGCCTGTCGATGAACCGCGCGCTGATGGCGGCCGGCCTGGTCGACCGCGTGCAGGTGACCCTCTTCCCCGTCATCACCGGTCAGACCGGGCTTGACCCGATCTTCGAGGGGGCAGCCGACTTCGACCTCGAGCTGATCGAGAGCCGGACCCTCGACGGCAACATCCAAGAGCTCGTCTACCGACCCAGCCTCCACTGACCGTAGGTAACAGCCGAGGACGTCGGTCGACTACGGATGCCTTGCCCCTTCGCGCCTGGGATGGTCGGGTCCCTGGAAAGAGGTGAGGACAATGTCGGCGGCGACCGGCTAGTGGCTCGGCGATCGAAGTGGACGGCTGGCCGTGTGGTCGGGATGGTCTTCGCCAGCATCGGCGGGCTGATCGGCCTTGCGCTGCTGCTCGGGGGCATCGCCGTCATCGCCGCCTTCCTCTTCGGCCGCGACGACGACGGCTACTTCACGTCCGATCGCCGGCAGCTCGAGAGCGCGACCTACGCGATCACCACGGAGGACATCGACCTCGGCGTGGATGAGGTCGACTGGGCCCCGGACAAGGTCCTCGGTGACATCCGAATCCAGGTTGACAGCCAGAGGCCCGTGTTCGTCGGGATCGGGCCCGACAGCGACGTCGATCGCTACCTCGGTGACGTCGCCCACGACGAGCTGACCGACTTCGACGGCGACGATCCCCAGTTCGACCTGCATCAGGGCCAAGCGCCGCGCACGCCACCCAGCGCCCAGGGGTTCTGGGTGGCCAAGTCCCAAGGCTCCGGCGAGCAGGCGCTCACCTGGGATGCCGAGTTCGGTCGCTGGACCGCGGTCGTGATGAATGCCGACGCGGCACGCAACATCGACGTGGAGGCCGACGCCGGGGTCAAGCTTGGCTGGGCGATCTGGGCCGGCCTGGGGATGTTCGTCGTCGGCCTGCTGATGACCGCCGGTGCCGTCGCCGTGATCCTGCTGATCGGGCGCCGTGCGGGCCGAGACTCGGCGACCGGCTGAGCGGAGTATGCGGCTCAGTCCGCGGGTGGCACGACGAGTACCGGCCGTTTGCTGTTGTGGACGAGCCCGTAGGAGACGCTGCCCAGGAGAGCTGCGCCTAGCGCGGAGGCCCCGCGAGCGCCTACGACCAGCACCGCCGCGTCGCGCTCGTCGGCGAGCTCGAGAATCGCCCGCCAGACCGTCGCCGTATCGCGCTCGGCGGTCCTCGAAAGCGCGCGGCGGGCCAGCGGCTCGGCATCGAAACCAGCTGCCACCGCCAGCTCGGCGCCCTCATCCGCGGTGTCTTGCGCGCGCCTCCCCGCGCCGGCGTCGAGATCATCGACCACGTCCTCCGAGATCTCCTTGAACTGCCGCCCCAGCTCGGTCGCGTCGGAGGGCGCATAGCGCAGCAGGGCCGACCCCAGCGACTCGTAGACCGTCAAGACGATCGCTGGCCCGCCAGCGACGATCGCAGCGCTCTGTCGGATTGCTCGCCCCGCGAAGTCGGAGCCGTCATAGCAGAGAAGGGCCGGCCGACGGGCCTCGTTGCTGTGCTCGGTCACGGCAGCAGCCTAGTACTGCCATGCTCTCTGCCCGGTTCGCCCTAGGCGGCGGCCCGCAGGTCTTCATGTGCGCTCGCCGTGGCGCCGTCGAGCGCAAGCCGCGCGGCCTGGACTGCGGCCTGTAGCTCGTGTGCCACTCCGCGATGGAGCTCGCTCGCCCGGTCATCGATGAGCCGAGCGGTCATGGCGGCACCCGCGACATCGATGGGCCGGTCGTCCCGCATCCGACGAGCGAGTGCGAGGAGGTCATCGGCGGTTTGCCGGATGGCCGCATCGCGTCGCTGGGCCCTGCGGGTGAACGCGCCCAGGTTCGGGCCGCGTGCGCTGCCCAGGGTCTTGATCAGGGTGTCGGCGAGTCGCGCGCGCTCGCCCGGAGAGCGCAGCTGGGTCGCTCGAAACGTGAGCTCGTCGCTCGCGGAGGGGTCGCCGCCTTGGGCGAGCTCGGCGTCGAGACGACTGCGCCTGAAGCGGGTCCGCAGCCGAACCGCGAGGCTCATACGATCGCCGCGGTCGGGAGCGGGACGGAACTTGGGGACTGGGAAGACGCCGCTGGGCACGTCTACCTCCTCTGCGTCGGGGACACCACCAAGGTTGCCGCTGGAGCCGCCGGTCGCGTATGGGTACAACGACCGATCCAGCCGCTAGCGGACACCCATTCGGTGCGCCTCCGTCGCCGGTGGGAGCGACCGCGCTCGAGCGCCACCAGCGCCTCGAACGCGGCCACCCTGAGAGGAGGACCCTCGGTTGTCATCTGCCTGCTGCGGTATCGCTCCAGCGGCCGCGAGGCGGCGCTCGATGATCGGGGCAACCTTCGTGCGGCCACTCCGACACGTGCGGGCGGCACGCGCAAACGCCGCCGCGACGTCGTGAAGCGTGGCCAAGACGCGTACCTCTTGTTCGCGCGGGATGCCATCGGTGCGAGGCCGGGCGTCGGCCGCGAGCCGATACCACGCTGCGCTCAGCAGCTGAAGCGCCTCCTCAAGTGCTGCGAGAGAATCCGGCACGCCCGGATAGCTGTCGGGCGACTGTGCGGCCGCCTCGAACCGACGCGCCGCATCGACGACGTCGGAGGCGCGGTTGCGGAGCTGGCTTGCGCTGTTCATGCCGGGCATCGTCGCCGCCCCAGCCGTGGGCGTGAATGGGTCGCAATGCCCAAACGGAACTTGCAGGCTGACACCCATTGTCGCCACGCCCACGCGCGGCGACCATCCGGGTATGGATCAGGTTCGGGCCCACACTCCTCGATACGAAGAGGCACCCGCGACCCCCCGCCCCGCCGGGGTGGCCCTCGATCGCGTGCTCGAGCTCGTTGGGCGGCGACGGCTGTCGGCCGCTGAGCTGCGGATACTGGTCCGGCTGGTTGATCGCGAGGCCGGCATTCCGGAGCTGGCAGAGGCGCTCGATGAGCGTCCTGTGGACGTCCGGCGCTGCGGCCGTCGCCTGTCTGCACGCGGTCTGGTCAGCTGGCGTCACGCGGGCCCGCTCAAGCACACCCAATTGGCCATCACGCCCGCGGGGCTGACGACGGTCTCCGCTTTGCTCACGGCGGCCGACGGGGTCATCGACGCGGAGACCACGGGCTCCCCCCACGAGCCGGCATCCGACGACGTGTAGTGGGCCAGGCCCGCCCGGACTCAGGTCCAGCCGGGCTTGGCGGGCACGGTGAGCACCGGGCGTTCCGCCTGCCGCAGCACCGCCACAGCCACGCTCCCAAGCACGATCTTGCGCCACGCCGACCGTCCGCGGGACCCAACGACGATGAGCGCGGCGTTGCGTTCCACGGCGAACGCGGCGAGCGCATCGGCGACAGCACGCGGCCCCCGCGCCGCGTCGAGAACCACGGTCTCAGCCGCCCCAACCTCGGCGCCCGCGCCGCTGACGTCTTCGTCGGGAACCGTCACCGCGATCAGGTGGCGCCCCGGTAGCAGGGACGCGGCGCCGGCGAGCGCGGCACGCGCGCAGTCCGACTCGTCGTATCCGACCACCACGGGACCCGCTGCCACGGCTTGGCGCTCCTCGGCGAGAAGCGGATGTGGCACGGTCAGCACGGGCACCGGGCTGTAGTGCGTGACCGCGTCCGACACGCTGCCGAGCACGGCGCGGGCGCCGCTCAGACCGCGTGAGCCGACCACGACAGCCGCCGGCCGCAGCTTCTCGGCCAGCCGAGCCAGTTCGAATCCTGCGTCGCCGTAGCCGCGCTGAGCGAGGGGCTCGGCCTCCCAACCTGCGGCCTCGGCCAGTGCGACGCCGTCAGCCGCAATCCGCTCGGCTTCGGCCTCACCTTCGCGCTCCAGCATCGCAGCGAATTCGTCGAGACTGGCGGCGGACCGAAGTAACCGGCGACGCAACTCCCCACCTGCGAACGGCGGCGCCCACACGTGGACCACGTGCGCGAGGAAACCGGGTAGCACGCGCGCGCCGGTCTCGAGCGCGTTCGCCGCATCCGGAGAGCCGTCGTAGCCCACGACGACGTGCGGCCGGCCGCTGCCATGCGCGGGGGTACTCATCGGCTGAGTATCTCGGAATACCGAGCGGCTCCGATCCTCGCCGCAGTCAGCAGTAATCAGGCCGCGGAATGGTGCTTAGGGCGTATGTGCGCCGGCTCGCCGCCCGGCAAGCATGGGTTGGGCCATGCGACCGAAGAATCCACTTCTTCATTTCCACCATGCAGCGGAGTCGGCCGGCTATCCGGCCCTGCTGATCGCCAGCTGTGTCTGTCTCGCGATGGTCGTCGCACCGGTCGGGCTTCTAGCACTGACGCGGTCCGCTTGGGTCCTCGCGGTGACGCTCCTCAGCCTGGTCGGAGCGATCGCCCTCCTCGCCGCGGTCATCGCCGCTTCCCTCGCGGACTAGGGGACGACCAGCCCGCGGCGGATGGCGTAGCGAGTCAGCTCGACGCGATTGCGCATACCGAGCTTCTCCAGCACGTTGGCCCGGTGACGGTCGACGGTCTTCTTGCTGATGAACAGCTGCTCGGCGATCTCCTCGCTGGTGAGACCTTCGGCGATCAGCTTCACCACCTCGAGCTCGCGCGGGCTGAGCGGGTCCTCCGGCGTCGTCTCACCGCGACTCGCGCGGTCGAGATAGTCCTTCACGAGCGCTCTCACCGCCGCCGGATAGAGGAAGGGCTCGCCGCGCATAGTCGCCCGGCACGCCTCGATCAGGTCGCGGTTGGCCGCGGACTTGAGCACGTAGCCGGATGCTCCGGCCTTGAGCGCCTCGAAGAAGTACTGCTCGTTGTCGTGCATCGAGAGGATCAGGACGCGCAGCTCCGGCTTGCGCTTCGACAATTCGAGCGCGGCCTGGAGGCCGGTCATCCGAGGCATCGTCACGTCCAGGACCGCGAGATGCACGTCTTCGGAGAGCGCAACTTCGACCGCCTCCGCGCCGTCCCCGGCTTCGGCGACCACCTCCAAGTCAGGCGCCGAGTCGAGGACCATGCGGAGGCCGTCGCGGACGACCTCATGGTCGTCCGCGAGCAAGATCCGTGTCTTGAGCGGGACGGTCATTGGCTTTCCTCATCAAGCGGGATCGACAGCTCCACCTCGGTGCCGGAACCGGGACCCGACTTGATGGAGAGCCGGCCGCCGACCAGCAGCGCTCTCTCACGCATACCCGCGATCCCGGCCGTTCCATCCGGCAGCTCGCTCGGCATTCCACGGCCGTCATCGGCAACGCGCAGGGTCAGCGTCTCAGCGTCTGCTTGAAGCGACACCGTGACCGACCGCGCACCGGAGTGGCGAACGGCGTTGGTGAGGCTCTCCTGGGCTATGCGATAGATGACCAGCTCCACGTCGGCCGAGAGGGGCGGAAGCGCACCTTGAAGCTCGCGCTTGACGACCGGGCCACCTTGCGTGTTGAGTCGCGTGCTCAACGCGATCAGGGCGTTCACGAGACCCAGATCGTCGAGTGCTTCCGGGCGCAGCTCGCGGGCGATTCGGCGAACTTCGTCGAGGCTGTCACGGACGGCATCGGCGACGCGTCCGAACTCGGCCGGCGCCGACGCGGGATCGCCCTCGGCGGCCCGCTCGGCTTGGAGCGTGATGGCGGTCAGGGTCTGCCCGATCTCGTCGTGGAGCTCCCTCGCGACCCGGAGCCGTTCCGCCTCTTGCGCGGCCAGCGCGGTTCGGGCCGCCTCGTGTCGCGCCCGCTCCAGACGGTCGAGCATCGCGTTGAACGCCGCGGCAAGCGCCTGACCCTCGGCGCTGCGTGGGTGTACCGCGGAGAGTCGCCTACCTGGCCGGTCCGGATCGACGGACGTCATCACCTCGGTGAGGTGGACGAGGGGTGAGAGGACACGCCGCAACATCAGCAGGTTGAGCGCGACGAGCACGATGAACCCCGCAACCAGCAGGGCGAACTGATCGATCTCGATCGGGGCATCGATGGTGATCGGGCTGAAGGCCAGCAGCAGCAGCGCGACCAGGAAGACCAGACAGTTGGCCGTGAACACCAGCCACAGCAGTGGGCGACCCCTCCGCGACTCGGTCGACGCGGGCGCCGGCCCGAACGCCTCCGTCGACGCAGCTGACGTCTCAGGCGGCGATCGGGAGGCCGGCGACTCAATGGCCATAGGCTGGATGGTCGCCCGTCGCTCGGCGAGAGTCCAGCAGAACCCATCCCCGATCTGGCCGGCGGTGCCCATCCGGCTCAGATTGCCCTGATCGCCGGCGCTCCACCATGGGTACAAGTGCGCATTGGCGAGGACCTCCCGCACTGGAACCCTCGTCGTCATGGCGCTGAGCGTCTTCGTCTGGGCGATGATCGGCATCGCCGTCTGGCACTTCACGGTTTTCTTGCCCGACAGGTTCTGGGGCGGGATCATCGGCGCCTTCCTGGCCGCGCTCGCGGGGTCGCTCGTATCCGGGCTCCTGCTGCCCACTCCAGGCATTCCCTCGACAAATCCACCCGGTCTCGGGGAGGCCCTCTGGCCCGTTCCGGGCGGAGTGTTGGCCCTCGTCGCGAGCTACCTCTACGGGGCTCGACAGGACAGGCTGCACGGGATCGTTCGCGACTGACTCACCGCGAATGGTGTTCACCACCCCCCGCACGGCTTCCAGAGGACACGCCTAACTGGCGGCTTCGTCCTTCTCCACCAGCGCACGCAGGCTGGCGTATTCCTCTTGGCAAGCGGGACAACCCTCGAGGTGCGCCCGCATGCCGGGAATCTGTTCGTCGGCCGGCGCCCCCTTGATCTCAAGCTCGACGTACTCGTCGAGCTTCTCGAAGCACTCGTCGCAGAGCACTTCGTGGTCGGCGGGTCCGAGCAGTCGCTTGAGAATGGCGTCGTTCGTCGGCTTGTCCATCGTCGGTCTCCGCTAGGTCGAGTCGAGCCTGAATCCCCGCTCGGCGAGGTCGGCGCGTAGCTTTCGTCGGGCGTCGTGCAGCGTCTTGTAAAGCGCCCCGCGGCTCGTGTTGAGCCGCTCGGCGAGCACATCAATCGGTACTCCGTTGAGGGCGAGCCCGACCAGCACGTCGCGCTGGTGTTCGGTCAGACAGCTGTCCACGCCTTGCTTCAGCGCCTTCATCAGCTCGCCTGTTTCGGCCTGGCTCTGGGGACTTTCGCCGGAGTCCGCCACGGCCGGCCACGCCTCGGGGTCGAGTACCACCTCGCGTTCCTGCCACGCCCGCCGGCGGAGGCGCACGCCGGCCTCGAGGAGCGCGAACTTATAGGCCCAGGTGGTGAAGCGACTCGCACCGCGGTAGTCGTCGAGCTTGCCCAGCACCGCGACGAGCGCGTCGTCGGCGGCTTGGAGTGCCAGATCGTCGAGCTCCTCGCCGCGGACGTATGAGAGCGCGGCGCGCCGGCGCGAGACCTCGAACGTCGCCGCGCGGAGGAGCAACTCGTGGAGGCGCGCCACCGCCTGGTCATGCTCGGTCCCCGTGCCCCGAAGCGCGCTCAACCACGCCCGCGAGTCCATCTCGGCGACGGGCGCGCCCGCTCCCGAAGGGGTGGAGACAGGAGAGCTCATTCGCCCACCCAGACTAGAGCCCGCAGCTGTACTCAGCACGGGCGCCGTTCGTCGTCCAGCGGCCTGAGGATCCGTGCCGCGAGCTCTGGGGGGCAGCCGCGCTCGACCAGCTCAATCAAGGCGTGCAGATCCACCGCACTCTCGCGTGAGACGGCTTCTGCCAGCTCGGCGTGGAAGCCGGCTCTGCGTAGTCGCGTGTACCGCCAGCTGGCGAGCCGTGCGGTCGCGGCGTGTCCTCCAGTTGTCTTGTCCACGCTTTCTTAGCGCCGGCAGGTGCTGGGTTCTTACCTGCGATCTGAGCAATGGGGCCGTCTCGGATGCAGGCTGACACCCATTGCCGGAGCGACTGTCGCCGCGCAAGCTGGGTCCATGGTCCAACTGGCGATCCGCTGCCACCCGCGAGTCCCGGTCTCCGCCGACGAACTCGAAGGCTGGCTCGAGCTCGAGGTCAAGGACCTGCGCGCCCAAGCGCCCCACGCCACCGTCCGTCTGTCACGCCTCATCCAAGGCCGCCCCGATGCGCATCTCGACATCGGCTGGCTGATCGAGCTCGAGCTCGATCCGACCGAGCCACTGCTCGCCGGCGACCGCCTTACCCAAGCCCTCCGAGACATGCGCCTACTCGGCCTTCAGCCAACGCTCCTCGCGCCTGCCGCACCGAACCCCCATACCAGCGGGCGAGCAGCATGACCACATCTGCGATGGCAACGCGAACCGCTGGTCGGGCGCTCGACGCGGAATCGGATGCCTGGGTGCGACGGCTGTCTGGCGACGGCCGCGATCGCGTAGAGGCGGTCGAGGACCTGCACGCGCTGCTCCTGCGCGCGACCCGCTTCGAGCTCCGCCGGCGACAGCCGGGGGTAAGCGTCGTCGCTTCGGTCGGCCTCGACGATCTCGCCCTGCAGGCCGCAGACGACGCCCTCGTCGCGATCCTGGCCAAGTTGCACACCTATCGCGGCGACAGTCGCTTCACGACGTGGGCGTACAAGTTCGCCCTACTGGAAGCCGCTGTGAAGGCCCGCGGCCGCCCATGGCACGGCCGAGAGCTCCCTTTGGAAGGCGACGCCTTCGCGGAGGTGCTCGACGACCGGCGAGCTCCGTCCACTCAGGCCGAGGCCGCTGAGCTGATCCACGCCGTACGCGACGCGATCGGCCAGGTGCTCACCCCGCATCAACGAGCCGTGCTCGTCGCGATCGCTCTCAACGATGTTCCCATCGACGTGCTGGCAGAGCGCCGAAACACGACTCGCGGCGCCGTCTACAAGACCCTGCACGAAGCCCGGCGCAAGCTGCGGATGCGGTTGGCGGACGACGGCCTCGCGCTCGACGCGACCGACGCCTAGCGGGCGATCGCGGCGAAGCCACCCACGATCGCGCCGTACGCGATGTGTGCCAGCAACGTGGCGATTGGGGTGCCGGGGCCGTAGTTGCGTAGGAGGAAGCCCGGCGGCTCGAGCACGGGATGACTGTCGGCCGCGCTCAGTGTGGTCCCCATACGAGGGTGTACGGCGGGGAGCAGGATGTTCACGAGCGCGCTGGCGGAGACGATTCCGTGGAGGAGCCCGAGCAGTGCTCCTAGCAGCCATCCGCTCGTGTCGATCGCACTGAAGATCGCGTAGTAGATCAGCGCGAACATCTCGCCGGCCATGAGGTGCAACAGGTACCCGAGTGCCTTGGCACGTGCGCGATCGCCGGTCAGGGCCGTGCCGAGAAGGAAGGGCAGGTCGACGCGTGTGAGCCCCATCTCGTTCGCCGTCCGCAGCGCGGTCGTCAACACCAGGGTGCCGACGAAGCCGCCGGCAAGGGCTCCCCAAAGGCTCATCCGACGCTCGCCTTCGAGATCGACACCGCGGCGTTGATGAGCGCGAGATGCACGAGTCCCTGGGGCGTGTTGCCCAGCAGCTCGTTGGTCCGCGGGTCGATCTCCTCGGCGTAGAGTCCGACGTCGCCGGCGACGGCGATCAGCTCCTGCATCAGTGCGGTGGCCTCCTCGAGGCGGCCGATCCGGGCGAGCGCATCCACCAGCCAGAACGAGCAGCAGAGGAAGGCACCCTCGGCACCCGCGAGGCCGTCCTCCCCGGTGTACCGGGAGAGCAGCGGGCCGTGCCCCAGCTCACGCCGGAGCGCGTCCACCGTCGACGTCAGCCGGCTGGGGTCGGACGCGTCGTAGCCGAACAGGATCCCCAAGAGCAGGCTGGCGTCGAGGTCCTCGCTACCGGCGTGACGGGTGTAGCTGCGCAGTCGCTCCGACCAGCAGTGGGTCTCGATGAACTCGCGGATTGCAAGCCCTTCGCGCTGCCAGGTCGACGCGTGGGCGCGCGGGATGTGGCCGACCTCGCACAAGTGAAGGGCGCGGTCGAGCGCCACCCAGCACATCATCTTGGATTGCGTGAAGTGGGCGGGCTCGCTGCGCACCTCCCAGATGCCGGAGTCGGGCTCTCGCCAAATGCGGCATACCAAGTCCGCGATGCCGGCGAGCCGCCGGCCCGTGTCGCGGTCGAGCCGTCCACCCGACTGCGCGTAGACCAGCGCGGCCTGAAGCAGGCTGCCGTAGATGTCCAACTGGCTCTGGGTCGCGGCGGCGTTGCCGACCCGGACGGGGCGGGACCCGCGATAGCCATCCAGGTCCAGCGTGCGTTCGGGTGCGCGGTCGCCGCCGTCGAGGCGGTACAGGACCTGCAGGCGCGGGTGGCTGAGCTGCGATGCGTGCAGCAGCCACCAGAAGAACGCTTCGCCTTCGCCCGGGCAGCCGAGCTGCAGCAGGGCGTCGAGCGTGAAGGCCGAGTCGCGCACCCAGCAGAACCGGTAGTCCCAGTTGCGCTCGCCGCCGATCACCTCAGGCAGGGAGGCGCTGGCCGCTGCGGCGATTGCCCCGGAGGGTGCGTGGAAGAGCAGCTTGAGCGCCAGCGCGCTGCGTATCACCTCCGCGCGCCAGGGGCCCTCGTACGCCCGGTGCGCGGCCCAGTCTCGCCAGTAGTCGACCGTGCCCTTCAAGCGTGCCTCGACGTCCTGTCGCGCGGGGAAGACGAGCGGCTCTTGGTGCGATCCGCACAGCGCGATCACCGCCGAGCTGGACTCGCATGCGTCGAAGCGCCCGAAGACGGACCGGGCGTCGACCTGCACCTCGCCAGCTCCCCAGCAGCAGACCGCGAGCGCGTCGGGCCCTGCGAGCGCCACCGGGATGTCGCCCCGGCGCTCGAGCCGTGACGACGCCGCGCCAAAATCGAATGCCGGAGTGATGCGCCAGCGCATGGGGACCTGTCCGGCTATCCCGTCGACTCGCCTGATCAGCTCTCGTGTCGGTCCCAGCCCCACGTCAGGTAGAGCCATCGCGTCGGTGACCTGGACCACGCCCTGGGCGGTCGTGAACGTGGTCTCCAGGACGTTGGTGTCGGGCACATAGCGGCGCCGCACTTCGGCGGGGATCTCAGGACACAGCGCGAATCTCCCCCCGCGATCGGCATCCAGAACGGCCGCGAACACGCTCGGCGAGTCGAGGTCTGGCAGGCACAGCCAGTCCACCGACCCGTCCCGCGCGACGAGCGCGACGGTTCGCCCGTCGCCGATCGCGGCGTAGTCACCGATAGGCACGTAGCCGCGATCTCTCATGGACGAGTCTTCGGAAGTCCGCGCCTGAGGATCTCCGCAAGAACGACGGCGTCGTTGTGCTCCGTGTCACGGGCGGAGTAGACGAGAGTGACCCTGCCGGCGCGGGCGCGGCGCCGCAGGGCTGTGAGCCGCGGGCGTTCGTCGCGAAGCTCCTCCACGTAGCGCCGGCGGAACTCCTCGAAGCGTCTCGGGTCGTGTCCGAACCACTGCCGCAGCTGGGTGCTCGGGGCCAGCTCCTTGATCCAGCCGTCGATCCTGGCGTCTTTGCGCGAGACCCCGCGCGGCCACAACCGGTCGATCAGCACCCGATGGCCGTCGTCCGCGGCGGCAGGCTCGTAGGCACGTTTGATCTGGATCGACATCGAATGTCCTCGGGTCATACGCGTCGCCGAGCGGCGATTCCTTACCCGGCCGTAAGAAGTTGCCGGGCGCCGACGCAAACCTCATATGACCGTGAATGCCACGAACGGGCGTCTCCATGGGGACCACCGTCGGATCGAACATGGCGCGGTCGTGCGCGCGGCGACGGACCTGCTCCGCGCGCTCGGCGCGGACGTCGACTCGGAGGGGCTCGAGGAGACGCCCCGCCGGGTCGCCGACGCCTACGCCGAGCTGCTCACCCCGCAGCCGTTTCGGGCGACCACGTTTCCAAACGACGACGGCTACGACGAGCTGATCGTCGCACGCTCGATTCCGTTCCACTCGCTGTGCATGCACCACCTCCTTCCCTTCCACGGCGTCGCGCACATCGGCTATCTCCCCGGCGAGCGGATCATCGGGCTGAGCAAGCTCGGCCGCGTCGTCGAGTACTTCAGCCGCGATCTCCAGATCCAGGAACGGCTGACCACTCAGGTGGCCGGCTGGCTCGAGCGTGAGCTCGAGCCCAAGGGCGTCGGGGTCGTTCTGGAAGCCGAGCACCTGTGCATGTCGCTGCGCGGCGTGCAGAAGCTCGGTGCGAAGACAGTGACCTCGGCGCTGCGCGGTCTCGTCCGCGACGACGCCCGCACCCGCCAGGAGTTCCTGGCCCTGACCACGAG
>JBQGCL010000067.1:0-8236 GCA_052038485.1 Thermoleophilaceae bacterium | reverse complement strand
CTCAGGATCGTCTGCGAGGCCGGCGGCGGCGCTCAACGCGCTGTGGAGGACTGTAAGACGATGGACATCATGCTGGTCCCGCTCCGAGAGCTCGATTTGCTCGACCTGAGGCCCGTCGCGAAGTGATGCTCGCCACGCGCGTCGAGCAGCTCCTCGTCGGCGAACACGCGCATGTCCGCGCGCCAGGAAGCGGGGATCTCCCACGCGACCTCGCCCACCTGCCGCAGCTGCGGCGAAGGCTCGCGTGGCGCGCTGGCGATGCCGGACGTGCACCTGGGCTACGGATTCCCTGTGGGCGGCGTGGCGGCGGCTGCTGGCGCCGCCGTGCACGGTCGAGGAGCTGGCGATGGCCGCGAGACGCTCGTTCACGAGCTCTCGCGATCGATTCCGGCGGGACGCGGACGGCACGGCGCCCTGGAGCTCGACGACCGCCACCTCGACCGTGTGCTCGTCGAGGGACCGGCGGCGCTGGTACGCGACTACGGAATCGGCAACGAGCAAAACCCGGACCGCACGGAATCGCGTGGGGTGCTGGCGGACGCCTGCGGATCGGCCGGGGCGCGGGAGCGGTTCCTCATGCCCAGACTTCTGCGCGATCAGCTAGTGCCGCTCCGCGAGCTGGTGGGGAGCGGAACCCAGACCG
Organism: Thermoleophilaceae bacterium; assembly: GCA_052038485.1. Lineage (GTDB taxonomy): Bacteria > Actinomycetota > Thermoleophilia > Solirubrobacterales > Thermoleophilaceae > JACVRW01. The sequence goes on along the minus strand of JBQGCL010000067.1, from coordinate 7,593 downwards.
AGGAGAAGGTCCATGGAACGAGAGCACGCGACTGAGCACAGGCACCACGAGCTCGTCGTCCGGATTGATCGGGCCGACGGGCTGTTCGAGGCCAGCATCCTCGAGCCGAACACGGGCCGCGTCCATTTCGCGATGAGCGGGCCGCCGCGGCCGTACGAAGAGGTGGTGGACGAATTGCTGGACGCACTCCGGCGCCACTTGCTAAGCCCAGGCGAGTGACCGCAGTAGCCGCGGAGGTGAGCGCCCGCGAGCGGCGGGCATCGGGCCGCTCATTGACGAGCCGACTCCGCCGCCTGGTGGCGATCTTCCCCGAGGGAACCCGCGTCGATGGGACGGACGCCCTGGCGGCCCGCGACACGGCGTCGGTCGGCTAGCCCTGGAGGCCGGGGCGCCGATCGTCCCCGCTGCAATCGCGGTACCGCCCGGCGTCGAGGTGGGACGCCTCGTTGGAAGCCTGCACGATCAGCCGTCGAATGGACACCGTCGCGACGAGCTTGCCCACCCGCTGTGCGGCCGTGTGATCAGCGCTGAGCGTCGGGCGACGGCACGACAAGGACCGGCCGGTCGGCGTGCTCGACTGTGAACCGCACGACGCCGCCGAGCAGTGGCGGCCGGGTGCCGCGCAGGCCGCGGGCGCCCATGACGATGGCGGCGGCATCGAGCCTCGCGGCCTCGGCCAGGATCGCCTGCGCGACCGTTCCCGCTGCCTCCAGGACACGCGCCTCGGCGTCCAGGCCGCCCTCCCGGGCAAGCGCCGCGCCTGCCGCCGCGCGGGCTTCCGCGCTCTGCTCGCTGGCCATGTCGATCTCCGGGATGAGCTCGTAGCCGCTGAAGTGGACGTCCGCACCGGTGTGAGCCAGCACGTTCGAGAACGGCTCCCAGACCGTGACTACGGTCGCGCGGCCGTCGGTGGCGAACGCCGCTGCCCGGCGGACCGCCTCCTGGGCGTCGGGTGAGCCGTCGTAGCAGACCAGGACCGACACGACTACACCGCGGCGGACGCCCGCCGGCGTTCCAGTTCGAGGATCTGCTTGGTGGTCTTCAGCACGGTGTCCGGGTTGAGACTGATCGAGTCGATGCCGATCTCGACCAGGTACGCCGCCATTTCGGGGTAGTCCGAGGGCGCCTGGCCGCAGAGTCCGGAGTGGACGCCGTTGCGCGCACAGCCGGCGACGGCCAGCCGCAGCATCTCCTTGACACCCGGATCGCGCTCGTCGTAGTCGAAGGCCACGATCTCGTTGTCGCGGTCCACGCCGAGTGTCAGCTGCGTAAGGTCGTTCGACCCGATCGAGAACCCGTCGAAGTGCCTGGCGAACTCGTCGATCAGCAGCACGTTGTTCGGGATCTCGCACATCGCGTAGACCTCGAGCCCGTTCACGCCGCGCTCCAGCCCCAACGACGCCATCGTGGCCAGCACCTGCTCGGCCTCTTCGACGCGCCGCACGAACGGGATCATCAGGATGACGTTCGTCAGGCCCATTTCGTCGCGCACGCGCTTCATCGCCCGACACTCGAGCGCGAAGCCCTCTGCGTACGCGGGGTGGGCGTAGCGGGACGCGCCGCGGAACCCGATCATCGGGTTGTCCTCGTGCGGCTCGAAGTCCGCGCCGCCAACGAGGCTGGCGTACTCGTTGGTCTTGAAGTCTGACATGCGGACGACGACCGGCTTGGGCCAGAATGCGGCCGCGATCGTGCCGATGCCCTCCGACAGACGCTGCACGAAGAACGTCTCGCCGTCGCGATAGCCGCGCGTCAGGCGCTCGAGCGTGGCCCGCGCCTCGGCATCGGTCACCCGATCCGGATGGACCAGGGCCAGCGGATGGGCCTTGATGTACTCGCCGATGATGAACTCCATGCGCGCCAGGCCGACGCCGTCGTTGGGCAGGAACGAGGTCTTGAACGCGAGGTCCGGGTTGCCGAGGTTAAGCATGACCTTGGTCTCGGGCCGCGCGACTTCGGCGACCTCCGTGCGTTCGACGTGGAAGTCGACGGCACCGCGGTAGATGCGCCCGGTGTCGCCGCCGGCGCAGGAGACGGTCACGGTGTCTCCGTTGCCCAAGCGCGTCGTCGCGTCCGCCGTGCCCACGACTGCGGGGATCCCCAGCTCGCGGGCGATGATCGCGGCATGGCAGGTGCGGCCGCCGCGATTCGTGACGATCGCGGCCGCCGCCTTCATCACCGGCTCCCAATCGGGCGTCGTCGTGTCGGCCACGAGGACCTCGCCGGGCGAGAACTCCGACAGCTCCGTCAGTCTCTTGATGACGCGCACCGCGCCCGACGCGATCTTCTCGCCGACGGATCGACCTTCGACGACGACATCGCCGCTGCCGTCGAGGACGTAGCTCTCGAGTAGCGTCGGCTGCCGCTGGGAAGCCACCGTCTCGGGCCGGGCCTGGACGATGTAGATCTGCCCGTCGACGCCGTCCTTGGCCCACTCCATGTCCATCGGGCGCCCGTAGTGACGCTCGATCTTGATCGCGTAGTCGGCGAGCGCGAGCACGTCGGAGTCCTCGATGCAGAAGTGCGCCCGATCGACCTTCGGCGTGGGGACGTTGCGCGTCGTGTGCTTCGTCTCGCCCTCGACGAAGACCATCTTCACGGCCTTGTCCCCCAGCAGGCGGCGCAGCACCGCGCGATGACCCGCCTCGAAGGTCGGCTTGTCGACGTAGAACTCGTCGGGATCGACGGCTCCCTGGACGACGTTCTCGCCGAGTCCGTACGCGCCGGTGATGAACACGACGTCGCGGAAGCCCGATTCCGTGTCGAGCGAGAAGAACACACCGGAGGCGGCGAGGTCCGAGCGGACCATCTTCATGACGCCGACCGACAGCGCGACCTGGAAGTGATCGAAGCCCTGGTCGAGGCGGTAGTGGATCGCGCGGTCCGTGAAGAGGCTTGCGAAGCAGCGCCGGCAGGCGTCGAGCAGGCTCTGTTCGCCGTGGATGTTCAGGTACGTCTCCTGTTGTCCCGCGAAGCTCGCGGTCGGCAGGTCCTCGGCCGTCGCGGAGCTGCGCACCGCAAGGCTCACGTCTTCGCCGTATTCCTCCTGCAGCCGCCGATAGCCGGCGATGATCTCGTCCGTCAGGTCCGGCGGCAGCTCAGCGCCGTACACGATCTCCCGTGCGCGCTTCGCTCGTCGCGCCAGGTCGCTCACGTCTGTGGGGTCCAGATCGTGGAGCGCCTGGCGCAGTGCGGGCATCGCGCCGCCGGCCTCGAGCACGTACCGGTAGGCCTCGGCCGTGATGGCGAATCCGTTTGGCACCCGGACGCCATCATCCGAGAGCTCGCGGTACATCTCGCCCAGCGAAGCGTTCTTGCCCCCCACCAGCGGCACATCCTCGATGCCGAACTCCTCGAAGCGGCGGACGTACCTCATGCGGCGAGTCTGGGGACCGTCACGAAGGCTGGCATCGGGGGTTCTCCGCGGATCGCTGCGGGACCCTGCGGATCCCTGGGCTGATCCTGCGCGCATGGAGCATCGACCTGGAGGCGGCCTGCGCCCGACTCGGCGGTCTTCCGAAGGCAGGCTCAACATCTGCCACGAGACGCTCGACCGGCTGGACCACCTCGTTTCATACCAGCCGACGTGAGTTCGACGGGTCAGCTCAGCCGGCTGCGCCGGCGAGGGCCTCGTGGAGGTCCTCGACCGTCTTGATGAAGTGGGCCTGACCCACGATCACGTAGAGATCGGACGGCTTGTCCCACCCCAACGAGATCGATCTGCGGCACGGTCATCATTCGCCGATCGCACCGCGATCGACGAGCCCGGCTCCGCCCAAACCACAGCCGCCGCTCCGTGGTTCCTCCCGATGCACCGCGCCCGTGCAGTCCTTAGGGTCGCCCACATGCAGCATCGCCCGCCCTCCCCGAGCGCCCGCGTGAGCCAGGCCGATCCCTTCCTCGCAGCCCTTGCTCTTGGCTATGGTGGGGTGGCGGCACTCTCGCCGCTCGCCCAGCTTCACCGAGTGGCCCGGCGCAAGTCGTCGGCAGACGTCTCGTTGACCTGGCTGGCCCTCTACGGAGGAGGGTGCGTCGTGTGGCTGCTGTACGGCGCGAGCGCCGGGGGCAAGGAGCGACTCGGTCACGGGGGCGCGGCGCGTGGGTCTCCGGCCAACGGACGCCACCGGGCGGCTGGAAGAGCGCCTCGAGCCTCAACGGAAGCCGGAAGCGGCCGGAACGATGGCTGAGTCACGAGCCCGCCCCACCCATGGCACACCCGCGTTCGACGCCGCGTGCGTCGCGGACGCCATGCATCCTGGTGTGATCTTCTGCCCACCCGACGCATCTCTGCGCACGGCGGCGGCGATCATGGCCACCAATCACGTGCATGCCGTGCTCGTCACTGCCGGCGGTGAAGCGCCGGTCGGGGTGGTCTCTGAGCGGCGGCTCGTGGAGGCCGCCGGCCCCGATGCCGACATGGTCACGGTCGCCGCGCTGGCCGAGGATCCGCAGACGATCTTCGCCGACGATCCGCTCCGGCAGGCCACGGCAGCCATGACCGAGCATGGCGTCAGCCACCTGGTCGTAGTCGACGCGGGCGGGCACCCACTCGGCATCCTGTCGGCACTCGACATCGCGCGCATGCTGGCGCGATGACGCCTGGCCCCGAGAAGTGGGGCGCTAGCCGGACCCGGGCCGTCTCGGCCCAGCGACGCCCGTTCGGCGACCAGATGCAGCCTTTGCGGGCCGGCGCCGGGCGGGTGTGGGGACGCGGGGAGCCGGTGGCGAGGTCATCGCTCTCTGGAGATCGCCGACGTCGCGTCGAACCGCTCTTGCGAGCTTGCGTGTGTCCTTTCGCGTGGCGGTCAGCATCGTCTCGACGTTCTTAGCCATGTCACGGGTTCCACGGCTCACGTCGCGACGCAGAGCCTTCGCGGCATCCTGCGCGGCATCGAGTGACACCTCCAGCCGGTCAAGCCCGGCCTCGATCCGCCCTGCCTGCTCGGCACGGGCAGCTGGCTGCTTCGCAGATTCCGGCATCGTCCCTCTCCTTGGTCAGGGCACCGGTTGGTTGGCCGCAGCTGCGGCCCGGCCACGCTATCCGCCAGTGACCAGCCATCGCATCCGCGATCGCCTCGCATCCCCCTACGTGGTTCCTACGATGTCTCGCGATGCTCGGGCACCTGTGGCTTAGGTGCCGATGGCACCTCCCCAAGCCCAGGGGCTCGCACGGCGGGGAAGGCTGCTCGCACGGTGGTGCCCCCGTCCGCGGAAGTGGTCAGGTCGAACCGCCCCCCAGCCGCCTCAACCCGCTCCCGCATCGCCAGCAGCCCGAAGCCGATGCGCCCTGGTCGTGCCCCAATCCCACGCCCGTCATCGGCCACCCGTAGCTCAATGAAGTCGGCGTCGCTCACGAGGTCGAGTTCGACCCGGCTCGCGTCCGCGTGCTTGACGACGTTCGTCAGCGCCTCCTGAGCAGTGCGGTACAGCGCGTGTTCGATCTCGGTCGGTAGCCGTTCGGGACCTTCGCCAAGGCTGATGTTGGTCACAACCTCGAGACCTGCCACGGCGGCAGCGTTCTCGGCGAGCGCCCGAACTGCGCCGTCGAGACCGAGCGCTTGGAGGGCGGCCGGTCGAAGCTCGTCGATCAGCCTGCGTAGCTCCTCGATCTCGTGATCGAGCTCGCTGATCGCCGACCTGACAGCTCGCGCGAGCGGCTCCCTGCGCTCTTCCTGGAGGGCGCTCGAGAGGCTAAGTCGGAGCAGGCCGAGCGCTTGTAGCGTCTCGTCGTGGAGCTCCCGCGCAAGCCTTGGACCCTCGCGAGCACGCTCGGCGGCCCCGTGCTCCGCTGACTCGGCCTGGACGAGTCGGGACGCAACGAGCCCTGTCGCAGCAGCATCGGCAAACGAGCGCAGCAGTCGCTCGTCCTCCGGCCCGAACTCGGGAGTGCCAGACCTGGGATCGAAAGCGGCTAGTACGCCGACGGCCCGCCCCACGAACTGGAGCGGGACCAGCAGCGCGCTGCTTGCGCCGAGCCAGCGGCGCAGGCCGAATTCTTCCGGGCGGGGACTTCCGCGCAAGTGGACCGTGTGCAGACCGCGGAATACGCGATCAGCGAGGGGACCATCCAACGCGATCGAGAAGCCCGATGCGGGCGCCGGCCCATCGAGCGCAGCGGAAACCGCTTGGAGCTGATCGCCGATCGGGAGGAACAGGATGACGGCGCGCGCCTCAGCGAACTGGAGCCCTTCCTCGGCGATCACCTCGGCGATCTCCTGCATACCGGTGTCGGGCCGCAGCAGCCGCGACATCGCAATGATGGCTTCGCTCCTGCGCAATTCGCGACGGGCCGCCTCGGCGCTTGGCGGAAGGCTGTCGATGAGCTCGACGTGCTTGATGGCGCTCAATACCAGCGAGCTGAGAAGGAGCACCGCCTCCTGGTCGTCCTGGGTGAACTCGCCGGCGCTGGGGTCCGCAAGGTAGATGTATCCCCAAGCTCGTGTGCCAGCCATGATCGGCACGGCGAGAAAGCTCCGCATGACTGGCGGCTGCGCCGCAGCGCTGTCGGCGCTCGGCGGCTCAGCGGTCTCCGTCCTGCAGATCGGGACGGGCCGGTCGATCATCTCCTGTAGCAGCGCGGGTGTCGCCGCAGCGGCAGCGGCCGAGTCGCCCTGCTGTGCCTGGGGCACAATGACGCGCGCGATTCCCGTTCCATCAGGGTTCAACACCGCAACCGCGCCATGCTGAGCGTGGGTCATCTCGCAGGCGACTGATACTGCTCCGGCGAGCGCGTGGTCGAGCTCGCTTTCGGCTGTGAGGTGACGGGCGGCGTGGAGCAGCTGGCGGAGCTTTCCTTGCTCCATGTCCTTTGCGGTCGAAGAGCGGTAATCGTACGCCGCGCCGCGCCGTCAAGGCGCCCGGGGTCGATCTGCGAATCTCCCTAGCTCAGGAGCCTGCGCGCGCGGACGTATTCGACGACCTCGGCGCGAGTCGCGAGCCCGAGCTTCCTCTGAACCTCGAGCCGGTAGGCCTCGATCGTGCGGACGCTGAGATACAGGCGCACCCCGATCTCAGCGTTCGTGTGGCCGAGTGCAACGAGACGCAGGATCTGGATGTCGCGCTCGCTGAGCTCGTCGTACTCACCGATGTGCTTGCGGGCGAGCTCCCCGCCGACTCTCGGATCAAGGTAAGTGCCCGCCACAGCGGCGGAACGGACGGCTGCGACCAGCTCGGCCCGCTCTGCCTGCTTGGACAGGTAGCCCGTCGCCCCACGTCGAAGGACGTCCCGCGCCACGAGGGGGTGGGTCTCCATGGACAGCACCACGACCGCCGTCGAAGGCGAAGCCTCGAGCAGGGTGGGGAGGAGCAGAAGACTCGATTCGGGTCCCATCAGAAGATCGAGCACCAGCACGCTGGGCTGGCGGATCCGCAGCAATCGCTCGGTGTCGCTGAGATCGCCGGCCTCGCCGACCACGGAGATGTCTTGCTCGGCCTCCAGGACGAGGCGTAGACCGTGGCGGACGACTGCATGGTCGTCGGCCAACACGACTTCGATCGTCTCGAGAGCGGAGTCCGCGGCACCAAGCACGGGCCGCCAACTATAGGCGCGGTCGCAACCCGCGTAATGCGGATGGACCGCGGGCACTGGACGGG